>JBDTKT010000145.1:0-16195 GCA_039935195.1 Mycobacterium sp.
TGCTGCCACTGAGCCGCAATGCCGATCTTTCGCCGAAGGCGCGCGATCTGGCTGCTGAGCTGCGCAAGAGCTGGAACGTCGACTTCGACGACGCCGGGGCGGTGGGCCGGCGTTACCGCCGTCAGGACGAGATCGGCACCCCGTTCTGCGTGACCGTCGACTTCGACACCCTCGAAGACCAGGCCGTCACGGTCCGCGAGCGGGACACCATGGCCCAGGAGCGGGTGGCTCTTGACTCGGTGGCCGACTATCTGGCGGTGCGACTCAAGGGCTGCTGACCGGAGGGGCCTAGAACCGGCCGCCGCCGCCGAAGAAGCCCCCGCCGGAACCCCCGAACGAGGTCGGGCTCCAACCGCCCGAGCCGCCCGAACCTCCGGAGCCGCCGCCCATCCCCCCGAGGATGTTGCCGATGATGATCCCGCCGAGCATCGCGCCGGTGTCACCGCCGCCGCCGCTGCCACCGCCGTAGCGCCCGTAGGACGCCCGCTGCGCCGACTGGACATCCGCCTTGGCAAGCGACTGCGCCGCGGCGGCCAGCGTCGCAGCATTGTTGGCCTCGGCTATCGCCGCGGAAGCGTCGGTCGAGCGCTTGGTCTGGGCGCTCTCCAGCCGGCGGCGCGCTTCGACCAACCGGGTGCGTGCCTCCGGGCCGACGCTGCCGCGGCGGGTGTCGATGTAGTCGGAGACCGCCCGCACCCGGGACTGCGCGGCGAACAGCGCCTGATCCAGCGCGCGGGCCAGCCGATCGGCGGCCGCCTGCTCCTCGGCGAGGGTGTCGAGCAGTTGGTGCAGTCGCAGATCAGCTTTGGTGAGCTTGGCGAATGCGCCCAGCGGGTCGGCGGACGCCCGGGCAGTGGCGACGGCTTTCACTGCGGTGTCGCGCGCGGCGGTCAGCTCGGACCGGTGCGAGCTAGACCCTTGCTGAAGCTGCACGTTGGCCGCCGCGATGCCGGCTTCGACGTCGGCGATGGACTCCGGCAGGGTCGCGACCGCGTGCCGGATGTCGCGGGCGGCGCTGTCCACCGCGTCGAGCAGTGCACGGCCCTGTCCCAACGCCGCCTCGATGGCTCGCACCGCATCGGCCAGCTCACTCTGCCCGCCGGTGACCGGATGGTCTGCCAGTTGCCGCGCCCGGCTGATGTTGCGGTCGGCGAACGCTGCCCGATCCTGGGCGGTTTTGACGTTGCCGGACACCGACGTCAGTGCGTTGACGTTGAACTCGTTGTGCAGCCCGGTGAGTCGTTGCTCGGCGGTGGGGATGCGCGCGGTCAACTCGACGAACTGCTGGGTCAGCGCGTCCAGCCGGGCGCCGGCGTCGGCCACCAGATCGCGCAGTTGCTCGAATGCGGTGCGCTGGGCTTCCAGTTCGCGGTCGGCCTTCGCCGTGGTGACGATCACCCCGATCAGCAACTCCCGCCGCTGCGCCGGGGTCTCGGGAATGGCGTCGTCAAGTTGTTGGCGCACGGTGAAGGCGTACGTCATTGCGGCTTCGGCGATGTCGACGGCGGCCGCGAACGATTGTGTGCGCTGCTCGCCGAACTCGTCGACCGCCAGCGCCAACTCGTTGGTGCTGGTGCGCACCGCGTTGTCGACCTCGACCACCGTCGACCGCGACAGGTCGTCGAGGGCGTACACCGGCACGTCCGCCAGTGCGTTCGCATCGGTCGGGTCGAGCTGCCGGGCCGCCGCCAGTGCCGCGCCGCGCCGCCGCTTGCGGAGATAACGCACCACCAACAGCACCACCACGCCGGCGAGTGCGATCGCCGCCAGGGCAATCAGCAGCGACGCCCAGTCCAGCGAGGCCGGCTCGGCCGCCGCGTCGAGACCGGTAGCGGCCGCCACCGCCGCATCGGCCCACTCGCCGCGATGCAGTGCCGGCTCGATCTGGTTGCGCCGCAACGCATCGACCTGCTTCGCGTGCACGCCGGCCGCGCCCTGCGACACCAGGAACGCATACCCGCGGTCGCCGGTGGCAACCGCCAGCAGCGCGTCTTGACTGCCCAGGTCGCTGAGGCCGGCCGTGCTGCGGGCCCAGCTCTCGGCGGTCTGCCCGGAGAAGATGTCGACGTAGACCACCCACAGCCGGATGTGCCGGTCGGTGTAGAGCCGGTCGACGGCGCTGGCCACGGCGGCCGCGTCGGTCGGTGACAGGACGCCGGCGTGGTCGGTGACCGAGCCGGGTAGCCGAAGCGGCGGCTCCGCGGCGGCACCCGGTGCGACCAGCAGTCCGGTGATCAGGGCCACCAGCAGCGCACCCAGCAGGCGAGTGATACGCATGCTGGTCAATCTATATGCCATTGGCTGTCGGACCCTATAAATCTGTGGCACGCGCATCCCCGGCGGACACGGGAAATAGAGTGGCGCCGATGACCGATCCCTACCGCGACCGCGACCGTGACCGCATGGTGGCTGAAGTGCCCAAGACCGCAAGCCTGTCCGGCATGGCACCCCAGCACCGCACCGACTTCGCCCGCGACCGCGCCCGCGTGCTGCACAGCGCCGCGCTGCGCCGGCTGGCCGACAAGACCCAGGTCGTCGGTCCCCGCGACGGGGACACCCCGCGCACCCGGCTGACCCACTCGCTGGAGGTGGCCCAGATCGGCCGGGGGATGGCGATCGGGCTGGGTTGCGATCCCGATCTGGTCGACCTGGCCGGCCTGGCCCACGACATCGGCCACCCGCCGTACGGGCACAACGGGGAGCAGGCGCTCAATGAACTCGCGCAGCCCTGCGGCGGGTTCGAGGGCAACGCCCAGAACTTCCGCATCCTGACCGGCCTGGAACCCAAAGCCCTTGACGACCAAGGCCGCAGCGCCGGGCTGAACTTGACTCGCGCGGCGTTGGACGCGGTCACCAAATACCCGTGGCCGCGACGGCCGGGGCAGGTCAAGTTCGGCTTCTACGACGACGACAGCGCCGCCGCCGCCTGGATGCGCCAGGGTGCACCGCAGCGCCGGGTCTGCCTGGAGGCGCAGATCATGGACTGGGCCGACGACGTGGCCTACTCGGTTCACGACGTCGAAGACGGCGTCATCTCGGGCCGTATCGACCTGCGGGTGCTTGCCGACGACGCGACTGCCGCCGAACTCGCCCGACTCGGCAACCCCGCCGGTGCTGACAACCTGGCCGAAGCCGCCCACCGGCTATCCGAGCTGCCGGTGGTGGCTGCCGCGGGCGGATACGACGCCACGCTGTCGGCGTCGGTGGCGCTCAAGCGATTGACCAGCGAACTGGTCGGCCGGTTCGCCTCGGCGGCGATCACCGCCACCCGCGCGGCGGCCGGCCCCGGCCCGCTGGCCCGCTACCAGGGGAATCTCCAGGTGCCCCGGCTGGTACGCGCCGAGGTTGCGGTGTTGAAAACCCTTGCGGTGCAATTCATCATGTCTGATTTCGAGCATCGAGAGCAGCAGTCGCGGCAGCGCGAACGCGTCCACGCGGTGGCACACCTGCTGCTCGCCGGTGCGCCGGGGACCCTGGACCCCATGTTCGCCGCCGCGTTCAGCGCAGCGACCGACGACAACGCCCGACTGCGGGTGATCGTCGACCAGATAGCGTCCTGCACGGAGGGGCGACTGGAGCGGCTCGCGGTTGAGATCAGCTGAGTCGAGATCAGCTGAGTTTGTTGATCTTATCCATCATCGCCTGCACCGCGTCGATGCTGCTGGACGTGGGATCGCCCGAGCCGCTGGCGTTCTCGATCCCGGTGAACGCGATGAGGACGCCGACGAGGCAATTTCCCTGCACGCCGATGGCCCGGGTATCAGGTGCTTTCGGGTTTTTGTCGAGCACGACGGACGCGGCCAGAACGGTGTCGGTGACACGGACATCGGTGATGTGCATCTCGGTGCCGGGCAGGTGCGGGGGACTGTCCGCATCACGGGTGGGCAGCCCTTGGTTCACGGCCTGCCCATCGCAGCGCTTCCACTGCTCGGAGAACTTCGTGAAGAGCGCCTGGGCGTCTGCGGCGCTCGGCAGGGTGACCACTGCCTCCTTGACGAACATCACCTTGGAAGTCAGTGGCTTGGAATTCGAATGACCGGGTTCCGCGACCGCCCACGTCTCGCGCGCGTAGGTTTGCACACTGGCCGACTGGTACACGTTCTGCGGTGCGACGTCCACGACCCCGATGCAGTCGCCGGGTGGGGATGAGCCGTCCATCTCGTCGAAACCCCCGTACACGGGCGATCCCGGAGCCTCTTCGAAGGGCTCGTCGAGCAGTTTCGTCAGTTCGGCGCCGTCGAGCAGGACCTGTTTGACGGCCGCTCCGGTGACGGTCGAGGCGGCCGGGCCGGTCGAGGAGTTGCGCGACCCATCGGGGATGACCAGCCACACCACCACGCCCACCACGACGAGCGCGACGACGGCGGCAACGGCTAGTAGGCGGCCTCGCAAACTCATCTGTGCTCCCTGACGTCGGCGCTGATCGACCCGAGCATAGAGCACGCCACGTTGAGCCCGGCTCTGCGCTCTAGACTGACCCGGTGCCCGGCCGCATCTCCGATCGCGACATCGCCGCCATCCGCGAACGTGTCCGGATCGAGGATGTTGTCGGCGACTATGTCCAGCTCAGACGCGCCGGAGCGGATTCGCTCAAGGGGCTGTGCCCATTCCACAACGAGAAGTCGCCGTCGTTTCACGTCCGGCCCAACCACGGCCATTTCCACTGCTTCGGCTGCGGCGAGGGCGGCGACGTCTATGCGTTTGTGCAGAAGATCGAACACGCCAGCTTCGTCGAGTCGGTGGAGATGCTGGCCGACCGGATCGGCTACACCATCACCTACACCGGCGCGGCGGCCACCAACACCCAGCGGGAACGCGGCAGCCGCAGCCGGCTGGTCGCCGCCAACGCGGCGGCCCAGGAGTTCTATGCCGCGGCGCTGAACTCACCGGGAGCCGAGCCGGCCCGGCGCTATCTGACCGAGCGCAGATTCGACGCCGCGACCGCCGAGCGGTTCGGCTGCGGGTTCGCCCCGCCGGGCTGGGACACGCTGACGATGCACTTGCAGCGCAAGGGCTTCGAGTTCAAGGAGCTGGAGGCAGCCGGTCTGTCGCGGCAGGGCCGGCGCGGGCCGATGGACCGGTTCCACCGCCGGTTGCTCTGGCCGATCCGCACCTCGGCCGGGGAGGTGATCGGGTTCGGGGCGCGCCGACTCTTCGACGACGACCCGATGGAGGCCAAATACGTCAACACCCCCGAAACGGTGCTGTACAAGAAGTCCAACGTGCTGTTCGGCCTCGACCTGGCCAAGCGCGACATCGCCCGGGGGCATCAGGCCGTCGTCGTGGAGGGCTACACCGATGTGATGGCGATGCACCTGGCCGGGGTCGCCACCGCGGTCGCCTCGTGCGGCACCGCTTTCGGCGACGAGCACTTGGCGGTGCTGCGCCGGCTGATGATGGACGACAAGTTCTTCCGCGGCGAGCTGATCTATGTGTTCGACGGCGACGCGGCCGGCCGCGCCGCCGCGCTGAAAGCGCTCGAAGGCGAACAGAACCTGGCCGGGCAGTCGTTCGTCGCGGTGGCCGCCGACGGCATGGACCCGTGCGATCTGCGGATCGCGCACGGCGACGAAGCGCTCCGTGACCTGGTGGCACGTCGAATCCCGCTGTTCGAGTTCGCTATTCGAACCGCACTCGGCGAGATGGACTTGGAGATTGCGGAGGGCCGGGTGGCGGCGCTGCGGCGCTGCGTGCCGATGGTCGCCCAGATCAAGGACCCGACGCTGCGCGACGAATACGCGCGGCAGCTGGCCGGCTGGGTGGGTTGGGACGATGTTGCGCAGGTGATCGGCCGAGCGCGGGCCGAGGCTAAGAGCGCCGGACAACCCAAGAGCCTCCGTGTCCCCGTCAGCCGGGCATCCCAGGATGCCGGAGAGCAGCGGGAGCCGGCGATGCCGCGCCCCAACCCGACCGACCCGACCCTGTGGCCGCAGCGGGAGGCGCTCAAATCGGCACTGCAGTACCCGGCGCTGGCCGGCCCGGTCTTCGACACGCTGACCGTGGAGAGCTTCACCCACCCCGGGTATGTGGCCGTGCGCACCGCGATCGATGCAGCCGGCGGCACCAGCGGCACCGGGGCTGCGGCGGCGGGCGCGCAGTGGATCGAGGCGGTGCGCGAGAAGACCGTCTCACCCCTGACCGTGGGGCTCATTCACGAACTGATCGTGGAATCCATCCGGGTCGAGGACGAGAAACTGCCGCGCTACATCGGCGGGGTGCTGGCCCGACTGCAGGAGGTGTGGGTCGGTCGGCAGATCGCCGAGGTTAAATCCAAGTTGCAGCGCATGTCGCCCGTCGAGCACAGCGACGAGTACCACGCCCTGTTCGGCGATCTGGTCGCCATGGAGGCCTATCGACGCAGCCTGCTGGAGCAGGCCAGCGGCGATGATCTGACCGCCTGACCGCAGGGATTTAGCCGGAGTCCGGCTTCTGGGGTTCGATGACGACGGTGCCCTCTTCGATCTCGGTGAGCCGCACCATCGAAGGGTCCGGTGAGATCCGGCCGGCGATGCTGCGCCGCCCCTTTTCGATCACCGACTTGGCGATCGGACTGTCGGTCAACGCGTGATAGGTGCCGACGATCTGCTCGTAGCGACGACGGCCGGCTTTCGTGCCCATCACATAGCCGGCCCCCAGCACGACGACGTACCCGATCAACGTGGTCCCTTACTTGAAGACGGTGCAGTGGCTCGATCCTGGCCCCATCTTGCCTCACCGGGCGAGCGGGTGTTTTGCGGCGACCCCGGTGGGGCGGCGCTGCGGCCCGGATACGCTAGAATCTCTGGAGTCCACGCGGACAGCAATCCCCTGTAGCTCAATTGGCAGAGCTTCCGACTGTTAATCGGACGGTTGATGGTTCGAGTCCATCCGGGGGAGCCACCAGGCCAGACCAGGCCAGTTGTGAGCGGTCAGTCCAGCCGCGGAATCACCGACGGACCGGTCGCCTGCGGCTGTTGTTGTTGCTGCTGCTTGGCAGCCCGAGCCTGGGCGAGTGCATTGATCAGCGGGCTTGCGGCCAACATCTCGCGCCGCTCGGCGTCGGTCAATTCGTAGATAGCCCACGCACCCCACGCGGCCGGCCGCACATACAGCATGACGTTCTGGCGGCCGTTGTTGAAGACCGCGGGAATTGCGACGGCCCGGTCGGCAGCCGCCCAGGTGGCCATCTCCTGGGTGATCCGTTCGATATCGGCTGATTCCTGCAGTTCGTAGGTCGGCGCTTGACCGCCCTTGGTGGGTGCTGCATTCAACGCAAGGAACCACGCCATGGGTGATACTCCTCATTGATGTTTCGGGCATCGACGACGACAGCCTAAAAGATGAACGCCCGGCCGATTGGGGGGCGGGCCATAAGCTTGGCTGGTGCCGGGTCAGAGCATGGTCGCAATGCTGGTGACCGTAGGCGTGGCGATCGCCGGTTGCGGCTTGCGGCCGGCCGCTCCGCCGGTGCCGCCGGCGGAGCCCTGCAGTGCCGTCGACGGTCCTAGCGCGGACACGGTACGTCGGGCCATCGCGGCGGTTCCCGCCGTCACAACGCACTCGACCTGGACCGAAAGTGCCCGCGGATACACCAGGAACTGCCGGTTGCACTGGGTGAAGCTGACCCTGAGCGACGCGACGCCGGCCAGCCCGGAACAACTGTTGTTCTTCGATCACGACACCCCGCTGGGCAGCCCCACCCCGAGCCCGAAGCCCTACACCACTGTGCTGTCCTCCGGTGCGGATGCCGTGACGGTGCAGTACCAGTGGCCGGTCGGTGACGAGCCGTCGTGCTGTCCGGCCGGTATCGCCACCACCCGCTATCGCATCGCCGGGGGCAGGCTCAAGGCCCTCGACCCGATCCTCGCTGGGCTGCGGTACCTGGGCCAGGTTCAGGTGGCCCCGAACGCCACGTTCGACGGCACCACGATCGGCGGGCTCTCGGCGATCAGTTACGACGCCGGGCGCGACTCCTACTACGTGATCAGCGACGACCGCTCGTCGAAGAACCCCGCCCGGTTCTATACGGTGCGGCTTCCGTTGTCAGACAGCGGTGTTGACGAAGTTTCTGTGGTCGCCACCCGACCGCTGCTCGACGACGACGGCTGGCTGTTCGGGCCCCAGTCGCTCGAGGGTGCGACACCGGTGGTGCCACCGGACCCGGAGGGCATCGCCTTCGACAGCGGCCGGCAGCGGCTGTACTGGTCATCGGAGGGTGAGCGACGCACCGCCACCCCGGCCGGGCCGGTGCTGGCCGACCCCTGGATCAGGATCGCCGGGCTGGACGGCAGCTATCTGGGCCGGTTCAGCATGCCGCCGGGCCTGGCCATGTCGGCACAGCGCACCGGGCCCCGGCGCAACACCACGCTGGAAGGGCTGACGCTCGCGCCCGGCGGCCGACTGCTGTTCGCCGGGATGGAAGGGCCGGGTTACGACGACGGCGACCTGCCGGACCGCGAGCACGGCGCACTGACCCGGATCACCGCGTTCGACGTCGACGCCACCAGGCCGGTGGCTCAGTACGCCTACCCGCTGGAGGCGGCTGCCGCTCCTGCGCAAACCAACGGTCTCACCGATCTGGTCGCGCTGTCCGACACGACATTTCTGGTGGTGGAGCGTGCATTCAGCACATCGCCGACCGTCCGGGTGTTTCGTGCCGAGACCACCGGTGCCACCGACGTGCTGACTGTGCCGTCGCTGACCGCAGCCGCGGTCACACCGATGACCAAGACCCTGCTGGCCGATCTGTCCACCACGCCGGGGCTCTCGCCGCTGGACAACATCGAAGGGATCACGCTGGGTCCGCGACTGCCCGACGGCCGCCGAACGGTGGTGCTTGTCAGCGATGACAACTTCACACCCGGTGAGGTGACCCAGTTCCTCGTATTCGCGATGTCCTGAGTGGTGGGCTCCGAAAAAACAAGCGGAAACAGTCAGCGCAAACCGCATATCCGTCTAGCGAATATCAACCATGCGTGGAGAACAGATACGAACTACTACGTGAACTAAAAGTATTAGCAGCGCAGCTATATGAACTGCCGACTGCTAGCCTTGCCGCGATGGGGTATGAGTGCCGAACGGCGGCGACGTTGATCCCGGGATCACACATTGGCTGATTTGACCGATCGGCGTGCGGATACGACGCGCCAACAGATTCTTCGCGCGGCCGCCCACCAATTTGCTGAGCGGCCTTACCACGATGTCGGCCTCGACGACATCCTCGCCGAGGCGGAGTTGACCAAGGGCGCGATGTACTTTCACTTCCGCTCGAAGCACGCACTGGCACTGGCCGTCATCGAGAATCGACTCGCGGCCGCCGAGGCGGCGGTAGCGGAGTTGATCGACCGCAAACTCTCCGGTCTGGAAACCCTGATCGACATCGGTTACCTCACGGCCGTCGAGGACATCAGCCAGGACGCCGCCAGGGCGGTCCTGCACCTGCTTCCGGTGGTCGGCCGCGCCGAGGGACTGCAGGCCGCTGTGCTGGCGCAGTGGATTGCGACCATTGCCGCGGTAGCGCAACGGGCCGTCGCCGAGGGCGACATCATCGAACAACGTGACCCGCAGGACGTGGCGCGGGTGCTGACGCATACGTATCTGGGGCTGCGGCAGGCCGGTGACCTCGACGATCCCGAGCAGTTTCTGCTCCAGTTCGCGAAGAGCTGGGGGGTCTTGCTACCCGGCATCACGCCGGCCGACCGGATCGGGTATTTCGGTCAGTTCATCAGGAGGCGAACGGCCTTAGCCATCAAAACCACTGTGAGTCGGCAGGATTCCCACAATTCCGCCAATGGGGTCCGCTGATGGCGCGGCAGGCTCGGTCGGAGGTGACCCGACGGAAGCTGATCGACGCGGCGATCGACGTGTTCAGTGAGGTCGGCTACGTGGCGGCCGGGCGGGCCGCGATCATCGAGCGGGCCGGGGTGACCAAGGGCGCCCTGTACCACCATTTTGATTCCATCGAATCTCTGGTCGTGGCGATCATCGAGGGCGGCTTCGCCACCCTGCTGAACACCTTCCAGAGCAGGTGCCAACCGTCCTCGCCGGCACTTGAGGGCATGATCCACGGCATGTTCGCGGTCGCCGATGCGCTGGCCACCGACAAGGAGGCCAAGGCTGCCGGGCATCTGGTTTTCGCGCTGGCCGACTCGCACGAGACGACCGTCGCTGTCTTCACCAGGTGGATGACCGAGTTCGCCACCCAGACCCGGCGGGCGATCGCCGAGGGCGACATGCGCGAGGACCTCGACCCGGACCTGATCGGTGAGTCGATCCTCGGCGCCATGCTCGGAACCTGGCTGCTCTCGCAGGCTACCGGCGGAGACGGCGTCGGGCGGCTGATGAGAATGTGGGAGGTGCTGCTGCCCGCCACGGTGGCGGAGGACGCGCTGCCGTATTTTCGGGAATTCCTGGCGCGGGAGGCGTTGCGTCTCCTGCCGAGTCCGAATGGGGATGGCGCGCCGGAGGATCTGCCGTGAGGAACTCGCGCTAAACGTTCGTCGGTGGCGAACTTCTACCGTTCGTCGAGCCAAAGCTGTTCGGTCAGATCCTGGAAGGTGGCGAGTGCCACCCGGTCGTCGGTACGGGTCAGTACTGATTTGCTCATCAGCGCCCGGACGGTGGATCCGTCTCGATGTGCCAGTGAGACAACCAGATTCGCTAGCGCGTGCATCACCGAGAGTACGGATTCGCCGGCCGCCGGCACCTCGTCGAAGATCTGCCGGAACTCCAGGGCCGAGATCTCCTCCGGGGTGTAGCCCAGCATGTCGGCAAACCCGGTGTTGGCGAACAGGATGCTGCCGTCGTCGGCGATGGCGAGCACCGGCACCGGGATTCGCTCGAGGACAACCTGGGCGGGCAGTTGCCGCAGGGTTTCGCTCGGAGTCTGGTCGCTAGGGGGGTTTCGTCGCCGCTCCATGGATCAATTATGACCGTCGCCCCACGAGATCGTGGGTTACCTCGATGTCGGAAGAAAAATATGTGCCCCGCAGGCTGCCAAGTCGCCGGTATTCGAACGCGACCGTCTACCGCGACGACCCCAGCATGACGGCGGAGGATTCGCCGGAGGAGACTGCAAGTTTTTTATAAGATGGACATCATTCGAACGGTATGTAATATGGACAACTATGTGGACGGTCGGTTTGTGCGGATTGGGTGCGGTCAACGCGCCCGAGACCCACCGGCAACGTCCCTTACAGCTTCGCCCGGGGCACCTCGAGGGGTCTGCACCGCCGATTGCCGCCAGCTACGGCAGGCGCGCGACGGTGCAGTTTGGTGCCGCCTACCACCGGGCGTCGTTCTTAGCACCGCATGTCGCACGGGTTGCAGTTCCAGGACCTGGCTGACGGCACGGGGGTGCCGGTCGCGCGTCAGATCACCAGGGCCTGACTGTCGGCCAAGGCAGGCATCGCGATCCAGCGCGAAGCCAACAGTGCTTCAGCGGCGGCAGCCGGCACCGGGCGGGAGAACAAAAACCCTTGTGCCCGGTGGCAGCCGTGCCGCATCAAAGTCAGTGCGGCGGCGGGAGTTTCGACGCCCTCGGCGACCACCTGGAGGCCAAATGCCTCGGCAAGCGCGATGATCGCCCGCACGATAGCCAGATCGCCTGCGTTGGAGCCTAGTTCGTGCACGAATACCGCGTCGATCTTGAGCGTGTCGACCGGGAGATCTTTCAGGTGCGACAGAACGGCGTAGCCGGTGCCGAAGTCGTCGATGGCGATCTGCACCCCGGCGTCCCGCAATTCGGCGAGGGTGCGCCGGGTGGCTTCGATGTTCTGAACCAGGGCCCGCTCGGTGATTTCCAGGCACAGTGAGCCCGGACGCATTCCGAACTCGTCGATGGTGTCGACGACGTCCTGCACGAAGCCGCGCGCGGCGAGTTGGGCGGGGGACACGTTGACGCGCATTGCGGCGTTCGTCCCCACCCCGTTGGCCTGCCACCGGCTGAAATCGGCGCAGGCTCTGCGCAGGACCCATCGCCCCAGATCTCCGGCGAGATTGGCCGATTCGGCGACGCCGATGAACGAGCCCGGTAGTAGCAGCCCGCGGGTCGGATGCCGCCACCGGACCAGTGCCTCGACCGCCACGATCGCGCCGCTCCACAGGTCCACCTCGGGCTGGTAGTACAGCAGCAGCGATTCGTCGTCGATCTTCCCCTGAAGGTGCAATTCGATGTCTTTGCGGAACAGGCTCTTCAGCGCCATGTCGTCGGTGGAGCTGACGGTCTGGTTACCGCCGCCACGCTTGGCCGCCAGGACGGCCTCGTCGGCGCGGTGGAGCAGGTCGGCACCGCCATCGGTGCCGGGAAATCCGACCGTCACCCCCACGCTCACCGTGCTGTTGATGGTGTGGCCCTGGACCTCTACTCGCTCACGCAGCGAGCACTGGAGTCGGTCGGCGAATTCCTCCGCGGTGCTCATCGGCATGGGTGAATTCGGAACCACGACGAATTCGTCCCCGCCGATCCTTGCGACCATGCTCCGGCTCCCGGCGTACGCCTGAAGCCGCTTGGCGAAGTCCCGGATGAACCAGTCGCCCGCGGCGTGACCGAGGTAGTCGTTGATCGGCTTGAGCCGGTCGAGGTCGATGTAGAAGCCGGCGATGGGGCCGGGCTGTCCCGGGGCGAGCCGAACGGCGAGGTGGGCGACCAGTGCCCGACGATTGTGAAGGCCGGTCAGGTCGTCGTGGTCGGCCAGGTAGCGCAGCCGCTCCTCAGCTGCAACGCGGGCCTGGAACTGCGCGTACAGGTACGCGATCGCCTCGAGGGTATTGAGCTCCTCGGTTCGCCACTTGGGGCGGCGAAATTTGACCAGGCCGAGTATCCCGGTGGTCACCGTTCCTGAGATGAGCGGTGCGGTGGCCACCGACAGCGATTCAATGCGGTGATGCGCCGCCATCTGGTGTACATAACCGGAGGCCGATGCCTCGGGCCGGATCACGGTCACCTTTTTGCTGTGCGCGCACGTGGCGAAGACGGGATCGGCCGTGGTGAACGCGATGACTGCCAGTGGGTCGGGGGTCGGCGGATCGGTCCGCGGCGGCCATTCCGCAACCAGTCTCGAAGCCCTGACCTCGTGGTCGTTGTGGCGTAGGAACGCGGCGTCGACGTGGAGTTCGTCGGTGAGTTTGTTGAGCACCCGCTCGCTCACCGCGGCCGCCGTGGACGGGGTGGCGGCCATCAGTTGCGCGGCGATCGAGGTGACCAGCGCCAATCGGTCCGTCACGATGTTCTTCCCCCCAGAGACAGGGCAGGTCGGCTGAGTATCGCTTCGGGCCGTTGTCGTTGCGAGCATATTCCGAAACGGGGCAGGCTGCGACTGCTTTAGCCGCCCGCCACGTTGGAGCGGCCCTGCGGTCGCGCCCCAGTGGTGTTGGCCAGGAAGCGGCGCAGAACCTCGACGGCATCGGCGAGCGCGCGGTGGTCTTCGGGGGCCAGGCGGGCCAGTTCCGGGTCGATCGCCGCGGCACGGTCCCGGCGGACCTGGGCCAGGGTGTGCACGCCTTTTTCGGTGATCCGGATGAGCACCGCGCGGGCATCCTGCGGATCGGGGGTCCGGGTGGTCAAGCCGGCGTCTTCCAGCCGCCGGACCTGGGTGGTCATGGTCGGCTGCGAACAGTGATCCACTGTGGCCAGCTCGGAGATGCGTGCTTCGGGCAGGTCCTCGATGGTGGCCAGCAGTCGGGCCTGCGCCCCCGGGATCGGCAGTGCGACCCGTTGGGTGGCCAGCCGGTTGAGCCGGGCGACCACGCTGAGCAGGTCGGCTCCGAGGCTGGCCTGCGCCCCCGAGCTGGTCGTGCCGGCAACGGTGTCGGAGCCCGCGGCGGAGGGGGTGATCATGACGCCAGTATTTCATAGATTCACTAAGTAAATCAACCGGTGCGTGTTTCACCGCGACACCGGTGTGGCGGGTGGCGGGGACCGTTTCGTTGGACTGGCAGAATCGATCAAGTGAGCACGACCGGAGCGGTGAGTCCACAGACGCGGACTCGGTCGTTGCACCCCGTCGAAATAGCGCAGGCCGCGGTGATGGCCGCGCTGTGCGCGGCAACCGCGATCATCGCGGTGGTCGTCCCCTTCGCGGGCGTCCTGGCAATGCTGGGCACGGTGCCGATGGGCCTGCTCGCCTACCGGTACCGGCTGCGGGTGCTGATCGCCGCCACCGTGGCCGCCGGGACCATCGCGTTCCTGATCGCCGGTGTCGGTGGCTTTATGACCGTCATCAACTGCGCCTACATCGGCGGACTGACCGGCATCATCAAACGTCGTCGCCGGGGGCTGCCGACCGTCATTGCCGCCTCGTTCGTCGCGGGCGTCGTCTTCGGCGCCGTCGCGGTGCTGGCGTTGACGGTGCTGTCGCGGCTTCGGCATCTGATCTTCGCCGCGATCACCGCCAACGTGAACGGGATCGCGGCGGCCATGGCCCGGGTGCCACAACTAGAGCGTGCCTCCGGTGACATGAACGGTGTGCTCGCGGCGGCACTGCACTACTGGCAGTGGCTGATCCTGGGCAACACCGTGGTCAGCATCATGAGCGTCTCGCTGATCGGCTGGTGGGCGCTGTCGCGGGTGCTCAACCGACTGCACGGCGTGCCCGATGTACACAAACTCGACGCCGACGCCGACGTCGGGCCGGTTGCGCCGGTCCCGGTCCGGCTGACCGACGTGCGCTTCCGCTACCCGCACACCGAGCAGGATGCGCTGGGCCCGGTCAGTCTTGACGTGCAGGCCGGTGAACACGTCGCGGTCACCGGCGCCAACGGCTCCGGCAAAACGACCCTGATGTTGATCCTGGCCGGTCGCAAGCCAGCGGCGGGCACCGTCGACCGCCCCGGCGCGGTGGGTCTGGGTCGGCTGGGCGGCACCGCGGTTGTGCTGCAACACCCGGAAAGTCAGGTGCTGGGCACCCGGGTCGCCGACGACGTGGTGTGGGGGCTGCCGCCGGGCACCACCACCGACATCGACCGGTTGCTGGCAGAGGTAGGTCTGGAGGGCTTCGCCGAGCGCGACACCGGCGGGTTGTCCGGGGGCGAGTTGCAGCGGCTGGCGGTAGCCGCGGCGCTGGCCCGCGAACCGGCATTGCTGATCGCGGATGAGGTCACCAGCATGGTCGACCCGCAGGGCCGCGAAGTTCTGCTGCGGGTGCTCTCCGGGTTGACGGGGAGGCACCGCACCTCGCTGGTCCACATCACCCACTACAACGAAGAGGCCGGCACCGCCGACCGCACGATCAACCTCAGCGGCTCACGCGACAACACCGAGATGGTCGAGACCGCCGATGTTCTCCTCGCGCCGGTCGAGTCCACCGTCGACGGTGCGGGTTTTCGTCGGCCGGTGCTCGAATTACGCGGCGTCGGCCACGAGTACAACAGCGGCACCCCGTGGGCCAAGACCGCGCTGCGCGACATCACCTGCACCGTCGAGGAGGGTGACGGTCTGCTGATCCACGGCGGCAACGGCTCGGGCAAGTCGACGTTGGCGTGGTTGATGGCCGGGCTGACCGTCCCGACGACCGGCAGCTGCCTGCTCGCCGGGCGGCCCGTCCACGAACAGGTCGGCGCGGTGGCCCTGTCGTTCCAGGCGGCCCGGCTGCAGCTGATGCGCAGCCACGTCGGGTCGGATGTCGCGGGTGCGGCCGGGTTCTCCGTGGCCGACCACGCCCGGGTGGCGGCCGCGTTGACACTTGTCGGCCTGGATCCGGCGCTGGCGAAACGCCGCATCGACCAACTCAGCGGCGGCCAGATGCGCCGGGTGGTGCTGGCCGGACTGCTGGCGCGTTCCCCGCGAGCGTTGATTCTCGACGAGCCGCTCGCCGGACTGGACGCCGTCAGCCGTCGCGGTCTGCTGCGACTGCTCGAAGACCTGCGCCGCGACACCGGCCTGACGGTGGTGGTTATCTCCCACGACTTCGTCGGGCTGGAGGGGCTCTGCTCGAAGACCCTGCACCTGCGTGCCGGCGTGCTGGTGCCGGCGTCGACAACCGCCGGAGGTGCGCCATGACCTTGCCCGAGACCGACGCTGAGACCGACGCTGAGACCGACACCGTCGCGGCTGGCCGGGTGCCGCGCCCGGTGGTGCTACTGCGGCCGGTCCCGGGCACCTCCGCCGTGCACCGGCTTTGGGCCGGCACCAAACTGATCGTGGTCTTCGGGATCTCGGTGCTGCTGACCTTCTATCCCGGGTGGGTGCCGATCGGCGCGGTCGCGCTGCTGGTGTTGG
>JBDTKT010000146.1:0-4037 GCA_039935195.1 Mycobacterium sp.
TGCGTGTCGCGGTCCCCAACAAGGGGGCGTTGAGTGAGTCCGCCGCCGTGATCCTGGAGGAGGCCGGTTACCGCAGCCGCACCGACGCCAAGGACCTGACCGTCATCGACCCGGCGAACAAGGTCGAATTCTTCTTTCTGCGGCCCAAGGACATCGCCATCTACGTGGGTTCGGGAGAACTCGACTTCGGGGTAACCGGACGGGACTTGGCGCTAGAGTCCGAGGCGCCGGTGCGAGAGCGGTTGGCGTTGGGGTTCGGCTCGTCGAGCTTCCGGTACGCCGCTCCGACGGGCCGCGAGTGGACCACGGCGGATTTGGCCGGGAAGCGCATCGCGACCGCCTACCCCAACCTGGTCCGGGCGGACTTGGCGGGTCAGGGCGTCGAGGCGACGGTGATCCGACTGGACGGCGCGGTGGAGATCTCGGTTCAGCTCGGGCTGGCCGACGTCGTCGCCGACGTGGTGGGCTCCGGCCGCACTCTGCGCCAGCACGGACTGGTGGCCTTCGGGGATTCGCTGTGTGACTCGGAGGCGGTGCTGATCGAAGGTGTCGCGGCCAACGGCCGCAGCGCCGAGACCGCAGCCGCGCGTGACCAACTGGCGGCCCGGGTACGCGGCGTGGTCTTCGGCCAGCAGTACCTGATGCTGGACTACAACTGTCCCCGTTCGGTGCTCGACCGGGCCGGCGTGATCACCCCCGGACTGGAGTCGCCTACCATCGCCCCGCTCGCCGACCCGGACTGGGCGGCGGTCCGTGCGCTGGTTCCGCGACGGGGTGTCAACGAGATTATGGACGCCCTAGCCGCCATCGGCGCCAAGGCCATCCTCGCGTCGGACATCCGGTTCTGCCGGTTTTGACTACTGCGGGTAGCGCAGTTGGCGCCGTGTTAGCGTCCGGTGGTGACGCAACTTATCGTGCTGGCGCTCGCCCTGTTGATCGGCGTCGTCGCCGGCCTGCGGGCATTGACTGCGCCGGCCGTTGTCGCCTGGGCGGCGATGCTGCACTGGATCAATATGGACGGTACCTGGGCGGAGTGGTTGGGCCGTCCGGTGACCGTCGCCGTACTCACCGTCCTTGCCGTCGTCGAGTTGGTCACTGACCTGTTGCCGCGCACCCCGGACCGCACCAACGCGGTGCAGTTCCTGGCCCGGATCGTGCTGGGCGCGTTCGCCGGTGCGGTGATTGGCACCGCGTGGGGCTTCACCTGGGGGGCGCTCGGCGCCGGCATGGTCGGTGCGGTGCTGGGCGCCGTCGGCGGGGCCGCGCTGCGGCGACGCCTGGTGGCCGCCATCGGCGGCCGCGACCTGCCGATCGCGCTGCTCGAAGACAGCGTTGCGGTGCTGGGCGGATTTGCGATCGCCGCGATCACCGCGGTGGTCTGAGGCGGCCTGGCGCAGGCAGCCTTAGCCCGGCCGGGCTAGCGCCGCTGCACCAGCAGCGTCTGTGCAGACGTTCCGATGAACCCGGTGTGGTCGAAGATCTCCGCGGTGGTCACCCCGATGCCGTCCGGCCCGATCGATGCCCGGGCCCGCAGCCCGAAATCCGCGCCGCTCGGGGAGCGGTGCAGGTGTACGACGGTGTCGGTGTTCATGAAGGTGAACTCGTTCATGTCCAGTGCTGCGCCCACCCCATTGGCCGAGTCGACCACCATCGCCAACCGCTGCAGCGGCGTCGTCTCATCGGTGTCGACGAGATGAACCAGTGGACTCAGCCAGGACACCGCAATGTCGTCGTCGTCGGGCTGCTGGTTGCGCCATTGGACCGATTCGAGGTACCCACTGGCTGTTGCGTGCCAGGCCGGGGGCGGCCGCAGCGGGCCATTGGCCAACGGGGGGTGCCGGTCGGAGGCGACGCTGCGGGTGTCGCCGGTGGCCAGCGCCCACGCGCTCAACTGCGCCACCGGTCGGTCGTCGCCGTCGGCGCGCATCTGGGCTGCCAGCAGCGCGATGCGCCGGCCCGGCCGCTGCACCCGGGACTGCACCCGCACCCGGGTCACCGGTATGGCGCTGAGGATGTCGAGGCTGAGCCGGGCGATCCGCAGCCCTGAGCCGGCGATCAGGTCTTCGACTGACCGGGTGAGCAGCGCCAGCGGGGGCGATCCGTGCTGCAGATCGGGCCCCCAGTTGCTGTGGGTGAGTGCGGTGGAGTCGAAAACGCCGTCGTGGCCGCCGGTGTCCACCCGGTGGTAATAGCAGCCGGTCATGCCGGCGGGCTCCCCGGCCAGCCGGGGTACGGCGGCGGGGTGCCGCCGAACGCCGGACACCGCGTGCGGTGCGCACACCAGTCACACAGCCGGGACGGACTGGGGCGGAAATCACCTGTCGCACCGGCAGATTGGATTGCCCGCCAGATAGCCATCAGTACCTTCTCGAAACGCAGCAGCTCGGCGTGGTCGGGGGAGTAGTCGAGCAGCTCACCGTCGGCCAGGTAGATCAGCCGCAGCCGCACCGGCAGCACACCGCGGGACCGCAGCAGTGCCACCGCGTAGAACTTCATCTGGAACAGGGCTTTGATCTCGGCGAGCGCGGCGAGCTCGGCCGGCGCGCGCGTGGCCGCCGGCGACCTGCCGGTCTTGTAGTCGACCACCCGCATCTCCCCGGTCGGTGCGACGTCTATCCGGTCGACGAACCCGCGGAGCAGGGTGCCGTCGGCCAGTTCTACCTCTATGCGCTGCTCGCAGCTTTGCGGGTCGAACCGACGTGGATCCTCCAGCCGGAAGTAGCCGGACAGTAGTGCGCCGGCTTCGGCCAGCAGTTGGTCCCGCTGGTCGGGGTCCAGTTCGGTGTCCAGGTCGGGTTCGGCGGCGACCAGTCGGTCCCAAGCCGGGGCCACCAGTGCTTGAGCGGCTTCGGGGCTGCGCTGCGGGGCGGGCAGCGCATAGAGCCGCTCCAGGGCGGCGTGCACCACCGAACCGCGCAGCTGCGCCGCCGACGAAGGCTCCGGCAGGCGGTCGATGGCCCGGAAGCGGTACAGCAACGGGCAATGTTTGAAATCAGCGGCCCGTGACGGCGACAGTGCAGGACGCCGCCGGTTCGCAGGCTCGGCGCTCATATCGGCAGCCTACGAGGGCGGCCCGACAAACCCCACCGGTGGTTGCCGGCGCGTCTGCTGGCAGGCTAGACGGTTGTGGCAGCGACCGGAGTGTTTCAGGTGGGCGATCGTATTCAGCTCACCGACGCCAAAGGGCGGCGTTACACGGTGATGCTGACCGCGGGTGCGCAGTTTCACACCCACCGCGGCGCGATCCCCCACGACGCGCTGGTCGG
Organism: Mycobacterium sp.; assembly: GCA_039935195.1. Lineage (GTDB taxonomy): Bacteria > Actinomycetota > Actinomycetes > Mycobacteriales > Mycobacteriaceae > Mycobacterium. The sequence goes on from JBDTKT010000146.1 coordinate 3,267, forward strand.
ACTGCCGGAGGGCAGCGTGGTCAAGTCCGTCAATGGGGATCCGTTCCTGGTGTTGCGGCCGTTGTTGGCTGACTATGTGATGTCGATGCCGCGTGGCGCGCAGGTGATCTACCCCAAAGACGCCGCCCAGATCATCCACGAGGGCGACATCTTCCCCGGAGCCCGCGTGTTGGAGGCCGGCGCCGGGTCGGGTGCGCTGACGCTTTCGCTGCTGCGCGCGATCGGGCCGGACGGGCAGGTGATCTCCTACGAGGTGCGCGACGATCACGCCGTCCACGCCCGGCGCAACGTCGAGACCTTCCTCGGGTGCCTGCCGTCGAACTGGCAGCTGGTGATGGGTGACGTCGCCGACACCGACCTGCCCGACGGCTCGATCGATCGGGTGGTGCTGGACATGCTGGCGCCCTGGGAGGTGCTCGACGCCGTTTCGCGGGTGCTGATCCCCGGCGGCGTGTTGATCGTCTACGTCGCGACCGTCACGCAACTGTCGCAGGTGGTCGAGGCGTTGCGCGAGCGGCGGTGTTGGACTGAGCCGCGGGCCTGGGAGACGCTGCAGCGCGGCTGGGACGTGGTCGGGCTGGCAGTGCGGCCGCAGCACAGCATGCGCGGCCACACCGCGTTTCTGGTCTCGGCACGCAGGCTGGCGCCGGGCACCGTCGCCCCGATGCGGCTGGGGCGCAAACGTCCGGTGTGAGCCGGGCGGGTCAGGCGCCCCGGCTCAACAGCGTGCGACTGGGGTGCGCGACGCGGTGGCGCAATATCTCGACGATG
>JBDTKT010000147.1:0-14697 GCA_039935195.1 Mycobacterium sp.
GCGCACCCCGAAGGCGGCGTTCGACTACACCGACGGCGCCGCCGAGGACGAGCTTTCGATCGGCAGGGCCCGGCAGTCGTTTCGCGACATCGAATTCCACCCGGCGATACTGCGCGACGTCACCGACGTGCGCACCGGCTGGGACGTCCTCGGCGGGCCGGTTGCGCTGCCGTTCGGGATCGCCCCGACCGGCTTCACCCGGCTGATGCAGACCGAGGGCGAGATCGCCGGTGCCCGCGCCGCGGCGCAAGCCGGAATCCCGTTCTCGCTGTCCACCTTGGGCACCGCTTCGATCGAAGACGTGACGTCCGCTGTTCCGCACGGCCGCAAATGGTTTCAGCTGTACATGTGGCGGGACCGGGACCGCTCGATGGCGCTGTTGCGCCGCGCAGCCGACGCCGGATTCGACACCCTGCTGGCCACGGTGGACTGCCCGGTCGCCGGGGCACGGCTGCGCGACACCCGCAACGGGATGGCGATCCCGCCCGCGCTGACACTGCGCACCGTGTTGGACACCATCCCCCACCCGGCCTGGTGGTTCAACCTGCTTACCACCGAACCGCTGGCGTTCGCCTCGCTGGATCGCTGGACGGGCACCGTCGCCGAGTACATGGACACCATGTTCGACCCCAGTATCACCTTCGACGACCTGGCCTGGGTCAAGGCCCAGTGGCCGGGCAGGTTCGTCGTCAAGGGGATTCAGACCCTCGAAGATGCCCGCGCGGTCGTCGATCTCGGCGTCGACGGCATCGTGTTGTCCAATCACGGCGGCCGCCAACTCGACCGGGCCCCGGTGCCGTTCCACCTGCTGCCCACCGTGACTCGTGAACTGGGTAACGACACCGAGATTCTGATCGACACCGGGATCATGTCTGGCGCCGATATCGTCGCCGCGATCGCGTTGGGCGCGCGGTGCACGCTGATTGGGCGGGCTTACCTCTACGGTCTGATGGCCGGCGGTGAGGCCGGCGTCAACCGTGCTATCGAGATCCTGTCGGAGCAGATCACCCGCACCATGAGGTTGCTCGGTGTCAGCTGCCTGGAAGAGCTATCACCGCGGCACGTGACCCAACTGCAGCGGTTGGTTCCCCGGCAACCTCCGGTTTAGAGCGCCGGGGTAATCGTCACTCCGGTTACCGATCTGTCGGCGATGCGGCTGGCGTCATCGCCGATACCGGGCCCGCAGGTCCTGACATCGACGATCCACGCGCCCAAGTGACCGGACAACAAACCTAACCGTGCGGTTGCTCCGGGTAGGGTGGTGGTCGACATCAGCGCCGCTGCGATCCCGTTTCGGTGGCGTCCGGCTCGGGTACCCACACCGCAGCATGCCCGCACCACAGAACGGAAGAGCAATCGTGTCAGAATCGACTACATTCGTTATCGTCGGCGGCGGCCTCGCGGGCGCCAAGGCAGCAGAGGCGCTGCGCGACAACAACTTCGACGGCAATATTGTGCTGATTGCCGAAGAGCGCGAACTGCCCTACGAGCGGCCGCCGTTGTCCAAGGAATTCCTGGCGGGCAAGAAAACGCTGAGCGATTTCACCGTGGCCTCCGCCGATTGGTACCGCGAACACAATGTCGATCTCCGACTGAGCACCCCCGCGGTGTCGATCGACCCGTCCGGGCACACCGTTGGTCTCGCCGGCGGCGTCAGCGTGCACTACGACAAGCTGCTGCTGGCCACCGGTTCGCGGTCGCGCCACGTGCCCATCCCCGGCGCCGACGCCGACCGGGTGCACTACTTGCGGACGATCGACGATGCCGCGCAACTGGACTCAGCATTCACCGAAGGCTCTTCACTGGCGGTGGTGGGCGCCGGGTGGATCGGCCTTGAGGTCACCGCCAGTGCCCGGCAGCGCGGCGTGAACGTCACCGTCGTCGAGTCCGCCGAGCTGCCGCTGCTAGCCTCGCTGGGCGCAGAGGTCGGCGAGGTTTTCGCGAAGCTGCACCGCGAGCACGGGGTCGACCTGCGATTGGGGTCCACCGTCGCTGAAATCACCACCGCCGACGGCGCAGCCACCGGCTTGCGACTGGGCGACGGATCGCAGATCAGCGCAGACGCCGTATTGGTCGCCGTCGGTGCGCAGCCCAACATCGAGCTAGCCGAAGCGGCCGGGCTCGCCACCGGTGGCGGTGGAGTGTTGGTCGATGCAACCCTGCGCAGCAGTGATCCCGACATCTACGCGGTGGGCGACATCGCGGCGGCCGAACATCCGCTGCTGGGCATCCGGGTCCGTACCGAGCACTGGGCGAACGCGCTCAAACAGCCCGCGGTGGCAGTGGCCGGCATGCTGGGTAACCCGGGCGAATACGCCGAGCTGCCCTATTTTTTCACCGATCAGTACGACCTCGGCATGGAGTACGTCGGCTACGCCCCGACGTACCACCGGGTGGTGTTCCGCGGCAACGTCGACGGCCGCGAATTCACCGCTTTCTGGCTCGGAAACGACAACCGGGTGCTGGCCGGCATGAACGTCAATATCTGGGAGGGGCTCGACGACATCAAAGCCCTGATCCAGTCGCAGACGCCGGTGGACCCGGACCGGTTGGCCGATGACAAGACGCCGCTCGGTGGGCTGGCCGACTGACCGCGCTCACTACCGCAATGTCGCGGTGCCGTCGGCTTGGACCTCGACCGTCGCACCGGCAATGTCTTCGCGCACGCTGGATTCAGCCACACCCGGATCGGTGATCAGGGCCAACGTCCGTGACCCGTCCGGTGTGCGAACGGCCACGAAAACCTTCTCCGGCCGGCCATCCCGGTCGAACGGCGTCGTCCAGGATTCCACGCTGCCGCACCCGCACCACCGGACCGCCGCTGGTCGGGTCGGTTCCCGGTCGACGATCGGTTGCACGTCTTCCCAACGGAATCCCGACCGTGGCGGTTCGGTGCCGTACACCCCGAAGCTGTGTTTCGTCAGGTATCCGCCGTTGGCGCTGATCAGACCTCGCCGACCCGGGTGGGCGACCAACAGTTCCGCCAGGGTCGCGATGGAGTGCATGACGTAGTTGTTCCACGGCCCGCCGGCAAAAGTCAGCCCGCCGGTCACCGTCAGCGGCCGATCCGGATCGTCCGTGGGCAGGCCGAGTTCAGCCGCCGCGACCTGGACCGCCGACGGAAAACATGAATACAGATCGACATAGTCCATCGCGGCGATCTCATCGATGCCGGCCAACTCCAGTGCGCGTGCCCCCCCGATCCGGATGGCCGGAGAACCGAACAGTTCGGCACGCTCGGCGACGGCGTAGGTGTCGTGAGCGTCGGTGCCGGCCTGCGGGTAAACCCAGCGTTCGGTCGGAACCCCCAGATCGGTGGCGGTGCCAACCGAGGTCAGTACCAGGCTCGCAGCCTGGTCAACCATGTTGTTGGAGTTCAGCAACTTCGTGTAGGGCCAGCTGATCATGCGGTTCTTCGGCCCCACCTGCCAAATCTCCTCGGCGCTCACCGATTCGCGGATCCAGGCGTGCGGATTACCGACCGCAACCGCGTTGAACCGCGCCCACAGTTCGCCGATGCGCCGACGGTGATCGGGGATCGACTCTCCCCCGGCAATCCGCAAGGCCTGCTCAAACAGTGGGTAGACGTAAGCCGGCCGGTCCAGCCGTATTCTCTCCTCGGCTTCGCCGGCCAACGGCACGTCGGCTCCGATCGGTTCGGCCAACGGCACCGACTCGTCCTGGTGGGTCCACCCGAGTCTGCCGCCGTTGGCCCGCAATCTGGTTCGGGTGTGCCAGGTCTCTCCGCCGGCCAGCAGCACCACACCGGCCCGTCCATGCCAGATGTCCAGGCAGGCCGCACTGACCAGCGACTGCGGCACATTGCCACCGAGGCTGCTGTAGCGAGTGGCAGGGTTATCCGCTCCGATTCGCTGCCCGAGCAGTCGACCGGGGTCACGGTATTGGGCCGAGAACAGGTTGACGACCCAAACGTTGTCGACCGCACGCAACACCCGCGCATCCGCGGCCTGCCGAGCCGCCGCGGCCATCAAATCAACCGGCTCCAGGGTGTTTTCCCGGGTCGGCATCTCTTCGCGCTGGTTGACCTGTCCGTAACCGATCAGCACCGGTGTCCGGGGGTCGACTGGCATGGGCGTAAGACTAACCGCCGGTGACGAACAGCACGCCGTCGTCGATCAACCGTTCGGCTTCGGCAGGGTCCATCGCCAGCACTGCGCGGCAGACCTCGCGGGTGTCCTGGCCGGGTAGCGGCGCCGGCCGCTGCGGCGCCACCGGGATGTTGCGGAACGGTGCGGGCCCGGTCTCAGCCGGCAGCGGGTGGCCGATCAATGGGTGCGTCATGTCACTGAACACGTTCCGGAGTGCCAGCTGCGGATCCTCTGCGATGTCGGGCGGCCGATTCATCTTTCCGGCCGGCACCCCGGCCGCCTGCAGCAGTTCGCCAACCTGATCCGGGGTGCGGGTACGGGTGCAGCACGCCAGTGCCTCCGCCAACTCGCCGCGGTGCCCGTCCCGGGACGTCCCAGCCGTAAAGCGCGTACCTTCGGCGAGCTCCGGAATGCCGAAAGCCGTTGCGGCCCGGCGCCAGTCGATGTCGTTGCGGATCGAGATCACGCACCATTCATCGTCACCGGCACATGGGCACACCAGGTGGGCAGCGGTGCCGGATTCGACGGCGACGCCGGCGGCCTCGGCGACGTAGCGGGTGTCGAGCTGGTTGACCGCCGCCTCGGCCTGCGAGACGTGGACGTGCGCTCCGGTGCCGGCCCGGTCGCGGTGGATCAACGCAGCCAGCGCGCCGATGGCGGTGATCCGGCCGACCACGTGGTCGGGAAAGACCGTGGTCGCGTCGTAGAACGAGTGCCGGTCCGCATCGCCGACGGTGTCCGGCGACGTCCACAGCCTGGTGACCCCGGTGGTGGCCCGCACCAGCGGTCCGTATCCCATCCGGGCACTCCACGGACCGACTTCGCCGAACGCACTGCTTTCGGCCAGCACCAGCCGCGGGTTGAGCACCTGCAGCTCTTCGTAGGACAACCCCAGGGCGGCAAGTGTTCCGGGCTTGAAGTTGGCGAACACCGCGTCGGCGGCGCCGGCCAGCCGGCCGAAGACCTCTTTACCGGCCGCGGTGCGCAACTCCAGGCCGAAGCCGAGGTTGTTGCGGTGCGTCCACGCGAACGACTCGCTCATCGCCGATCCGGCGCGGGTCTGCCGCAGCCCGTCAGGGTGGGCAGCACTCTCCACCTTGATGATCTCGGCACCCAGATCGCCGAAGAGCCGGCTGGCCTCGCCGCCGGCGACGATGATTCCGAGGTCAACGATGCGCAGTCCCTCGAACGGCCGCGCACCGGTGGCGGCCGACGGCACCGGCGCGACGAGCGCACCCGACCGCCAACCGGCGCCGGTATCGCCGACCACCGGAGCCGGGGCGCGAAACCCGGAGCGTCGGCCGTTGACCACGTAGTAGCCGACCGGTATGCGGGCGGACACCCCGGGAGTCAGCTCAGCGTCGGTGACGGCGCCCGCCGCAACGAAGTGGTCGCTGGTCAACACCTGTTCCGGGTCGAGCACGGCCGCGATCGGCACCCCGTGCGCCTGCCCGGCGGCGACCAAGTCAACCATCGCCCGATCCGCGAACAGCTCGGTGACACCCACGCTGATCTGGGGCCAGGCGGCGAACCGCTCCCCGATCACCTCGTACTTCGGGTCCGCGAATGCGTCCGGCTCACCCAGCCACGCCCGCAGGCCGCGCCACTGCCGCGGTGCCATCACGCAGAGCCGGACGTAGCCGTCCCGGCACGGGTAGATCGGGTAGGCATCCTGTTTGCGCGGCCGGCCGCGCCACCGACTCGGCCCGCGGCGGGCCGCAGCCACCTGACCCTGCGCGCCGAAGATCGGATCCAGCACGGTCACGACCGCGTCGAACCGGGAAAAATCGATGTAATCGCCCGTCCCGCAACGCAGTCGGTTGTAGTAGGCGACCAACACCGCCCAGGCTGCCTGCACCGCGGCGGTCGCCGAAGCAATCCCGTCGGGCGGCAGTACCGGGGTGCCGGTAGTCGGTCCGGAGCGCGACAGCGCACCCGAGAGCGCGTAGAGCACCGCGTCGGTGGCACGCCACGACGCCCGCGGGCCGACGGAGCCGAAATCGGTGATCGACATCGTCACCAGATGCCCGAAGCGGTCGGCCAGGTCCGCGCATGACATTCCGTAACCGGCGGCACCCCCCGGCACGCCACTGTCGACGACGATGTCGGCGGTGCCGGCCAGTTCGACGAACCGTCGCCGGTCGGTTTCATCGTCTCGGTCCAGCACCACGCTGCGCTTGTTGGCATTGTGCAACGCGAACGCAATGCCCGCACCACCCAGCAGCGGCGGCTCGACACGAGACGCGCAGCCGCCGGGCGGTTCCACCTTGAGCACGTCGGCACCGAGGTCGGCGAGCAGTCGAGTCACCGCATCGGCGGCACCGTCACCCAGCTCGAGCACTCGCAGTGGCGTCAGCAGTTGTCGATCGTCGACCTCGCCGTCGCCCCGCACGACACAAAGCGTAGTGGGGGGAACACCCGCACGATCGGCACCGGGCGAATACAGTTACCGCCATGATTGGTCAACCCTCGCCGAACCGGCGAGCCCTGTCGTTGTTGCTCGGCACAGCCATCGGGTCGGCCTGCCTCTGGGGCATCCCGGCCGCCGGTGCCGCACCGGGTGTCAGCGACGCGACGGTCCGCTACGAGCTGACCGGCGTCGGTGCCGCCGGCTATGTCACCTACCAGGGCAACAACGGCCAGGGACACGCCACCAACGTCCCACTGCCCTGGTCGGTGCAGTTGACTATCGGCAACGCTAGCTCCGCCACGCACCTCCTGAGCGCCCAGGGTGTCGGTCCGGGGGCCATCACGTGCACGATCAAGGTCAACGGCAAGGTGGTCAGCCAGAACACGGCGACAGGTGACCCGGCACGGGTCCTCTGCGAAAACCACGAGCACCACTGAGTCGTCGGCCGACGAGCGGACACCCCACCGCGGCCGCGGGTAGACTTCCAGCTCAATGTCTGGTCACGAGTGCGCGGTGGTCGGGGGGCAGGACCCACTGGTGTCACAGCTCGCCGCGCTGAACCATTTCCGCGCCTACGCCGACGTGGCCGTCGTCGTGGTCGTGTTGGCGCTGACCAACCTGATCGCGCATTTCACCACGCCGTGGGCGGGCATCGGCACGGTTCCGATCGCCGCTGTCGGCCTGGTGGTCCTGGTCCGGTGCAACGGCTTGAGCTGGGCGGAGCTCGGCTTGGGCCGCGCCCAGTGGAAGTCCGGTGCCGGCTACGCCCTGGCCGCGGTGCTGGTGGTGGTATCGGTTGTCGCCGCCGGTGTCCTGCTGCCTTTTACCCGGCCGATGTTCCTGAACAACCACTACGTCACGATCTCGGGCGCCCTGGTCGCGTCGATGCTGATCATCCCGTTGCAAACCGTCATTCCCGAGGAACTGGCGTTCCGCGGGGCACTGCACGGTGCGTTGAACCGGGCCTGGGGATTTCGCGGTGTCACCGCGGCCGGTTCCCTGCTGTTCGGCCTGTGGCACATCGCCACGTCACTTGGCTTGACCAGCAGCAACGTCGGTTTCACCCGGCTGTTCGGCGGCGGGTTCATTGGGATGCTGATCGGAGTGACGCTAGCGGTGATCGCCACCGGGGCGGCCGGTTTCGTGTTCAGCTGGCTACGCCGCCGCAGCGGCAGCCTGCTCGCGCCTATCGCGCTGCACTGGTCGTTGAACGGGGTGGGCGCGCTGGCTGCGGCGCTGGTGTGGCACCTATCCGGCTGAGTGGTCACACCAGCAGCGGCGCCAGTTCGCTATCGCTGTAGCCGCCGGGCAGGTGGTGGGTGAACGCCGCCGGCACCGTGGCGAACTCGGCGTAGCCACCGTCGCCGTCCCAGCCGTGACCACCTCGTGGCCGGGTATCACCTGGCTGCGGTGCGACGCACCGGATCGCGGGTTACCGCCTTCGGACGAGCCCGACGATCCACAGCAAGACGATGGCACCGCCCAGCGAGACGAAGAACGTGAACCACTTGCGGCCGTGCTCGACGTCGACACCGAGCCAGCCGAGCAGCATCCCGCCGATGAACCCGCCGATGACGCCGATCACGACGTTGAGCAGGATGCCCGAGCTACCGCCCTTGATGACCTTGCCCGCCAGCCAGCCGGCGATGCCGCCGATGACGATGTAAGCCAGCCAGCTGACGGCGGTCGGGGTGGACAGTGTCGCAGCCAGTTGGCTGTCAGCCAAAATTCCCATGAAGAACTCCTCACGGTCCGTGAATCGGTTATCCGAATCAGCGTAACGACACCGGATAACGATGCGACGCCGATTGCATCAGCCTGTGGTTACGTTGCCGCCGTCGGCGGCTGGGTGGGCGGTGACTCCGGCGCCGGCGAAGGTGCCGGCGATTCCGGGGGGACCGGTCCGGGTGGCGGCGCTGGCGCCTCTCCCGGCGGCGGCGGCGGGGGCACCTCTCCCGGCGGCGGCGGGGGCAGCGGGCGGATGGATTCGGTCAGGATCTTTGCCGCAGCCCTGTCTACCGGGTTGTTGACGGTCCCCAACCACACGACGAACCAGCGCTCGCTCGCAGCGCCGGTGGCACCGTTGGCCGGTGGCACGCCGATCACACCGCTCCAGACCTGGCCGGCTGCTTTGGCCGGGTCGGTGAACGTGACCTCGTAGTACGCCGCACTTCCGGTCAGCCCGCCGCCATCCAGCGGAATGGACTCCTGGCCGCCGCGGGTCCCGGGATAGGGCATGAAGAACTCGCCCATGTCCGAGCCGAGCCGCGCCGCGGCTTTGGCACTGTCGGCCTCGGCGCTGGCGTAGAGCCGCTTATCGAGTTTGCCCAGCACGATCCTGGTGTCATTGGCGACCGGCGCCGGCTGGCCCGGCAGCGCCGGTTCGCCGGTTTTCTTGCTCAGCAATGCCGAACCGTATTCGAGGTGGCTGGTGTCCGACTCCACCCAATCGGCCGGCAGCACGTAGCTGAACCCGCCGACGGTGTCGTCGACCCGACCCAACTCCGGGGGTGGCGGCGGGGCGTTCGGGTCGGCCGCCGGCGGGGCGTCGGCGGTGACCGACGGTGGAGGCGGCGGCGGGTCCGCACTCGCCGGCGCCGAGACTCCGAGGGCCAGCGCACCGGCTATCGCGGCCGCCAGCGTCGCCGCCCAGATGCCCCTGTGGGCCGTTGCGGTTAGGTCCACCTGTTCCATGGCAGGCAAACCTACCGGGTTACCACCGGGACGCAAGTACGACGCGTTTGCGGTGTGTCGGATTCCACCGCCACCACCGCGCATCATCGGTGCGCCGCCGCCGGATGCAGCCGCACTTCCTGGGCCTTGACACCGAACCAGACCTGCTCTCCCGGTGCCAGCCGGAGTTCGGCGGCGGCCTCTGCGGTGATGTCGGCCGCCAGCCCCGGTGCCCCGTCCGGCTGATCGGCACCGCGCACCTGGATCGCGGCACCGCGGGCGTCGAGTCCGGCGACGGTCACCGTCACCTGGTTGCGCGGGCTGCCGTGCAAGGCTTCGTGATGCACCACCACCGTCTGCGGCGTGAAAACCGCCACCGCGGTCTGGCCCGCGGCAAGCCCGCCGTCCACAGTCCCCCGCCACCGCTCCCCCCACGATGTGTGCAGGGCCCCATCGGCGCCAATCACACCACTGACCAGGTTGAATCCGGCGATACGCGCTCCGAATCGGCTGCGTGGCGCGGCCAACACCTCTGCCGTGGGACCGATCTCGGCGATCCGGCCAGACTCGAGCACCAGCACCCGGTCGGCCAACGCGAACACGTCGAGCAGGTCGTGGGTGACCAGCACCGTGGTGCGTCGGCCGTCGGCCACCACACCACGCAGCACGGTGCGCACCGCGGCCGCCGCGCCCACATCGAGCCCGGCTAGCGGTTCGTCCAGCAGCAACACCTCGGGTTCGGCAGCCAGGGCGCGGGCGATCGCGACCCGCTGCGCCTGGCCACCGGAGAGCCGGCGCGGTTTGCGGTCGGCCAATTCACCGGCGCCCACCGCATCCAACCAGCGCTGCGCGTCGGCCCGGCCACCCGCGCGGCCGGCACGGAAGCGACGGCGCCGACTGTCCGGTCCGAACGCCACGTTGGCGGCGACGTTCAGGTGCGGGAACAGCAACGGATCCTGCAGCAGCAGACCGACGCGGCGGTGCTGGGTTGCGAGATCGACCCCGGCCGCGGTGTCGGTCAGCACCCGCTCCCCGAGGCGCACCAGACCCGTGTCGGGGCGCAGCAGGCCGGCGATCACATGCAGCAGGGTGGATTTGCCGGCGCCGTTGGGGCCCAGAACCGCCAGAACCTCGCCGGCGGCGACGCTGAACCGCACATCGAGGCCGCGGTCGGCCACCGCGGCGTGCAGTTGCAGCCCGTCGCTCACCGCACCCACCCGACGCCGGCAAGCCGGCGTGTACCCAGCCCCAACACCACTACCGCCGCCACCGCCACCAACAGCAGCGACATCGCCGCCGCGGCGTCGGCGTCGGTCACCCGCTGCAGGTAGATCGCCAGCGGCAGTGTCCTGGTGACACCTTCGCGGGAGCCGGCGAACGTCAGCGTCGCGCCGAACTCCCCCAGCGAGCGGGCGAACGCCAGCACCGCACCCGAGATCATGCCCGGCATCAGCAGCGGCAGCGTCACCCGCCACCAGACCGTGCTGGGTCGCGCCCCCAGCGTCGCCGCCACCAGTTCGTAGTCAGCACCGGCGGTGCGGGCTGCGCCCTCCAACGCGATCACCAGAAACGGCAACGAGACGAACGTCTGCGCCAGCACCACGGCGGCGGTGGTGAAGGCGATATGGATGCCGGCGGCGTCCAGGTAACGCCCGAGCAGGCCGATCCGACCGAACGCATACAGCAGGGCGATGCCGCCCACCACCGGCGGCAGCACCAACGGCAGCAGCACCAACGGCCGCAACAACCGCACCACCCGCCGCCTGCTGCGCGCCAGCACCAGTGCCATCGGCACCCCCAGCAGTACGCACAGCACGGTGCTCGCACCGGCGGTCTTGAGGCTCAACAGCAGCGCGGTCATCGAGGAGGAGCTGCTGATCAGCGACCAGAAACGTGGCCAGTCGACTCTGACCGCGATCGCCGCCAGCGGCAGCGCGACGAACGCGACGCCGATCGCGGCGGGGACATACACCCAGCCCGGCAGCTCGGTGCGCCGGTAGACCCGCACGAATCAGGGCTTACCGAAGCCGGCCGCGCGCAAGATCTTCTGCCCTGCCTCACCGGTCACCAGGTCGACGAATTTGCGGGCCAGCCCGAATTGCGCGGTGTCGCGCAACACCGCCACCGGATAGGTGTTCACCGCGTCGGCGGCCTCCGGGAACTCCACCGCGGCCACCTTGGCGCCGGCTTTGAGCGCGTCGGTCCGGTAAACCACGCCGGCGTCGGCCTGGCCGGTGGTGACCTTGCTCAGCACGTCGGCCACATCCAGTTCCTCACTGACCGGGTTGAGCTGGACGCGCGCGGCCTTTTCCGCTTTGTGCGTCGCCGCACCGCACGGCACCGGTCGTTGACAGACCACCACGGCGAGCCCGGGTCTGGCCAGGTCCGCGAAGGATTTAACCTTGTCGGGGTTGCCCGGGGCGGTGACGATGACCAGCGTGTTTACCGCGAATGTCACCGCCTTGCCGTCCAGCAGGCCGGCATCGGCGACCTTGTCCATCTGCACGGTGTTGGCCGAGGCGAAGACATCGGCACTGGCCCCCTCGGTCAACTGGATGGCCAGATCCGAGGAACCCGCGAAGTTGAAGTCGACGATCGTGCCCGGGTTGTCGGTGGTGAACTGCTCGGCGATCTCACCGAACGCTGACTGCAGCGACGCCGCGGCGAACACCGTGATCGACGGCACGATGGCACCGGAACCACACCCGGTCAGGCCCGTCGCCAGCATTGTTGCCACCGCACCGGTGAGTACGCGGGTTCGCCACATCGTCGCACCATATCGAAACGGCCCGCCGTATCCGGTATTCGGTTGTCCACTCCGAGCCGGATCGTGTCGGGATCGCGTCGGTGCCGAGTTCGGCTGAATGGCTACTGTCCAGTAACATACCTCCGGACACGAGGAGGTCTAGTCGATGGAAGTGCTGGTCACCGGCGGTGATACCGAGCTGGGCCGGACAGTTGCCGAAGGCTTCAGTGCTGCCGGCCACAAGGTGACACTGACGGGTATGCGCGGCGACGAACTCGAGGTCGTAGCCAAGGAACTCGGCGCGAACGCTGTGGTCTGCGACAACACCGACGCCGAGAGCCTCCTTGCGGCCCGCTCGCTGTTCCCGCACCACCTCGACACGATCGTCAACGTCCCGGCACCGCGCTGGCCGGCGGCTGACCCGCGCACCTACTCGCTGCCGGACCTGGCCGCCGCTTGGCGGAACGCGCTCGACGCCACCGTGCTGTCGGCGGTGCTGACCGTGCAGACCGTCGGCGATCACCTGCGCTCCGGCGGCTCGATCGTTTCGGTGCTGCCGCAGAACCCCCGCGACGGCAGCGCCGACGCCGGGATCAAGGCGGCGCTGGCTAACTGGACAGCGGGGCAGGCTGCCGTGTTCGGCACCCGCGGAATCACGGTCAACGCGGTTGCGTCCGGGATCGGCGTCACCCCCGGCTATGACGGGTTGACCAGCACCCCACCGACGATGGCCGCCGAAATAGCTCGGCTGGCCCTGTTCTTGGCCACACCGGCGGCGCGGCACATCACCGGGCAGACGCTGCATGTCAGCCACGGTGCACTGACCCAGTTCGGCTGAGACCACCGTCCCGAGTCATCGAGCGGCGACGGCCGGTCACCGGCCAGTGGCTAATCACACAACCGTAAGATTCGGCTACCCACAATGGGGTCGACTAGCGTATCGGTGAACGCAGGTCATCGTCGAGGAGTAATCCAAATCCCATGAATGCCCAGGCCGAAGCCACTGCATCGCCCAAGAGACGCCACCGGGTCGTCATCATCGGATCCGGATTCGGTGGGTTGACGGCAGCCAAAAGACTCAAGCGAGCCGACGTCGACGTCAAGTTGATCGCGCGCACCACACACCACCTGTTTCAGCCGCTGCTGTACCAGGTGGCGACCGGCATTCTCTCCGAAGGGGAGATCGCCCCATCGACCCGCGTCGTGCTGCGTAGGCAACGCAACGCCCAAGTGCTGCTCGGCGACGTCAACCGCATCGACCTGGCCGGCAAGTTCGTCACCTCCGACCTGCTCGGCCACACCTACGACACACCGTTCGACAGCCTGATCATCGCTGCCGGCGCCGGTCAGTCCTACTTCGGCAACGACCAGTTCGCCGAGTTCGCGCCCGGCATGAAAACCATCGACGATGCCCTGGAACTGCGCGGCCGCATCCTCAGCGCGTTCGAGCAGGCCGAGCGGTCACGCGACCCGGTGCGTCGCGAGAAGTTGCTGACGTTCACCGTCGTCGGTGCCGGGCCCACCGGTGTCGAGATGGCCGGCCAGATCGCTGAACTGGCTGCTTACACCCTGAAGGACGCCTTCCGCCACATCGACTCGACCAGGGCGCGGGTGATCCTGCTCGACGCCGCTCCGGCGGTACTGCCGCCGATGGGGCCGAAACTCGGTATGAAGGCGGCCGAGCGACTCCAGAAGATGGGTGTCGAGATCCAACTCGGGGCGATGGTCACCGACGTCGACCGTAACGGGCTCACCGTCAAGAACTCCGACGGCACCATCCGGCGGATCGAATCGCAGTGCAAGGTGTGGTCGGCGGGTGTCGCGGCCAGCCCACTGGGCAGGGACCTCGCCGAGCAGTCGTCGGTCGAACTCGACCGCGCCGGCCGGGTGAAGGTGCTACCCGACCTGTCCGTGCCGGGCCACCCGCAGGTGTTCGTCATCGGCGACCTGGCGGCCGTCGACGGCGTGCCGGGCATGGCGCAGGGTGCCATCCAGGGTGCCAAGCACGTCACGAGCACGATCAGAGCCGAACTCGGCGGCGCGAATCCCGCCGACCGTGAGGAATTCCAGTACCTCGACAAGGGCTCGATGTCCACGGTGTCGCGGTTCTCTGCGGTGGCCAAGGTCGGCCCGTTGGAGTTCAGTGGTTTCATCGCCTGGCTGGCCTGGCTGCTACTGCACCTGGTCTACCTGGTGGGCTTCAAAAACAAGATCAGCACGCTGTTGTCCTGGAACGTGACGTTCTGGAGCACCCGCCGCGGCCAGCTCACGATCACCGAACAGCAGGCGTTCGCCCGGACCCGGCTCGAACAACTCGAGGTACTGGCGGCAGAAGCGGAGCGCGGGGCGAACGAACAACAGGCGGTCAGCTAGCCGGTCAGCCGGCCGGATCGAGATTCTGCAGCCGCACCTGACCACGGGCGACCAGTCGGTCGTCGCCGTCGGTGATCGTGACCAGCCACAACTGCTGGCGCCGGCCGCGATGGATCGGCACGGACGCCGCCCGCACGGTCCCCGACGACACCGCCCGCAGAAAATCGGTGTTGTTGTTGACGCCGACGACGTTACCGCCGGCGCTGCCGTCCTCGTTCAGCCACAGGTAGGCCGACACACTGGCCACGCTTTCGATAATCGAGCAGTACACCCCGCCGTGCACGATCCCGGTCGGCTGCCACAGCTTGGGGCGCAACTCCAACTGCGCGCGGACGCCGTCGGGGCCGAGCTCGGTGAACTCCAGCCCGATCTCGTCATCGAAGGGT
>JBDTKT010000148.1:0-6501 GCA_039935195.1 Mycobacterium sp.
GCGGCCGCGGCCGCGCCGGCCCCCACGCCGGCACCGGCGCCCACGCCGCCACCGGAGCCCACGCCGCCACCGGAACCGCAACCGGAACCGGCACCGGCACCGGAACCGGAACCGGAACCCACGCCTGCACCGGTTGCAGCACCTACGCCGCCGCCCGCACCCGCACCCGCACCGAACAAGGGCGCCGAAGCCACGCCGTACGTCACCCCGCTGGTGCGAAAGTTGGCGACCGACAACGACGTCGACCTGAGTCGGGTGGCCGGCACCGGGGTCGGTGGGCGAATCCGCAAGCAGGATGTGCTGGCAGCCGCGGAACAGAAGCAGGCACCGTCGGCCCCCGCCGCGCCGGCACCGGCACAACCGGCCGCGAAGGCAGCCCCGGCACCTGCGTCGGCGCTGGCGCACCTGCGCGGCACCACCGCCAAGGCCAGCCGGATCCGTCAGATCACCGCCAAAAAGACCCGGGAATCGCTGCAGGCCACCGCTCAGCTCACTCAGACCCACGAGGTCGACATGA
Organism: Mycobacterium sp.; assembly: GCA_039935195.1. Classification (GTDB taxonomy): domain Bacteria; phylum Actinomycetota; class Actinomycetes; order Mycobacteriales; family Mycobacteriaceae; genus Mycobacterium. The sequence goes on from JBDTKT010000148.1 coordinate 518, forward strand.
CAAAGATCGTGGCGCTGCGCACCCAGGCCAAGAATGGCTTCGCCGAACGCGAGGGCGTCAACCTGACCTACCTGCCGTTTATCGCCCGCGCGGTGATCGACGCACTCAAGGCGCACCCCAACGTCAACGCCAGCTATGACGAAGACGCGGGTGAGATCACCTACTACGACGCCGAACACCTCGGCATCGCGGTAGACACCGAACAGGGGCTGCTGTCTCCGGTGATCCACAACGCCGGGGACCTCTCGCTGGCCGGGTTGGCGCGCGCCATCGCCGACATCGCCGCCCGCGCGCGGTCGGGCAAACTCAAGCCTGACGAGTTGTCCGGCGGCACCTTCACCATCACCAACATCGGGAGCCAGGGTGCGCTGATGGACACCCCGATCCTGGTGCCACCGCAGGCCGCCATGCTGGGCGCCGGCGCCATTGTGAAACGGCCGCGGGTCATCATCGACGAGTTCGGCAACGAGTCGATCGGGGTGCGCTCGATCTGCTACCTGCCGCTGACCTACGACCACCGGTTGGTCGACGGCGCCGACGCCGGCAGGTTCCTGACCACCGTGAAGAATCGACTCGAAGAGGGCGCGTTCGAGGCCGATCTGGGTCTTTAAGAAGGACTCCAGCCGTGGCCAATACCGTCATCGCGATCGCCGGTTCATCCGGCCTGATCGGTTCTGCCCTGGTGTCAGCTTTGCGAGCCGCCGACCACCGGGTGTTGCGGCTCGTGCGTCGGCAGCCGGTCAGCGACGGCGAACTGCACTGGGATCCGGAGGCCGGTGACTTCGACAGCGATGCGCTGTCCGGGGTCGATGCGGTGGTCAACCTGTGCGGCATCAACCTCGGCCAGCACCGCTGGTCCGGGGCATTCAAGCAGAAGCTGCGCGACAGTCGCATCACCCCGACCGAGGTGCTGTCCGCCGCGGTCGCCGACGCCGGCGTACCGGTGCTGGTCAACGCCAGCGCGGTCGGCTACTACGGGCACACCGGCACCCGAACCGTCGAAGAGACCGACCCCGCCGGAACCGGCTTCCTGGCGCAACTCTGCCGAGACTGGGAGACGGCGGTGGCACCCGCCCGTCAGGCCGGCACCCGGGTGGTGCTGGCCCGCAGCGGGATCGTGCTGGCCCGGGCCGGCGGCGCACTGAGCCGGCTGCGGCCGCTGTTCTCGCTCGGTCTGGGTGCCCGGATCGGCAACGGCCGTCAGTACCTGTCGTGGATCAGCCTCGAGGACGAAGTGCGGGCGCTGCGGTTCGCGATATCGCAGGCCACGTTGAGCGGACCGGTCAACCTGACCGGACCGGCGCCGGTCACCAACGCCGAGTTCACCGCCGAATTCGGCCGCGCGGTCAACCGTCCCACTCCGCTGCTGCTGCCCGGCTTCGCCGCCCGCGCCGCTTTCGGTGAATTCGCCGACGAGGGGCTGCTCGCCGGCCAGCGGGCCATTCCGGCCGCGCTGGAGGGGGCCGGATTCCAGTTCCACCACAACACCATCGGCGAGGCGCTCGGCTACGCCACGGCGCACCCGACCCAGTTCTAGGCTCGCCTCGTCGGTAGCCTGCCGTCATGGTCACGTCCATCCGGTCCAGCACCGTCCCGGTCGACGTGCGCCAGTTGGGCAGTTTCGACTACCGCGCCGCCTGGCAGTTGCAGCGCGACCTGGCCGACGCCCGGCTGGCCGGTGGGCCGGACACGCTACTGCTGCTGGAGCATCCGCCGGTCTACACCGCCGGGCGGCGCACCCTGCCGCACGAGCGCCCGGTGGACGGCACCCCGGTCGTCGACACCGATCGCGGCGGCAAAATCACCTGGCACGGCCCGGGACAGCTGGTGGGTTATCCGATCATCGGGCTCAGCGAGCCACTCGATGTGGTCAATTATGTTCGGCGCCTTGAGGAATCACTGATCCACGTGTGCGCCGGCCTGGGCCTCCACACGGTTCGCATCGAAGGCAGGTCCGGGGTGTGGCTGCCGCCGGGTAACGGCCGTCCCGCCCGCAAGGTGGCTGCGATCGGCGTCCGGGTGGCCCGGGCGACCACCCTGCACGGCTTCGCGCTGAACTGTGATTGTGGACTCAATGCGTTCACATCTATCGTGCCGTGCGGGATCACCGACGCCGGCGTGACGTCGTTGACGGCCGAGCTTGACCGCTTGACCAGCGTCGATGATGTTCGCAGCGCGGTGGCGGACGCGGTCGTCGATGCCCTGGATGGAGCGCTGCCGGTCCGCGACCATTTCGCGCCGGGCGTAGCATCCACACCGTGAGCGCAGCGCCCGAGGGTCGTAAATTACGCCGGCAGGAAGCACTCAACGCCGAGACGCCGATCGAACGAAAACCCGAGTGGATCAAGACCCGCGCCAGGATGGGGCCGAACTACACCGAGCTCAAAAGCCTGGTCAAGCGGGAGAAGTTGCACACGGTGTGTGAGGAGGCCGGCTGCCCCAACATCTATGAGTGCTGGGAGGACAGGGAGGCCACCTTCCTGATCGGCGGTGAGGTCTGCACCCGCAACTGCTCGTTCTGTCTGATCAAGTCCGGCAAGCCCAGCGAACTCGACCGCGACGAGCCACGCCGGGTCGGCGAAAGTGTGCAGGCGATGGGCCTGCGGTATTCGACAGTGACCGGGGTGACCCGCGACGACCTGATCGATCAGGGCGCCTGGCTCTACGCCGAAACCGTGCGCGAGATCAAACGACTCAACCCGTCGACGGGTGTCGAACTGCTGATCCCCGACTTCGACGGCAGGCCGGATCTGTTGGGCGAAGTGTTCGAAACCCGCCCGGCGGTGTTGGCGCACAACCTGGAGACCGTGCCGCGGATCTTCAAATTGATCCGTCCCGCATTCAGCTACGCGCGCAGCCTCAGCGTGCTGACGCAGGCTCGCGAGGCCGGGCTGGTGACCAAGAGCAACCTCATTCTGGGCATGGGCGAAACCGCGGAGGAGATCCGCGTCGCACTGGTCGACATGCACAACGCCGGTGCCGAATTGGTCACCATCACCCAGTACCTGCGCCCCTCGGAGCGGCACCACCCGATCCACCGGTGGGTCAAGCCCGAGGAGTTCCTCGAGCACGCCGCATACGCCGAGCAGATCGGATTCGCCGGGGTGATGTCCGGGCCGCTGGTCCGCTCGTCGTATCGGGCCGGCCGACTCTACAAGCAGGCGATGGAAGTACGGGAGCGTCGCGCACAGGAGGCTGAGCAGGTCCGCACCCCGGTCAACGGCTGAACCCGGGTCCGGCTGGGTATCCTTGGCAGCTATGGTCAAATTCTCGGTGGGGCTAGGGGCGATATTCCCAATCCGCCGTCGTCCTACGGCGGCTAAGGCCGCCCGAGCCGAGGTAAAGGCCACCCGCAAGGCCGCCGCCAAGCAGCGCCGCAGCCAGCTGTGGCAGGCGTTTGCGCTGCAGCGCAAAGAGGACACTCGGCTGCTGCCGTACATGATCGGCGCATTCCTGCTGATTGTGGCCGCCTCGATAGCGCTGGGGGTGTCCGCCGGCGGTTCGGTGATGTTGATGATGATCCCGCTCGGCGTAATGCTGGGTGCCCTGGTGGCGTTCGTCATCTTCGGCCGGCGCGCCCAGCGGTCGGTCTACCGCAAAGCTGACGGCCAGGCCGGTGCGGCGGCGTGGGCGCTGGACAACCTGCGCGGCAAGTGGCGGGTCACCCCGGGTGTGACCACCACCGGTCAGTTCGACGCCGTCCACCGGGTGATCGGGCGCCCCGGAGTCATCTTCGTCGGGGAAGGATCGCCGGCGCGGGTCAAGCCACTGCTGGCCCAGGAGAAGAAACGCACTGCCCGACTGGTCGGTGACATGCCCATCTACGACGTCGTCGTCGGCCACGGCGACGGCGAAGTTCCACTTTCCAAGCTGGAGCGTTACCTGACCAAGCTGCCGTCCAACATCACCGTCAAACAGATGGATTCGCTGGAGTCGCGGCTGACCGCACTGGGCTCGCGAACCGGTACCGCGGCAATGCCGAAGGGCCCGCTGCCGGCGGGGGCGAAAGTGCGCGGCGTCCAGCGCAGCGCGCGCCGCCGCTAACCGTTCAGCGCCGCACCACGGCCGTGCCGCTCGCGCGGTCCTGCAGGCCGCGGCCGTCAGCATCGATGAACAGCGCCGGAATCACCAGCGCGATCAGCAGTCCACGCAGTACGGCGCGGCCGACGCCGACTCCGGCGCCGTCCGGAACGCGGCGGTCCGCCGTGCCCACCGGCACCACCCGCAGCCTGGCCGCGAACTGCCCGGACGTAAAGCCGAACAGCCGCACCGCGATCACCCCGAGCAGCAGCCATACCACCAGCACCGCGGTCGGCAGGTGCTCCCGAGTGACCATTCCCAGCGTCAGCCCCAGGCCGGCCAGTCCGTAAGCCACCAGCCAGTCGACGGCCAGCGCCAGGAACCGGCGGCCCATCGGGGCCGGCGAACCCGGGCCACGCGCAGGCAGGCCCAGTTCCTCGCCGGGATAGCCGGCCGACCGATCGGGTTTCTCCGACTCCGGACCGGACAGCCACGATGAAATCGTGCGGCTCATAGCCCACACCATAGGCGGGTCGCGACCCACCCGGCGTCGACGGCCCCGCCGGTGATTGCGTAACGTCGGCGCGATAGTGGGTTGACGTTCGGGCAACATCGGCTGCACCGCGTCTAACCGGGCTACCAGCGGAGGAGAGCACTTCTGTGACCGACAAGACGGCCGACGACATCCTCAAACTTGTCGCCGACGAGAACGTCGAGTACATCGACATTCAGTTCTGCGACTTGCCGGGCGCGATGCAGCACCTGTCGATCCCGGCGACGGCGCTCGACGCGGAGGCGTTCGAGAACGGACTGGCCTTCGACGGCTCGTCGATCCGCGGCTTCCAGTCCATCCACGAGTCGGACATGATGCTGCTGCCCGACTTCACCACCGCGCAGATCGACCCATTCCGGGCCGCCAAAACGCTGAACCTGAACTTTTTCGTGCACGATCCGTTCACCCGGGAGCCGTACTCGCGCGACCCGCGCAACATCGCCCGCAAAGCGGAGAGCTACCTGGCGAGCACCGGCATCGCCGACACCGCCTACTTCGGCGCCGAGGCCGAGTTCTACATCTTCGATTCGGTGGCCTTCGACTCGCAGATGAACGGCACGTTCTACGAGGTCGACTCGGACTCGGGGTGGTGGAACGCCGGTTCGCCGACGGAGTCCGACGGGCGACCCAACCGCGGCTACAAGACTCGGCCCAAGGGCGGCTATTTTCCGGTGGCGCCCAACGACCAGTACGTCGACCTGCGCGACACGATGAGCAGCAATCTGACGAACGCCGGGTTCACCGTGGAACGCAGCCACCACGAGTGCGGTTCGGGCGGGCAGACCGAGATCAATTACCGGTTCAACACGCTGCTGCAGGCCGCCGACGACCTGATGCTGTTCAAGTACATCATCAAGAACACCGCCTGGGAGCAGGGCAAGACCGTCACGTTCATGCCCAAACCGCTGTTCGGTGACAACGGATCCGGCATGCACGTACACCTGTCCCTATGGAAGGGCGGCAACCCGCTGTTCTACGACGAGTCCGGCTACGCCGGGCTGTCGGACATGGCTCGGCACTGCATCGGCGGCATCCTGCACCACGCACCGTCACTGCTGGCGTTCACCAACCCGACCGTCAACTCCTACAAACGACTGGTGCCGCACTACGAGGCGCCGATCAACCTGGTGTACAGCCAGCGCAACCGGTCGGCGTGCGTGCGAATCCCGATCACCGGCTCCAACCCGAAAGCCAAGCGGCTGGAGTTCCGCTGCCCGGACGCCTCAAGCAACCCCTACCTGACTTTCGCCGCCATGCTGATGGCCGGCATCGACGGCATCAAGAACAAAATCGAGCCGGCCGCCCCGGTCGACAAGGACCTCTACGAGCTGCCCCCGGACGAGGCCGCCGACATTCCGCAGGCCCCGGCCCAGTTGTCCGAGGTGATCGACAACTTGGAAGCCGACCACGA
>JBDTKT010000149.1:0-6108 GCA_039935195.1 Mycobacterium sp.
CGCGCGGGGGGCGGGCATCCCGTCCTCGGCGTGCCAGGTTTCGAAGTCTGAGTGCCAGTAGAACCCCGCGCCGTTGAACCCCGGCTTGAAGTTCACCCGGCTCTGGTGCACGTAGACGTCTGAGCCCAGCAGCTGACGGGCCGCTCCGACCAGTCGCTGGTCGGCGACCAGTGCGGCGAATGCCGGATTCACTCGGTGCACTTCGAAGATCGACCGGATCTCCCGGCTGTTGGGCTCGAGCACAGCGCGCTCGTCGGCCGCCAGCGCAGGGTCGGTGCGCAGACTGTCCAGTTCGGCCCGCAGGTCGGCGACGATGTCGTCGTCGAGCACGGTGTCGATGGTGAGGAATCCGTCCGCCTCGAACCGGTCGACGGCGCGCGGGTCGAGAGGGCCGCGCACCTGCTCGCGGTTCCACACCACCGGGTCGCGCCGTGGCTCGATTCCGGCCTTGATGCTGCGCCGTGTCGGGTACCGGTCGGTGCGGGCTTCGGTCACGACTTCGGTCACGACGAGGTCTCCTCCCGGATGAGCGGGTACGCACCGCTCTCGTCGTGTACCTCCCCCCCGGTGACCGGCGGATCGAACACGCACACCATGCGCAGGTCGGTGACGGCCCGCACCCGGTGGTGCTCGTGGCCGTCGAGCAGATACATGCTGCCATCGCGCAGTGGATGGACCTCGCCGGTCTCGTCGTTGAACAGTTCGCCCTCACCGCCGACGCAGTACACCGCCTCGACATGGTTGGCGTACCACATGGCGGTCTCGGTGCCGGCGTAGAGCACCGTCTCGTGCAGGGAGAACCGCTGCCCGTCGCGGGCCAGCAGCAGCCGTTGACTGTTCCAGGTCTTGGACTGCACGTCGCGGTCGGTGCCTTTGATCTCGGCCAGGGTGCGGACGATCATCGGCCGACTCCTGCCCCGGTCGTGGCGAGTCCCCGGCCGGCGACCGCCTCGATCGACTCGGCTGCGATCGTCAAGCCCCGGGCGAGCTCATCGTCGTCGATAACCAGTGGTGGCATCAGTTTGACTACCTCTCCTTCCGGTCCGGAGGTTTCCAGTAACAGTCCACGGTCGAACGCCTCCCGACACACCGCCTCAGCCAGTTCGGGGCGCTCGAAGGCCACCCCGCGGATCAGGCCCCGGCCTCGGGTCTGGACGCCGTCGATCGGGTCCACCACTTCGGCGAGCGCCCGTTCGACCTGCTCGCCCTTGCGCAGCACCGCCTTTTCCAGCCGGTTGTCGGTCCAGAAGTTCAGCGCCGCGGTCGCGGTGACGAACGACGGGTTCTGGCCGCGGAAGGTGCCGTTGTGCTCACCTGGCTCCCACACGTCGAGTTCGGGGGAGAACAGGGTCAGCGCCATCGGCAGGCCGTAGCCGCTGATCGACTTGGCCATGCAGACGATGTCGGGCACGATGCCGGCCGCCTCGAAGCTGAAGAACGGTCCGGTGCGCCCGCAGCCCATCTGCACGTCGTCGACGATCAGCAGCAACTCGTGGCGTTGGCACAACTCGGCCAGACCTTTCAGCCACTCCAGCCGGGCAACGTTGATGCCACCCTCGCCCTGCACCGTTTCGACGATCACCGCTGCCGGGTCGTTCAGGCCGCTGCCGCTGTCCTGCAGCAGTCGCTCGAACCACATGAAGTCGGGCGTGGTGCCGTCGAGGTAGTTGTCGTAGGGCATCGGGGTGGCGTGCACCAGCGGAATGCCGGCGCCGCCGCGTTTCATCGAGTTGCCGGTGACGCTCAGCGAACCCAGCGTCATGCCGTGGAAAGCGTTGGTGAAACTGATGATGCTCTCCCGGCCGGTGACCTTGCGGGCCAGCTTGAGTGCCGCTTCGACCGCGTTGGTCCCGGTGGGGCCGGGGAACTGCACCTTGTAGTCCAGGCCGCGAGGTTGCAGGATCACCTCTTGGAACCGTTCCAGGAAGGACTCCTTGGCGACGGTCTGCATGTCCAGGCTGTGCACCACCCGGTCGGCGGTCAGGTACTCCAACAGTGGCTTTTTGAGCTCAGGATTGTTGTGGCCGTAATTGAGTGCCCCGGCGCCGGCGAAGAAATCGAGATAGTCCCTACCGTCGGTGTCCCAAAGATGGCATCCGCTGGCCCGGTCGAACGTCACTGGCCACGACCGGCAATAACTGCGTACCCCGGATTCCAGGGTTTCGAAAATGCTCATGGTTACTCCGTCCGTCCGTGTGATTCACAACGGAACGGAACGACAGGTCGAGGTCTGACTTCTGTGGTGCGGGTGATCTCGCTCGACCTACCACCCCGCTCGGATGCCCCGGCTCGGTCTGCCGGGGCTCACGTATGCGTGCTTGTGACCCTACCGAGATGGATTCGTGATCTGCAACCTCGCCACACCGTGGTCAGCGCGTCGGTTTCATCCGCAGCGGGCCGATCCGAAACAGCTCCTCGGCCAGGTGCGTGTCCGCGAACAATCCGGCACCGAACAGTTCGGAGCGCTCCAAAAGGGCTTCCCACCTGCGGGCGAAGGCACTGAACAGCCGCTGGCTGGCCTCATTGTCCGGTGTGATCGACGTTTCGACGTGGGTGACCCCGTCGGGTCTCAGCGCCGTCGCCAGGTGGTCGAGCATGAGGCTGGCGAGGCCGACACCGCGATGGGCGACGTCGACCGCCACCTGCCACACCATCAGGGTGGCGGGCTGCTCGGTTCGGCGATAGCCGGTGACGAACCCAGCCGGCTCACCGGCCGCCTCGGCGATCACCGACGTGGCGGCGAAGTCGCGGCACCACAGGAGATAGGCGTAGGGAGAGTTGACGTCCAGGACGGTGCTGTCGGCGGCCATCCGCCACAGGGCCGGGCCGTCGGCCACAGTCGGGATGCGCAAGTGAAGGTCGGCTGTCATCGCGACGACGGTACCGGGCTCGGGTCGTTGGTGGTGTCGACCGGTACCACCGGTAGGGCGAGGAGCGGGAAGATCGCGCACACCGCGAACGCCAGCGGATACCCGGCGATTCCGACCAACACCCCGAACAACGGCGGGGCCACCGCCGCCGTCAACAGCTGGCTGGTGTTCTGGGTGCCCAACGCGCGTCCGCTCCAAAACGGCCCGGCGATCTCGGCGATCGCGGTGAACGCCAGCCCGTTGTCAGACACGGTGATCACCGATGCCGCCACCAGGACCGCGACGCTGACCGGCGAATCCAGCCAATCGGTGAGTGCCAGCGCCAGCATCGCCAGTGCCGCGGCCACCGCGATGGTGCGGATCGGACGCAGCCGCGACCCCACCCGGTCCGACCACCGCCCGGCGGCGATGCGGCCCGCCGCGCCCAGCAACTGGGCGATGGTGACCAGCGCCCCCGCCGCTGCCGCCGACCAGCCGCGGATGCTCATCAGCCACACCAGTGCGAACGTCCACACCATCACCTGGGGCACTACCAGCAGCATCGACACCGCGTGGATGCGTGACAGCACCGACGTGCCCCGGTACGGGTTGGCCAGTTGCTCAGCCGGTGCATCGGCACGCGGCAGGCGGGGCGGGTCGAGCACCGCAACCGCGCACAGGGCCGCGGCGGCCGCGCATGCCACCGCGGGGAACAGCAGTGCGGCGCCGATGCCGTGGTTTTCGGCGAGCCGTGGAATGACCAGAGCACCCAACCCGACTCCCAGCGGCTGCGCGGTCTGGCGGATGCCCATCGCCAGCCCGCGCTGGTGCGGCGGGAACCAGCCGACGACCAACCGCCCGCTGGCCGAGTTGCTGCTCGCCGCGGCCATCCCGCCCAGCACCAGAAACACGCCGACGGCCGGCAGTGCGGTGACCGATGCCGCCGCGAACGCCGCCGCCGCGGTCAGCGCGGACCCCAGCGTCAACACGATCCGTTCGCCGATCCGGTCCGTCAGGTAGCCCCAGGCGATCAGTGTCGCCACCATGCCGAAGGCCGGCAGGGCCGACATCAGACCCGCACCGGCGAGATCCAGTCCGCGGTCGGTGTGCAGGGTGGGGATCAGGAACGCGACGCCGTTGATGAAAACGTTGGCGCACAAGGTCGCAACGAGCCCGACGGCCAGCAAAAACCACCGCCGTGCCGTACTGATCGATCCGGTCACCCGAGCATGGTGTCACGGTTGACCGCCCCTGTTATTGCGGCGGCGTTATTACAGCGGCGGCCCGGGTGGTGTCCGGATGGTGCGCAGCGCTTCGAGCACCGATCGGCCTTCCGGTTCGGCCTGCACCGGTACCAGCCGCAGTGCGGCCAGGGGGAACAATCCGCACAGGGCGAACGCCAGCGGGTATCCGACGGCTCCGATCAGCAAACCGAACAGGGGCGGGGCCACCCCGGCCGCCAGCCGCTGGGTGGTGTTCTGGATTCCGAGTACCCGCCCGCTCCAGTACGGTCCGGCCATCTCGGCGACCGCGGTGGACGACAACCCGTTGTCGAGCACGCTGATCACCGCGGCGATGACCATCGCCGCCTCGGCAAGATGGGAGTGCAGGTGATCGGTCACCCCGAGGGCCAGCATCGCCACGGCACCCAACGCGGCCAGCGTGCGAATCGGGCGAAGCCGGGACCGGACCCGGTCCGACCACCGGCCGGCCAGTACGCGGCCGGCCGCGCCGAGCAACTGCGCGACGGTCACCAGGGCGCCGGCCGCCCCTATCGACCAGTGGGTGTCGACGATCAGCCAGACCAGCATGAACGTCGCGATTACACACTGCGGCACCATCAATAGCGCCGACGAGAGGTGGATCCGCCACAGTGTGGAAGATCCGCGGTAGGGGCTGGCCAGCTGATGTTCCGCCGCCGCCTCCCGCGGTGGCCGCGGCGGATCGGAGACCCCGATCAGGCAGCCGACCGCCGCCACCGAGCACAGCACCGCCGGAAACATCAGCGCTCGGGACAACCCATGCTCGGCCAGCTCGGGAATGACTGCGGCGCCCAATGCGATTCCCAGCGGTTGCGCGGTCTGGCGCACGCCCATCACCAGTCCGCGCTGATGTGGTGGGAACCAGCCGGTCACCAGGCGACCACTGGCGCTGTTGGCGCTGGCAGCGGCCATGCCACCGAGAAAGAGGAATACGCCGATCACGAGCAGTGAGTCGAACGACGCCGCCGCGTAGGCAGCCGCCGCGGTCAATGCCGAGCCGACCGCCAAAACGATCCGTTCACCGATGCGATCCAGTAGCGCGCCCCAGGCAAACAGCGTCAGCACCATGCCGAAGCTCGGCATCGAGGCCAACAGACCCGCCAGTGCCAGGTTGGTTTCGCGTTTGGTCTCCAGCATGGGGATCACGAATGCGATGCCGTTGATGAAGACGAAGGAGAACAGCGTCGCGAACAGCGCGATGACCACTATCGACCAGCGCGCCGCGACGCTGACGGACTGCACTGGCACCCGCCTATGGTTCCATACGGAGGGCTGCGCCCGCCGTCGCTGCGCCTGCGGCCGCCGCCTAGGCTTTTGCAGATGCGCCTCGGCCGAATTGCCAGCCCGGACGGTGTCGCCTTCGTCAGCTTGGAAGGCGAGCCGGACCGGCCCGAAGAGATGACCGCCCGTGAGATCGCCGAGCATCCGTTCGGCACGCCCACATTCACCGGCCGGGCCTGGCCGCTGGCCGATGTGCGGCTGCTGGCCCCGATCCTGGCCAGCAAGGTGGTCTGCATCGGCAAGAACTACGCCGACCACATCGCCGAGATGGGCACCGCGACACCGCTCGACCCGGTGATGTTCCTTAAACCCAACACCTCGATCATCGGGCCGAACCTGCCGATTCAACTACCACCCAGCAGCACCGAGGTCCACTACGAGGGGGAGCTGGCCGCGGTGATCTCCCGGCCGTGCAAGGACGTTCCGGCCGCCCGGGCGGCGGAGAACATCCTGGGCTACACCATCGCCAACGACGTGTCGGCCCGCGACCAGCAAAAGGCCGACGGCCAGTGGACCCGAGCCAAGGGCCACGACACGTTCTGCCCGGTCGGTCCGTGGATCGTCACCGACCTAGATCCGGCTGACCTGGCGGTGCGTACCGAGGTCAACGGGGTGCTCAAGCAGGACAGCCGGACCTCGCTGATGATTCACGACATCGGTGCCATCGTGGAATGGATCTCGGCGGTGATGACGCTGCTGCCCGGCGACCTCATCCT
>JBDTKT010000150.1:0-13621 GCA_039935195.1 Mycobacterium sp.
CGGTCTATCCCTCGGCACGGCACCTGCCCAGCCTGATCCGCGGCGGCATGCACGCGGTGGTCGGCCCGCTGTGGCGAACCAACCCGTGGTCGGCGGCCTACCGCCAGGAGCGCCTCGAGCCCAGTGAACGCCCGGTGGGCTGGCTGTCCGGAGCATGCCTGCTGGTGCGTCGCGCCGCCTTCGACGCGGTGGGCGGTTTCGACACGCGCTATTTCATGTACATGGAGGACGTCGACCTGGGCGACCGGCTCGGCAGGGCCGGCTGGCTCAACGTCTACGTCCCGTCCGCGGAGGTGCTGCACCACAAGGGACACGCCACCGGGCGGGATCCGGCCCGCAACCTGGCCGCCCACCACCGCAGCACCTACACCTACCTCGCCGATCGCCACACCGGGTGGTGGCGTGCACCGCTGCGCGCGGCGATGCGGGGCGCGCTGGCAGCACGCTCCGGCCTGGCGGTGCGCAGCGCGCGGCGGAAGAACAGAACGGGGACACAGTGACGACACAACCGCAGCGGGGCGGCGTCGATGCCGTGGTACTGGTCGGAGGCAAGGGCACCCGGCTTCGGCCGCTCACCCTGTCGGCGCCCAAGCCGATGCTGCCGACCGCCGGACTGCCGTTCGTCACCCACTTGCTCTCACGGATCGCCGCCGCCGGCATTGAGCACGTGATCTTGAGTACGTCCTACCAGCCGGCGGTGTTCGAGGCCGAGTTCGGCGACGGGTCCGAGCTGGGGCTCCAGATCGACTACGTGACCGAGGACGAACCGCTGGGCACCGGCGGCGGCATCGCCAACGTCGTGCCCAAGCTGCGCCACGACACCGTCATGGTGTTCAACGGCGACGTGCTCTCCGGCGTCGACCTGGGGGAGCTGCTGGCCTACCACCGCGGCCAGGCCGCCGATCTGACCCTGCACCTGGTACGGGTCGGTGACCCGCGGAGGTTCGGCTGCGTGCCCACCGAGGACGGCCGGGTCACCGCGTTCCTGGAGAAGACTCAGGACCCGCCGACCGACCAGATCAACGCCGGCTGCTACGTGTTCTCTCGCGAGGTCATCGACCGTATCCCGACCGGCCGGGCGGTTTCGGTGGAGCGCGAGGTGGTCCCGGCGCTGCTCTCCGACGGGGTCAAGGTGTGCGGCTACGTCGACGCCAGCTACTGGCGGGACATGGGCACCCCGGAGGACTTCGTCCGCGGCTCAGCCGACCTGGTGCGCGGTATCGCGCCGTCGCCGGCGCTGCGCGGGCAGCGCGGTGAGGCGCTGGTGCACGCCGGCGCGGCGGTGGCACCCGGCGCGCTGCTGATCGGCGGCACCGTTGTCGGACGGGGTGCGGAGATCGGCCCCGGCACCCGGCTGGACGGCGCGGTGATCTTCGACGGGGTGCGGGTTGAGGCCGGCAGCGTGATCGAGCGGTCCATCATCGGGTTCGGCGCGCGGATCGGGCCGCGGGCGCTGATTCGCGACGGGGTGATCGGCGACGGCGCCGACATCGGCGCGCGCTGCGAGTTGCTGCGCGGGGCGCGGGTCTGGCCCGGGGTGATGATCCCCGACGGCGGGATCCGCTACTCCTCAGACGTCTGAGTCGCACCCGCTCGATGGCCCCGCCACCGCCCCGAGCGTGAAGCTGCGTTCACACTCGGCGCCCGTGGATGAAGCTAAGTTCACGCTCGGCGCATGCGGACGGCGGTTGCCACCAGATACGCCAGCGCCTCGTCGGCGTCGGGCGGCAATCCGTCCACCGGCCACCAATCCAGATCCACCGACTCGTCGCTGACGGTGATCGGCGCGCCGGCCGGGGCGTGTGCAACGAACTGCAGGTCGAGATGACGGGTCGGTACACCCAGTGAGCAGGTGACCGGGTGGACATGGATGGCCGCCAGTCGCGGGTCGATGCGCAGCCCGGTGATCCCGGATTCCTCGGTGGCCTCCCGCAGTGCGGCGGCCACGATGTCCGGGTCGTCGTCCTCGCAGTGTCCGCCGAGTTGCACCCAGCGGCCCACCCGCGGGTGCAGGGTCAGCAGCACCCGTTCGCCGGAGTCGTCGAGCACCAGTGTCGAGGCGGTGATATGCCCCGGCACGCATTCTCGGGCGCAGGCGTCGGTGCGGGCGTGCAGGAAGGCCAGCACCGCGTGCCGCAGGGTGTTTTGGCAGCCGTCCGCTGCCTGCCAGTCGGCCAGCAGTTCGATCGCGGATTTCCGCACGCTCACCTGCGCACCACCAGGTGATCGGCCGGGGCCGGGCTCCGTGCTTGCGCCGGCTCTAGCGGATAGCCGATCGCGATGGCGCCCAACGGCTCCCAGTCGCCCGGCAGGTCAAGCTCGGCGCGCACCAGATCAGCGGCGAAGATGGTGGACCCGATCCAGCAGCTGCCCACCCCGCGCACCGCCAGCGCTACCAGCAGCGCCTGCACCGCCGCCCCGACCGCGACGGTGAACATGGTGTGTTCGGCGGCGGTCCGTTCCGGGTCGGCATAGTGATGCGCGCCGTCGGGCACCATCAGCGGGATCACCACTTCGGGGGCGTCGTAGAGGATCGCGCCGCGGGACACCCGGCGTTCCACGGCGTCGGGGGGCTTGCCGTCGGCGGTCAGGTCGGCACGCCACTTATCGGCCATCGCGTCCAGCAGTCGGGTGCGTACGGTGCGGGTTTGCAGCCAGACGAACCGCACCGGGCGGGTGTGGTGCGGGGCCGGGGCGGTCAGGGCCTCGGCCACGGCATCGGTGACCAGCTGCGCCGGCACCGACCGGTCGGCGAATCGGCGGACCGAGCGGCGCAGTAGCTGAGCCTGCCGGCGGCCCTGCTCGACGGCCTCGGCGGTGCCCAGCCAGAACAAGTCGTCGGTGCCGGATCGCACCAGGTCGTGCGCGGTCGAACCGTCGTCGCGGGTGGGCAGTCCCCGCACCACCGCCACCGGGACACCAGTCAACTTGCCTTTGACCAGGTCGGCGGCGGCGGCGACCTCGTCGGCGACGGCGATCTCGGTAACTACCAGTTCGTTGCCGTGCCGGTCGACGGCGCCGGCGTAGCCGTGCAGCACCGCCAGCCCGGCCGACCCGATCGCGGCGTCGACCTGACCGTTGCGCCAGGCCCGGCCCATGGTGTCGGTGACCAGCACGGCCACCGTGACACCGAGCCGGGCCGAAAGCCCGGTGCGCAACGCGGCGGCGCTGGCGTCGGGATCGACCGGCAGCAGCGCGAGCTCGTCGGCGCCGACGTTGGAGCCGTCCACCCCCGCTGCGGCCTGGACCAGTCCGTACCGGTTCTCGGTGATCCAGGTGCGGCCCTTGCGGGCCAGCACGCGCACCGCCTCACGTTCGATCAGGTTGCGGCGCAGCGAGTCCCGTTCGTCCGGGTCGGTGGGTGAGGCGACGATACGACCCTCGCACTTGGACACCGCCTTGCTGGTGACAACCACGATGTCGTCGTCGGCCAGCCACGGCGCCGCCGCCGCGATCGCAGCGGCCAGATCGTCGCCGGGCCGGAACTCCGGCAGGCCGGTCACCGGCAGGATCTCGACCTTCGCCGCGCTGCCGTGCTCGGTCACAGGCCCGCGAAGTCCAGGCCGACGCGCACCATCCGGGCCGTGGCCGCCGGGTCGGTCATCAGCAGCGGGATCGACCGCACTCCGATCCCGGCTATGTCTTCGGCGGCGGTCTCCTCACCCTCGTGCACCAGCCAGTAGTCCAGGATTCCCGTGCCGGAGCGCGCGCCGTAGTGCCGGGCCACCGCCTCCGAGGTGGAATCCACGCCGATCACCCCGAGACAGGTGTCGGCCATACCGCGCAGCGGCTTCCCCGCGATGATCGGCGAGTAGCCGATGACCGGCGCCGACGTCGAGCGCAGCGCCGCCCGGATGCCGGGGACGGCCAGGATGGCGCCGATGCTCACCACCGGGTTTGATGGAGCCAGCAGTACGACGTCGGCCCCGGTGATGGCCTCGACGACTTCCGTTGTGGCGGCAGCTTTTTCGGCGCCGACAAAACCGAAGCCGTGGGTCGGCACCGCAGCACGGTAGCGCACCCACCACTCCTGGAAGTGGATCGCACGCCGGCTGTCGTCGGCCGGGTCTGTGATGACGACGTGAGTTTCGCAACTGTCGTTGGTGACCGGTAGTAGCCGCGCGCCGGGTTGCCAACGGTCGCAGAGCGCCGCGGTGACCTCCGAGAGCGGGTAGCCGGCCCGCAGTGCCTGGGTGCGGACCAGGTGGGTGGCCAGATCGCGGTCGCCGAGGGAGAACCAGTCCGGCTGCATGCCGTAGCTTTTCAGCTCCGCCATCGCGTTCCAGGTCTCGTCGCGGTGTCCCCAGCCGCGCTCCGGATCCACACCGCCGCCGAGGGTGTACATGCAGGTGTCCAGGTCCGGACAGATCCGCACCCCGTGCATCCAGGCGTCGTCGCCGACGTTGACCACCGCGGTCAGTTCCGCGGAGCCGTCCGCGGGGTCGCCGGCAAACTGCCCCAGGCCGAACAGATGTTGCGCGCCGAGCAGGAATCGCGCGCCGCCAACCCCACCCACGAGAACCGTGACCTTCACAGCGCACGACAGTACGCGGGCCGTCGATGCCGTCCGAATTGCGGACCGAGCAGGCGATGGGCGCGGGACACGCTGGACGGGGAGTGTGGCTTATGCGACAGTGACTCGCCGGTGACGAACATGCGTTAAAACGATCACGAGATGGTAAGGAATTTCGCTTTACGGCTTGACCGCGGCAGCTAACCCGTGTCTAATCACACTAGTGTGATTTCCCGGTTGGCCGGCCGATCCCGGTGTCGCAGACCGAGATTCGATCATATGTTCGAATTGCGATGGAACACATCGTACATAGTGAGCGATTCACGATCAGGCGACCAGGTTTGGAGGCGGAGCATGTCCCACGAGCATCTTTGGGGCGTAATGGGGGGCACACCGCACACCGATTCCGGCTTGACGGCGGGGGCCGGGGTGGAAATCGGACGGCCCCATTTGAGTTTGGTTCCAGACAAACCGGATGCTTTCGGGGCTTTCGGGAACCCCGAATCCGCGCCGATCATCGATGAGCAATGGCAGGACCGCGCATTGTGCGCGCAAACCGATCCCGAGGCGTTCTTTCCCGAAAAGGGAGGGTCCACCCGCGACGCGAAGAAGATCTGCCAGCGGTGCCCGGTGCGCAATGAATGCCTGGACTACGCACTGGGTCACGACGAGCGTTTCGGCATCTGGGGTGGGCTCTCCGAACGGGAGCGTCGCCGCCTCAAGCGCGGCGTCATCTGAGGCCGCAGGCCGTTAGTCGTCGATCGTCGGGTCGATGACCGAGGGTTCGACATCCAGATAGGTGGCCACTTGGGCCACCAGAATGTCATGCAGCAATTCCCCGAGTTCCAGACTGTCCTTAGCGCGCTGTTCGATCGGCTTGCGGAACAACAGAATTCGCGCTCGAGTCGGAGAACCGCGGACGTCCACGCCGGCGGGGATCAAGCGGGCCAACGGAATGGGTCCGTCGGCGACTACTTCCGGCGGCCACTGCACGCTGTCGGGATCCTTCGCCGCGATCCGGGGAATCTCGTCGACCGCGACGTCGAGCGCTGCCACCCGTTGCTTCCAGCGTTGTTCGATGGGCTCGTAGGCCTCCAGCACCGACATGTCGAACCGTTCCGCCCTGGTGCGCCAACCCGGCACCGTCGACGGCAGCAACGGCCCGCGTGTTTCGCGGCCTCGCCGGTAGCGGCGCGAAACGGTCACCCGGCGATGGTAACGGTTGTGCATTGCGTCATCGCCGCATGCGCGTGTCCGGCGGTCCGGGGGCGGGCGGGGAGGATAGCCTCACGAACGTGAACGTTCCCCGCCGCTGTTGCCGGCCAGGGTGTCCGCACTATGGGGTTGCGACGCTGACGTTCGTCTACGTGGACTCCACCGCGGTCGTCGGCCCGCTCGCCACCACGCGCGAGCCGCACTCGTGGGATCTGTGCGTCAACCACGCGGGAAGCATCACCGCCCCGCGGGGCTGGGACCTGGTCCGCCACCCCGGCCCGCTGGTCGCCCCGCCCGAGGACGACGACCTGGTCGCGCTGGCCGACGCCGTCCGCGAGGGCGAACCGGCCCGGGTCGCCCCGGCCAGCGGCTGGTATCCCCAACCGGGCCAGGCCGGCTCGCCCGACACCGGCGTGGCGGCCCAGAACGGCCGGGGCGGATACGGCGCCGGCGTGCTGGCGGCGCCCGGGTCGAGCGCGAAGGGCGGCGGCCGGCGTCGCGGCCACCTGCGGGTGTTGCCAGACCCGTCGGACTGATCCCGGGAGCGCAGCTAGGCTGACTGCCAAGAATCCCCTTCGTCAGGAGCCCTGTCCATGTCCCGGCCCGCTGCGGCTGTTCACCGTGTGATCAAGGCGTACGACGTGCGTGGCCTGGTCGGTTCGGAAATTGATGAGTCGCTGGTCGCCGAGGTCGGGGCAGCGTTCGCCCGGCTGATGGCCGAGGAGGGCGCCGATCGGGTGGTGATCGGCCGGGACATGCGGGACAGCTCGCCGTCGCTGGCGGCGGCATTCGCCGACGGGGTGGTGGGCCAGGGGCTCGATGTGGTCCAGATCGGCCTGGCCTCCACCGACCAGCTCTACTTCGCCGCCGGACGGCTGGACTGTCCAGGCGCGATGTTCACCGCCAGCCACAATCCGGCCGCCTACAACGGCATCAAACTGTGCCGGGCGGGAGCCAAGCCGGTCGGCGGGGACACCGGGCTGAGCCGAATCGCCGACGACGTCATCGCCGGTATCGCGGACCGCGCCGATCAAGACGGGCGGCGCGGTGTCATCTCAGACCGGGACGTGCTGACCGACTACGCGGCGTTCCTGCACTCCCTGGTCGACATCTCCGGATCGCGGCCACTGCGGGTGGCCGTCGACGCGGGCAATGGAATGGCCGGGCACACCGCCCCGGCAGTGTTCGGCGCGGTCGGCACGGTAACGCTGCTGCCGCTGTATTTCGAGCTGGACGGGGCCTTCCCCAACCACGAGGCCAACCCGCTGGACCCGGCCAACCTGATCGACCTGCAGGACTACGTGCGGGCCGTCGGTGCCGACATCGGGCTGGCGTTCGACGGCGACGCCGACCGGTGCTTCGTCGTCGACGAACGCGGCCGCGCGGTGTCACCGTCGGCGGTGACCGCCCTGGTCGCCAGCCGGGAACTGGCACGCGAAGCCGGCGCGACGGTGATTCACAACCTGATCACCTCGCGGGCCGTTCCTGAACTGGTGACCGAGTGCGGCGGTATCCCGCTGCGCTCCCGGGTGGGGCACTCGTTCATCAAGGCGCTGATGGCCGACACCGGGGCGATCTTCGGAGGGGAGCACTCAGCGCACTACTACTTCCGGGATTTCTGGGGCGCCGATTCGGGCATGCTGGCCGCCCTGCACGTCCTGGCCGCGCTCGGCGAACAGCAGCGACCGCTGTCCGAACTGACCGCGGAATTCCAGCGTTACGCAGCGTCCGGCGAGATTAACTACACGGTCGCCGATGCTCCCGCGTGCGTCGCGGCCGTCGTCGAGTCGTTCGGCGACCAGACCCGGTCCGTCGACCACCTGGACGGGGTGACCGTGGACCTGGGGGACGGGGCCTGGTTCAACTTGCGCAGCTCCAACACCGAACCGCTGCTGCGGCTCAACGTCGAGGCGCGCCACGCCGATCAGGTCGAGGCGGTGGTGGCGCAGGTCGCCGCGCAGATCACGGCGGTCAGCGCAGCCGCGGCCGCGGTGGAAAAGGCAGAAGAGACGACGCGGCCGTGAGCGTCGCCCGATCGGCGATCGACCTCGACGACACCGAGACGCTGCTGGCAGCCGACCACGACGGAGCGCTGCGGGCCGCGTCGATGGCCGGCGCGCAGGTCCGGGCAATCGCCGCGGCGGTCGACGAGGGTGCGCTGGACTCGGTGCGCGAGGACTACCCGCCGCGCACGGTGGTCTGGGTGTCTCCCCGGGGCACCGCCGCGACCGCCGGCGCCATGCTGGCCGCGGCACTGGGCGGTTCGGCCGCCGAACCCTTGGTGCTCGCCATCGACTCGCCGCCGTGGATCGGACCGCTGGACGTGCTGGTCGCCGCCGGCGATGACCCGGGGGACCCAGCGCTGGTCGCCGCGGCGGCCGCCGGGGTGCGCCGCGGGGCGCGCGTGGTGGTGGCCGCTCCGTACGAGGGCCCGCTGCGGGACGCCACCGCCGGGCGCGCGGCGGTGTTGGAGCCCCGGATATCGGTTCCTGAGGGGTTCGGGCTGCCGCGCTATCTGGCGGCCATGCTGGCCGTGCTGTCTGCCGTGGACCCCGGGCTGTCGACGACCGGCCTGGGTGGGCTCGCCGACGAGCTGGACGCCGAGGCGCTGCGCAACAGCGCGGGCCGGGACGTGTTCACCAACCCGGCCAAGACGTTGGCGGAGCGGGTCTTCGGCCGCGACGTCGCGCTGGCCGGCGACTGCGCCGCGACGCTCGCGCTGGCCCGGCACGGTTCGGCGGCGATGCTGCGGATCGGTCAGACGACGGTTGCGGCGGTCGGGCTGGCGGACGTGGTGACCGCGTGGCGTGCGCGGCAGGCGGGCGGTCGAGAAATCGCCGATGTTTTTCATGACGAGCAGATCGACGGTCCGGTCGATGATCGGTTGCGGGTTCTGGCGTTGACGCTCGCCGCAGAGCGTACGGTCGTGGCGGCGCGGATCGGCGGCCTGACCGATGTCGACCTGGTCGGGGCCGGAGACGTGCCGATGGGGCTGGGGGTGACCGACGGGCCCGCCGGGCTGCCTCCCAAGACCGACCCGGGCCGGATTGAGCAGCAGCTGGCGCTGTTGGCGGTCCGGCTGGAGATGGCCGCTGCCTACCTGAGACTCTTGCGGGGATAGCCAAAACAGTGGAACTGCTACGCGGAGCGATACGGAACTACGCCTGGGGGTCGAGGACCGCGATCGGTGAATTCACCGGGCGACCGGTGCCGACGCCGCATCCCGAAGCCGAACTGTGGTTGGGTGCGCACCCCGATGATTCAGCCTGGCTGGAGACCGCGGACGGTGAGATGTCCCTGCTGGACGCGCTGGTGGCCGACCCGGAGGGGCAGCTCGGCGCGGCGGCGCGAGCGCGCTTCGGGGCGACGCTGCCGTTCCTGGTGAAGGTGCTGGCGGCCGACGAGCCGCTGTCGCTGCAGGCCCACCCCAGTGCCGCGCAGGCAGTCGAGGGCTACCAGCGCGAGGAACGGCTCGGGGTTGCAGTGTCCTCACCGGAACGCAACTATCGCGACGCCAGCCACAAACCCGAGTTGCTGGTGGCGCTGCAGCCGTTCGAGGCGCTGGCCGGGTTCCGCCCGGCGGCACGCACCGTCGAGTTGCTGCGGGCGCTGGCGGTGTCAGACCTGGATCCGTTCATCGACCTGCTGAACGACCAGTTCGACGCCGATAGCCTGCGCGCGCTGTTCACCACCTGGATCACCGCGCCGCAGCCCGACCTCGACGTGCTGGTGCCCGCGGTGCTCGAGGGCGCCATCCACTACGTCAGCTCCGACGCCGACGAGTTCGCCGCGGAGGCCAGGACGGTGCTCGAACTCGGTGAGCGCTATCCGGGCGACGCGGGCGTGCTGGCCGCGCTGCTGCTCAACCGGATCAGCCTGGCCCCCGGCGAGGCGATCTTCCTGCCGGCCGGCAACCTGCACACCTATCTGAGCGGTGTCGGTCTGGAGGTGATGGCCAACTCGGACAACGTGTTGCGGGGCGGGCTGACCCCCAAGCACGTCGACGTCCCCGAACTGTTGCGGGTGCTGGATTTCACCCCGACCACCGAGGAGGTGCTGCGGGCCAAGACCCACACCGACGCGCCAGAGGTGGTCTACGACACCCCGGCCGACGAGTTCACGGTGTCGGTGTTCACCCTGGACGGCCAGTATCTGGGCCACGAGGTGGACGTCCCGGCGCACCGTGGGGTCTCCGAGGGCCCACAGGTCCTGCTGTGCACCGAGGGGTCGGTGACGGCGCACGCCAAGTCCGGCGAGCTGACCCTGCACCGCGGCGAGGCGGCCTGGGTGGCCTCCGACGACGGGCCGATCCGGCTGATCGCCCAGCGGCGAGCCACCCTGTTCCGGGTGGCGATAGGCCTGTGACCACCGGCAGCAGGGCCATCGTGGCCGCGCTGGGAGCCAACGCCGGCATTGCCGCGGCGAAGTTCGTCGGCTTTGCGATCACCGGCAGTTCGGCGATGCTCGCCGAGTCCGTGCACTCGGTGGCCGACACCTCCAACCAGGGGCTGCTGCTGTTCGGGCAGCGCGAGGCCGCCAAGCAGGCCGACGAGCTACATCCGTTCGGTTACGGCCGCAGCCGCTACTTCTGGTCATTCGTGGTGGCGCTGGTGCTGTTCAGTCTGGGGGCGGTGTTCGCGCTCTACGAGGGCTACCACAAGATCACCCACCCCAGCGCGGTGAGTTCTCCGGAGGTGGCCGTCGTGATCCTGGTCGTGGCGATCGCGCTGGAGACCTACAGCCTCCACACCGCGCTGTCCGAGTCGCGGCCGTTGAAAGGCGACAGCAGTTGGTGGCGTTTCATCCGCACCTCCCGCAACCCCGAACTGCCGGTGGTGCTGTTAGAGGACACCGCCGCGCTGGTCGGGCTGGCCATGGCGCTTGTGGGGGTGGGCCTGACCGCGCTCACCAGCAACCCGGTGTGGGATGGCGTCGGCACCCTGGGGATCGGCACGCTGCTGGGAGCGGTCGCGATCTTCCTGATGTTGGAGACGCACAGCCTGCTGATCGGTGAGGGCGCCACCAGCGCCGAGGACCAGGCGATTCGCGCGGCGCTGCGACAGACCGCCAACATCACCGGTGTGGTCGACATCCGCACCCAGTACCTGGGCCCGGATGAACTGCTGGTCGCCGCCAAGATCGTGCTCGCCGAGCCGGCCGGGTTGGTTGCGGTCGCCGAGACCATCGGAACCGCAAAAGCCAACGTCCACGCGGCGGTGCCCGCCGTCCGGATCATCTATCTCGAACCGGACCTGGGCCGTGCGCCTGTGCCAGACTCGTTGGAGCAGAAAGGTTGATCGCATTGTCGAAACTGTCCTACCAGCAGCTCTTCGCGGCGTGTGAGCCCGGTGGTGCCAGTGCCCTGAGCGTGATCACCGAGTTGGCGCCCGCCGGCGGATCCCACGCCGCGATCACCCCGGCCCCCTACCTCGTCGGCTCCGGCACGGCGGCCTTCGCCTACGAGGCCCGGTTCATCGACGGGGAATCGACGGCGGTGGTGATCATCGACCAGCGGCAGAGCCAGGTCAACCGCGTCGAGACCGCGATACTGCGCGGCATCCGCGATCAGCATCCGGTGCTAGGCCGGGTCCCGCGGGTGCAGGTCTCCTACGACGGCGGCCGGATCGTCTACACCGACTTGGAGCTGCGGCAGCGCGTCTACGACAACCACATCCTGGCCGGGGCCGTGGACGGCAAGCCGGCCGTTTCCCACCCGCTCTACCGGACCGCGCGCGACTGCTCGCCCGAGAACGCGCGGAGCCTGCTCGAACTGAGCCCGGGCAGCCTGGTGTTCGGCTCCTGGGACTCCACCCGGCCGGCCCGGCAGAGTCGCTACCGCGGTGCGTTGGTCGGCGAGATCATCGGTGTGCTCGTCGACCAGCGCAACGGCATCCCGAGGCGGGACCGGGGGGGTGCTCAGGTGCCGGCCGGCGGCGACGAGCTGGCAGGCCCGGGCGATGAGTTGAGCCCGGACCTGATCAGAAGCATGGAAGGCGCCGCGGTGGCTGCCGGCGCCGTCTCCTGCAGTCGAATCATCCGCACCCAGGTGCTGAGCTTCGCCGCGCTGCGCCAGCTGCGATTCGACTCCGGGCCGGTCGGCGACGCCGCGTGCCGCGTGCTGTTGGCTGCGTACGCGCTCGCCGGGGTGGCGCGGGCGAACGCCGAGTTGAGCATCCGTGCCAATTGCGACCTGGTGGAGGTGGCGCCGACGTCGGTAAAGCTCGATGCCCGCGACGGGGAGTTCGTCGACCTGGCGGCGCTGTCGATCGAGGAGGCCGACGAGTTGCTTGAACTGGCGCTCGATGAAGCCCATCGGGAGGCCGACATCACCTGGCGGGGGCAGGTTCTGAAGGTGACCGGGAATCCGGCGGTTCAGGCCGCGGCCAGGTCCGGGGGATCGGCGAGCCAGGGCACCGTCACGCACCCGCAGCGCAGGTTCCGGCTGCCGCACTTCATCGAGAGTCGACGCTCGGCACTGCGCGACTGAGCCGCCGCGGCGCGACCGGCCTGGTTTTCAACCGGCGCCAACATAGGCTTCAGGCGACCGTCTTCCCGTCCGGTTCGCTGCTAGTGTCGGGCGCGTGGCTCGGACATCGGACGTGGAGGGTGTGGAGCGAATAATCGCGGCGCCACCCGAGAAAATCGTTGCAATACTTACCGATCCGGGCCGACATCGCGAATTCGACGGCTCGGGCACGGTGCGCGACGTCCGTGGAGATACGGTCCGCCTGACTCGTGGGGACAGGTTCACCATGTCGATGCGCGTTGGCGTGCCGTACGCGATGGTGAACACGGTGATCGAGTACCAGGAGAACCGGCGTATCGCCTGGCAAACTCGCGGACCCACCCCGCTGGGCCGATTCGTGGCCGGCCGAATCTGGCGGTACGAACTCGAGCCGGTCGAGCGAGGAACGCTGGTGCGTGAGAGTTGGGACATTTCACGGGAATTCGCGCTCACCAAGCCCCTGATCCGCTCGGTCGGGGCCGCGACAAGACGCAACATGGCGTCGACGCTGGCCCATCTCGACCGCATCGTCTGCGGTCAGAGGACTCGATGACCCTTCCCGCGCCCGGACCGGATCGGACCGCCGTTGTCACGGGCGCATCGTCGGGCATCGGTGCCGCCATCGCGCGCGAACTCGCTACAAGAGGTCACCACGTCACACTGGTGGCTCGTCGCGTAGAAAACCTGGAAGCGCTCGCCGCCGACATCGCACGATCGGGCGGGCGGGCGGCCGCGCTCGCCGCCGACCTGTCGGACCGTGACGCGCGCGCGGCCCTGCCTGAGCGAGTCACGGCGCTGGGCCTGACCCCCGACATCCTGGTCAACAGCGCGGGCCTGTCCACCCTCGGACCCGTCGCCGCCGCCGATCCCGCCGCCGAGATACACATGATCGAAGTCGATGTGGTGGCGGTCGCGGACCTGTGCACCAGGTTCCTACCCGGTATGGTCGTGCGCGGATGCGGCGCCGTCCTCAACGTCGCCTCGACCGGTGCGTTCCAGCCCGTGCCAGGCCAAGCCGGCTATGGAGCCTGCAAGGCGTTCGTGCTGTCCTACACCGAGGGCCTGTTCGGTGAACTCGCGGGCACCGGAGTCACCGCGACCGTGCTTTGCCCGGGCCCGGTAGACACCGGCTTTGGCGAGGTCGCCGGCTTTTCGAGGGAAGACGCTGAGGCCTTCTTGCCCGCGGTCATGTGGGTCAGCCCCGAAAAAGTGGCTCGCACCGCCGTCGACGGTCTCGCGAAGGGGCGCATGGTGGTGATTCCCGGTCGCGCCAACCGCGCAGCAGCCGTGTTTGCCCGGCTGACGCCCAACCGGTTGCTCGTCCCACTACTGGCGAGGTCGCACCCGGGCCTGCGTCGCTGAGGGGCAAGGTCGCCGGATGCCCCGAA
>JBDTKT010000151.1:0-4972 GCA_039935195.1 Mycobacterium sp.
GTCGGCGCCGGAGATGCCGATGCCGCCGTTGCCGCCGTTGGTGCCGGTGCCACCGTTCCCGCCGTTACCGGCGTCACCGGATGTTGTACCGCCGTTACCGCCGGCGCCACCGTTGCCGCCGGATCCGCCGGCCAGACCGTCGACGCCGCTATCGCCTGGGTTGAGGCCGCCCGCACCGTCGGTGCCGGCGACCCCGTTACCACCGAGGCCGCCGGCGCCACCGTTACCGGTCGCGCCACCGTTACCGCCGGCCCCACCGGCCCCGCCGGAGTTGCCCGCGCCGAGGGCGTTGAAGCCGGCCCCGCCGCCACCACCATTGCCGCTGACGTCGCTAGCCGTACCAGCGGTGCCGGCCGCACCAGTGGTGCCGAAGAGCGTGCCGGCCGCACCGGCGGCACCGGCGGTACCACCGTTGCTACCGTCGCCGGCGTTACCACCATTGCCGCCGGCAGAGTGCAAGGCGGTGCCGGCAGCACCGAGGCCACCACTGCCACCATTACCGGCGTCACCGCCGGCACCACCGGCACCACCGGCGCCGAACCAGAACGCACCCTTACCACCGGAACCACCGGCGCCGCCGACGCCACCGGCGCTGCCGTTACCGCCGTTGCCGGTACCGCCGTTAGCAAAAGTGCCCGCCAGGCCCGTAGCGCCGGTAGCACCGGCACCGCCGTCGCCACCGGCACCGGCCACGCTGTTGCCGAACAGCCCCAGCCCCCAAATCGCCGCGTCACCACCGGCGCCACCATTGCCGCCGGCATCGCCGCCGTCACCACCGGCACCGCCATGGCTGAACCAGGAGTACATGCCGGCAGCGCCACCGTCACCACCGTTACCGCCAGCGAAGCCGTCACCGCCGGCGCCGCCATCGCCGCCGAACAGACCGGCCTGGCCGCCGTCGCCACCAACCATCGCGACACCGGTCGGATCGTCGGTGGCGGTGTCGGTGTAGCCCGCGCCGCCGTTGCCGAAGATCCACCCGCCGGCACCACCATCGATGTGGTCAGCCGTGCCGGCGGCACCGTTACCGAACGGCACCAGCCAGTTGATGTCAGCAAAATTGAACGTCGCTGCGGCGGCACCGGGCACGTCACCAGCGGCAGCAGCCCCAACAGTGCCCAGAGCACCCGGATCCACGTGAGCCAGCGTGCTCTCCCAACTGGACGTGTCGAAGAGGGTGTTCCACGCGGTCGGGTCGACGAAGGAACTCCAGTCAATGCCGTCGAAAGACGTCGTCCAGGCGGCCGGATCCAAAAGATCGCCCAACCCGAATTCATCAGCCCGGGCCTGCGGCGCGGCCGCCAACGGCGCCATCCCAAACGCCAAAAACGCCGCCACCACGGAACCGGCACCAATCAACCGGTTGCGACGGCGCGACGCGCTGCCAGCGGTGTTGCGATTCTTACCGACGTTACGAGCACGATTCGACACGAGTTCCCCTTGCTTAGGTACAGCGCAGCAGCACGTAACGATGGCGTAACGCCTGCTCAGTAATCGCTAAGTTAACAGAGGGTTACGGGGCCGTCAATAGTTTTGTCGATTTTGTCCAAATCGGTGGACCGATTTCCGAAACGAGTCGCCGTGTAGCGATATGCCAACTGCGAACCGCCTCGGATATGCCTAGCCACCAGGGGTTTTGCACAGACCCGGTTGCTGGACGGCTAGTTCGCCGATTGCACGCAAGAAACCCGAGACTCTAAATCGTGCCCCTTACCAGCTCACTAAAAATTAATCAATTTCTTTGAATCAAATAGATACGTTTAAGCGATTGTCATCGCCTGGTCACGACAGAACTGTGACCTCGGACGCTACCGCCGACTCCGCCGGTAGCGCCATCCGGTCACCGATTGCTGCGCCGCCTCGACGATCCTGGCGGCACTTCACCCCGGCGAAACGCAGTGTGAGCTGTGCAGAAAGCCCCCCACGCCGGCGGGCGTGCGGGGCTTCTGCGACTCGTAGCGAGGGGCTCAGAGACCTACTGCTGGCAGAGGCCAACCCATGTTTCGACCTGACCGCCGAGGGTGTCACGCAGCGGTTGCTGCACCGAGTCGTTCGCCGCGTGCCCTGCCAGGTAGTTGATACCCAGGGTCTGCAGTGTGTTGGCGTACGCCGATGCGGCGTCCTTCAGATCCCCCGGAGTCGCCGGCAGATCCCCGAGGCGCTGCTCAAGGTAGTCACCACCGGCGAACAGCGCCAGGCGGGCGTTGGCCGAGATCGCCACATCGCCCACCGGGTCTTCCGGGGAGGGGTTGACCATGTTGGTGTTCATACGAACCGCGTTGAACACCGTCTGCAGCGATTCACAGAGGCTCGACTTCGCGTCTTGGTGCTGGTCGTTGGAGAACTTCCCGGGGCCGGTCGACGGCCGGAACCATCCGATGACCGCCAAGACCACCGCGATCAGTGCCAGTGCCAGTGCCGCCAGTGCAACCAACGACCGGTCCCGCCCAGACGGCGAAGATTCCGCGAGGCCCGCGCCCGGCGATTTCGGCCTCTCAGCGCGTGGTCGCTTCGGAGCGGATGCGGTCGGGGCGGAATCGCTACCAGGTGATTCAGACATTAGTCGATCGTACAACAGCCCTTCCGAAGCCCTCCAGGCTATTGCTGACAGATTCCCGTCCATGCGTCGGCCTGACCACCCAGGACATCACGCAGCGGTTGCTGCACCGAGTCGTCCGCCGCGTGACCCGCCAGGTAATTGATACTCAGCGTCTGCAGTGTGTTGGCGTACGCCGCTGCGGCGTCCTTCAGGTCCCCCGGCGTCGCCGGCAGATCGCCAAGGCGCTGCTCAAGGTACTGACCACCCGCGAACAGCGCCAGGCGGGCGTTGGCCGAGACCGCCAGCGCGCCCGCCCGGTTTCCCGGGACAGGGTTGGTCATGTTGGTGTTCGTGCGAACCGCCTTCATCACAGTCTGCAGTGATTCACAGAGGCTCGACTTCGCCTCTTGACGCTGCTCGCTGGAGAACGTCCCGGGGCCGGTCAACGGCCGAAACCAGCCGATGATCGCCAGGATCACCGCGATCACCGCGATCACCAGCGCCGCGACTGAGGTCCATGCCGACCGTTGGCGTGGCTCGGACGGGTACGGATATGTGAGGCTCGATGACTGGATGGGGCCGCCGCCAAAAGGGGGTTGAATCATCAGCTCATCGTATGGGCCGGCGGAAACCCGTCAGTCGGACATGCCCCGTGCGGGTCTTCCCGCACCGGGGTATCCCCGGCTCGGGCGGTAACCTCTATGACGATGTTTTCCACAACCAGCAAGCGACTGACCGGATGGGGCCGCACCGCGCCTTCGGTGGCCGAGGTGCTGTCGACCCCGGACCCGGAGGTCATCGTCGAGGCGGTTTCCCGGGTTGCAGACTCCGGCGGCCGACTCGGCACTCGGGGCGTCATCGCCCGGGGGCTGGGCCGCTCCTACGGCGACAACGCCCAGAACGGCGGCGGCCTGGTGATCGACATGACCGCGCTGAACCGCATCCACGCCATCGACGGCCACACCGGATTGGTCGACGTCGACGGCGGGGTCAACCTGGACCAATTAATGCGCGCCGCGCTGCCGTTCGGGTTGTGGGTGCCGGTGCTGCCCGGCACCCGCCAGGTCACCATCGGCGGGGCGATCGCCTGCGACATCCACGGCAAGAACCATCACAGCGCGGGCAGCTTCGGCAATCACGTCGCCTCGATGGAGTTGTTGACCGCCGACGGGTCGGTGCATCACCTGACGCCGGACGGTCCTGAATCCGAGTTGTTCTGGGCCACCGTCGGCGGCAACGGGCTGACCGGGATCATCCTGCGCGCCACGATCGCGATGACGCCCACCGAGACGGCGTACTTCATCGCCGACGGCGACGTCACCGCAGACCTCGACGAGACCATCGCGTTCCACAGCGACGGGAGCGAAGCCAACTACACCTATTCGAGTGCCTGGTTCGACGCGATCAGCGCGCCCCCGAAGCTGGGGCGGGCCGCGATCTCCCGGGGGTCGTTGGCCACCCTGGACCAGCTGCCGGCGAAGTTGCGCCGCAACCCGCTGAAGTTCGATGCGCCGCAGTTGCTGACGTTTCCCGACATCTTCCCCAACGGGCTGGCGAACAAGTTCACCTTCATGCCGATCGGCGAGCTGTGGTATCGCAAATCCGGCACTTACCGCGGCAAGGTCCAGAATCTGACGCAGTTCTACCACCCGCTGGATATGTTCGGCGAGTGGAACCGAGCCTTCGGCTCAGCCGGTTTCGGCCAGTATCAGTTCGTGGTTCCCACCGAGGCGGTCGACGAGTTCAAGGCGATCATCGGCGACATCCAGCGCTCCGGGCACCACTCATTCCTCAACGTGTTCAAGCTGTTCGGGCCCGGAAGCCAAGCACCACTGAGCTTCCCGATCCCAGGATGGAACGTCTGCGTCGACTTCCCGATCAAGGCCGGGCTCAACGAATTCCTCAACGAACTCGACCGCCGGGTGCTGGAGTTCGGCGGCCGGCTCTACACCGCCAAGGACTCGCGCACCACCGCCGAGACCTTCCACGCCATGTACCCGCGGATCGACGAGTGGATTGCGGTGCGCCGCAAGGTCGATCCCTTGCGCGTGTTCGCCTCGGACATGGCCCGACGTTTGGAGCTGCTGTAAATATGGTTTTCGACGCTGTAGGCAACCCCCAAGCCATCCTGCTGCTCGGCGGCACCT
The DNA here is from genome assembly GCA_039935195.1 of Mycobacterium sp. Lineage (GTDB taxonomy): Bacteria > Actinomycetota > Actinomycetes > Mycobacteriales > Mycobacteriaceae > Mycobacterium. Next base: position 4,687 of record JBDTKT010000151.1, read on the forward strand.
CGGAGATCGGCCTGGCGATCTGCGAGCGCTACCTGCGCAACGCACACGCCCGGGTCATCCTGGCCTGCCTGCCCAACGATCCCGGCCGCGACGGCGCGGCGGCGCAGATGAAGGCTGCCGGGGCCAAGTCGGTGCAGTTGATCGACTTCGACGCACTCGACACCGACGGCCACCCGGGCGTGATCGAGGAAGCATTTGCGGGGGGCGATATAGACGTGGCGATCGTGGCGTTCGGGATGGACGCCGATGCCGAAGAGCTCTGGCACAACCAGCGCAAAGCCGTGCT
>JBDTKT010000152.1:0-18478 GCA_039935195.1 Mycobacterium sp.
TGTGCGCATCGGCCAGCCAGGTGTGAAACGGTGCCAAGCCCACCTTCGCGCCGTACCCCACCAGCAGCAGCGCACCGGCCAGGCGGGTGACCGCCGGATCGAGTGCGGCGGCGTGCGCGGCCAACACGTCCAGGTGCAACGCGTCGTCGCTGCCCGCACCCGCGTGCCGCGCGGCGAAATACAGCAGGATGGTGCCCAGGAACGCGATGGCGATGCCGACCGAACAGACCACCACGTATTTCCAGGTTGCCTCCAGCGCGGTGCGAGTTTGACGGTGACCGACCAGGAAGGCGGTGACCACGGTGGTGGCCTCGACGGCGACCCAGATGACCCCGATGTCGTTGGCGGACACGGCGAGCACCATCGCCGCCAAAAACGCCGGCGTCAGGGCGCCATACAGGTGCGCGCCGCGGCGGTCGGTGTGCCGATCGGCGAGTTCGGCGTCGATGTAACCGATGCTCGCCCAGGTGGCCAAGGTGCCGACGACGCCGATGACGATCAGCATGGTCACCGACAGCGCGTCGACGCGGAGCAGCCCGCCCAATGCCAGGTGTTGCTGGCCGCCAACCCCAATCCCCAGAACCGCGCCGCATCCGAGCACCGTCAGCGCGGATATGACGGTGGCCGTCGCCGTCCAGCGGCGCCACCCGGCGGCGACGGCGCAGCCCGACGCGGCGACCGGGGCGAGGAAAGACAGCAGGATCAGTGGTGTCATCAGTCCCGCAACTCCCGCAGTTGGTCCAGGTCGGTGCCGCCGAACGTGCGCCGCAGCCGCCCGGTGAGGACCCCGAGCACGATCAGCACGAACAACACGTCCAGCGACGCGCCGAGCTCCACGATGGGCGGCACCCCGGCAGTCAGCAGGAACGCCATTGCCGCGATTCCGTTGTCCAGCATCAGGAATCCCGCGGCCTGGGAAATTGCGTGGCGGCGGGTGACCATCACGAACAGCGCGATCAGAATGGCGGCCAACGCCGCGGGTGCCGCGTCGGTCGCGGCGTTCGGTTGCAGGTCGATCACCGGTTGGGCCACCGCGAACGCCACCACCACCAGGCCGGTGGCGATCAGCAGGGATGCGCTGGTGTTGACCAGTGGCGTGGACTCCCGTTGCTCTTGGCGCTCAGCGCCGACCGCGCGGGCCACCAGCCATGGCAGCAGCGCCGCGCGCACCGCGAACACCGCGAGTCCGACCCCGACCAGCTCCCAATCTTGTTCGTGGCCTCCGCGAATAATCGGGATTGCGGCCAGCGCGGCGCCCTGGACGGCGAGCAGTCGAACGATTGACGGCAGGTCTTGGCGCCAGACGATGAGCACGGCGGCCAGCAGCACGCCACCGGCCGACAGGTCGAGCAGATTCACGTAGTCGGTCATTCCGATCACGCCTGCCCGGTGAAGAACGTCGCCGATGTGACCGCGAGCAGCGCCAGCAGGAACGAGCCGGCGAGCAGTTCGGGCACCCGGAACAGGCGCAGCTTGGCGAGGAACACCTCGACGCCGGCCAGTGCGATCGCCAGCACGAGGATCTTGGTCGTAATCGCGGCGACTCCGATCAGCACCTCGGCCAGGCTCGGCTGCACACCGGCGATGCCCCATGGGAAGAACAGGTTCGCCAACAGCGCCAACAGCACGGTGAGCCGCATGCCGCTGGCCCATTCGACGAGCGCGAGGCGAGGTCCGGCGTATTCCAGCACCATGGCCTCGTGCACCATCGTCAGCTCGAGGTGGGTGGCCGGGTTGTCCACCGGTAACCGGCCCGTCTCGGCGATGATCACGATCACCAGCGCGACGAACGCCAACACGCCGGCCAGCGACACCACCTGCCCGGGGTTGGCAAGCGAGTTCGCCACGATGGCACCGAGATTGGCCGAACCCGCCGGGATAGACAGCGCGAACGTCGCCAGCAGGATGGTCGGTTCAACCAGGGCGGCGATGGTGATCTCGCGGCTGGCGCCCATTCCGCCGAACGACGTGCCGGTGTCGATGCCGGCCAGGGTGAGCGCCACCGTTCCCAGGAACAACAGCCCGACCACCGCGATCAGGTCGGCAACCGGGTCCAGCGGTGAGCCGGTGGCGACCAGCGGGGCGATAGCGGCGATCAGCAAGGCGGTACCCGCCAGCACCGCGGGCGCCGCGGCGAACACCGCGGTGGTGCCCTCCGGGGTGATGGACTGCTTGCCCAGCTGTTTGCGCAGATCCCGCCACGGTTGCAGCACCCCGGCGCCGACCCGACCCTCGGCGCGCGCCCTGACCTGGCGCATCACCCCGATCACCAGGGGAGTGCCGAGCGCGATGACGCCGAGTTGCGCGGCACCGGCGACATACGACAGGACGTTCATCGCGCCACCACCAGGACTATCAGCACCCCGATGGCTCCGTAGGCCAGATAGAGGTGCACGCTGCCGGTGTGTGCGCGCCGGACCACCTGCGCGCAGTTAGCCACCACGCGTAACACCGGGCGGTACAGGCGATCTTCGATCACATCGGTCACCTCGGCCCGGTAGGAGATCTTCTGGGCCTGGTAGTGCGAGTCGGCCAGGTGAGTCACCTCGATGTCGGTGTTGGGGCGCAGCACGTCGTCGAAGACCCGCTGTAGCGGCTGCGCGAACGACGTTGCCGTGTACTGCATGCGCGGGCTCAGCTCGTCGGCGCCGCACGCCCACAGCGGCATCGTCGCCGCGTCCGGGCGGCGGCCAGAGCGCCAGCGGGCCGCGATCACGGCCGCCAGCACGGCCGCACCGAGCGCGCCGGCCAGCAGGCCCGGAGCCATCGACCCGTGCAGACCGGGCAGCTGCAGGATCGCCCCGAACTCCGTTCGGCCCGCGGTGGCCGAGGCGGGCAGGACGTCGAGGACCCGCCCGAGCGGCGCGGCGACAACGCTTGGGGCGACGGCCAGCACCGTGCAGCCGACCGCGGTCAGGGCCATGCCCGCGATCATGCTGGCGGGGGCTTCGGACGCCCGCGCCGCGGCCTCGGAGCGTGGCCGCGCCAGGAACCCGATGCCGAACGCCTTGACCATTGCCGCCACGCCCAACCCGGCGGTGAGCGCCACCGCCCCGACGGCCAGCGGCGTCGCCAGGGCGACCACGGCGTTGTGGTCGGGTCTGGCGTGGATCAGCGACTGCACCAGCAGCCATTCGCTGACGAACCCGGCGCCCAGCGGCAGACCGGAGGCGCCGAGTGCGGCGACGCCGAACAGCACTGTGGTAAAAGGCATTCGGCGGGCGAGGCCGCCGAGGCGGTCCAGGTCACGCAGGCCGGTCGCGGCCAGCACCGATCCCGCGGCCAGAAAGCCGAGGCTTTTGAACGCGGCATGCGCGATCAGGTGCAACAGCGCCGCGGTCAGCGCGACGACCGCGGTGGCCCGGGCGCCAGAGGCCGCCAGCAGCGTCGCCGCGCCGAGGGCCAGGACGATCAACCCCATGTTCTCGGTCGTCGAATAGGCCAGCAGTCGCTTGAGGTCGGTGGCTACCGACGCCTGCAGCACCCCGTAGAGCGCCGAGGCGCCGCCCACGACGAGCAGCAGCACCCCCCACCAGCGGGGGCCTGGCCCGAGCAGTTGCAGGTCGATCCGGATGATGCCGTACACGCCGAGGTTGACCATTGCGGCGCTCATCAACGCCGAGACCGCGCTGGGCGCCTCCGGGTGTGCCCACGGCAGCCACGCGTGCAGTGGCAACAGGCCCGCCTTGGAACCGAATCCGGTGAGGGTGAGCAGGAACACCGCGGTGCGCACACCGTCGGGCACCGCGCCGATGGCGCCGATATCAGTGAAAGCATCGGCTCGTGCCGAAGCCGCGAGCACCATCATCCCCAGCAGGATGGCGGCGAAGCCCAACTGGGTCATAACGGCGTAGATCAAGGCGGCGGAACGGACTTCGGGGCGCCGGTGGTCGGTCAGCACCAGGATCAGCGACGTGATCGCCATCAGCTCCCAGCCGAACAGGAAGGTGGTCACCGAACCCGCCGCGGGAACCAGCAGCAGTGCGACGACGAACGCCGGCAGCACCACCAGCGGGACACCGCCCAACCGTTCCCGACGGGCGTAGCCGATCCAGTACACACCGACCGCGACCGCGACCGCCCCGGTGATCGCCATGAAGAAGCCGCCCAGCGGATCGATGCTCAGGTGCACGCCGATCAGCGGCAGCAGCCACCCGATCCGGATCGGCGGCAGGGGACCGAACAGGCCGGTGAGCCCGAGACCGACGCCGGCGGTACCGATCACCGTCGTGGTGACTCCACTGATCAGTGGATTGAAAGCGGCGCTGCGCGACGTCACCGACTCTACGGCTGGCGTGGCGGCGAGGACTGTCGTCACCTGCCGGTAACCGAGCGTAGTGCGGCGATGATCTGGTCCGGAGTCGGTGGGCAGCCCGAGATTTCGATGTCGACGCCACCGATGTCCTCGAGGACCTCGGCGACGGAGCCAACGACTCCGTACGCGTCGGCGAACACCCCGCGGCCCAGCGCGCAGTCACCGCAGGCGATGATCACCCGCGGTTGGGGGGTCGCCTCGACGGTGTTGCGCAGCGGTTGCACCATGTTGCGGGTGACCGCCCCGGTCACCAGCAGAGCGTCCGCGTGCCGCGGCGACGCCACCAGTCGGGCGCCGAACCGTTCCGCGTCGTACACCGGGCCGAACGCGGCGGCAATCTCGATCTCACAGCCGTTGCACGAGCCGACATCGACATGACGCACCTGCAGCGATCCGCGCACCCCGCCCGGCGGGTCGACGATGGCCGGCGGCCGGGCACCCGCCCGCTCGGTGATGCGACCGATCCGAAGAATCCTGCCGATCCAGCTCATTTGCCGGCCCGCAGATCTTCAAGCATTGCGGTTTGGCCGCTGAGTAGCCCGGTCAGCACCTTGCGCGCCACCACCAACAACTCGGCAATCACCGGTGACGCGATCGAATAGACCACCGTGTTGCCGTCCTTCGTCGCCACCACGACCCCCGCCCGCCGCAGTACTCCCAGCTGCTGAGACAGGTTGGATGCTTCCAACCCGACCTCCGGCAGCAGCTCGCTCACCGTGCGGTCACGCTCAGCCAGCAGCTCCAGCACCCTGATCCGGGCGGGGTGGCCCAACGTCTTGAAGAACTCGGCCTTCAGCTTGTACAGCGGCTCCGTCACGAGACTCGACGCTAGCAGTACAATGCAAGAGTTGAAAATATCTTCAGGTGTTGTGTTCATCATATTTGAACAACACTGTCGCCCCGGGCATTGCCGGACGTGCGCGATGAGGCAAGATGGAGCCTGCCGTCGTGGGTGATCGCCCCGATGGCGCTGTCATGCGAGGAGCCCGAAATGACGGAGTCGGAGCAGACCAGCACAATCGGTGGACAGGCAGCGTCACCGGACGGGCGGTCGGCCAGGAGCACCAAGTATTCACGGGTGCTGCTCAAGCTCGGCGGAGAGATGTTCGGCGGCGGTCAGGTGGGACTGGACCCCGACGTGGTTGCTCAGGTCGCCCGCCAGATCGCCGAGGTGGTCCGTGACGGGGTGCAGGTTGCGGTGGTGATCGGCGGCGGCAACTTCTTCCGGGGTGCGCAGTTGCAGCAGCGGGGCATGGAGCGGATGCGCTCGGATTACATGGGCATGCTCGGCACAGTGATGAACAGCCTTGCGCTGCAAGATTTCCTCGAAAAAGAAGGCATCGACACCCGGGTCCAGACCGCGATCACTATGGGCCAGGTGGCCGAGCCGTACATCCCGCTGCGCGCAGAGCGGCACCTGCAGAAGGGCCGGGTGGTGATCTTCGGCGCGGGCATGGGGCTGCCGTACTTCTCCACCGACACCACCGCGGCCCAACGGGCGCTGGAGATCGGCGCCGAGGTGGTGTTGATGGCCAAGGCTGTCGATGGGGTGTTCACCGAGGACCCGCGGGTCAACCCAGACGCCGAACTGCTCACCTCGATCAGTCATCGTGAAGTCATCGATCGCGGCTTACAGGTGGCCGATGCCACCGCGTTCAGCCTGTGCATGGACAATGGCATGCCGATCTTGGTGTTCAATCTGCTGACCGATGGAAATATCGCGCGAGCGGTCGCGGGTGAGAAGATCGGGACACTGGTCACCGGCTGACGGGCGATGAGGAGGATCGGCGCAGATGATCGACGAGGCTCTCTTCGATGCCGAAGAGAAGATGGAGAAGGCCGTGGCGGTGGCTCGCGACGACCTGTCGACCATCCGCACCGGCCGGGCCAATCCGGGCATGTTCTCCCGGATCGCCATCGACTACTACGGGACGCCCACCCCGATCACCCAGATGTGCAGCATCAATGTTCCCGAGGCGCGACTGGTGGTGATCAAGCCCTACGAGGCGTCCCAACTGGGCGCCATCGAGACCGCGATCCGCAAGTCGGACCTGGGCCTGAACCCCACCAACGACGGCACGCTGCTGCGGGTGGCGGTGCCTCAGCTGACCGAGGAACGCCGCCGCGAACTGGTCAAGCAGGCCAAGGCCAAGGGTGAGGACGCCAAGGTGTCCATCCGCAACATTCGCCGCCGGACGATGGAGGAACTGCATCGGATCCGCAAGGACGGGGACGCCGGTGAAGACGAGGTCGGTCGGGCGGAGAAGGATCTCGACAAGTCCACCCACTCCTACGTCACCCAGATCGAAGACCTGGTCAAGCACAAAGAAGGCGAGTTGCTGGAGGTCTAGCGGACCGTTCAGCAGCCAATCCCCGTGGTAGACAACGACACCGGTGTAGGAATTTCGGCATCGCAGCCCCAGGACGCCGACTCGAAGCAGGAGGGCAAGCAATCGCGGGCCGGTCGCAACCTACCGGTCGCGATCGTCGTCGGCAGCCTGCTGGCCGCCATTCTCATCACGGTGCTGCTGGTGCAGCCGCTGCTGTGGTTGGTGGTGCTGGCGGTGGCCGCCCCGATCGCCACCCACGAGGTGGCCCGGCGCCTGCGCGAGGCCGGCTACGATGTGCCGTTCATTCCGCTGCTGCTCGGCGGGCAGGCCATGCTGTGGCTGAGCTGGCCGTACGGTGTCACCGGGGTGCTGGGGGCGTTCGGCGGCACCGTCGTCCTGTGCATGGTGTGGAGGCTGGTCGACCAGGGGCTGACCCACACCCCGGTCAACTACCTGCGCGACATGTCCGCGACCGTCCTGATCGCGGCGTGGGTGCCGCTGTTCATGAGTTTCGCCGCGCTGCTGATCTTCCAGGATCCAGGTGTTGTTGACGGACACGCCGACGGACGGGTGTTCTGCCTGATGCTGACCGTGGTGTTCTCCGATATCGGCGGATATGCGGTGGGCGTGCTGTTCGGCAAGCATCCGATGGTGCCGGCGATCAGCCCGAAGAAGTCCTGGGAGGGCTTCGCCGGGTCGATGCTGCTCGGGATCACCGGGGCGGTGCTGGCGGTGACGGTCTTCCTGCACCGGCCGTGGTGGGTCGGGCTGCCGCTGGGGCTGCTGCTGGTGCTCACCGGCATCTTCGGTGACCTGGTCGAGTCGCAGGTCAAACGTGACCTGGGCATCAAGGACATGGGGCGATCCCTGCCCGGCCACGGTGGCATGATGGACCGACTGGACGGGTTGTTGCCGTCGGCGGTGCTGACCTGGATCGTGTTGACCCTGCTGGCCTGACGCCGCCGATCCGACGTCGGCGCAGCACAGCCACTACTGGGATGGATCATGAAACCACAGCTGGTGTTCGAGCCACCGCGACGGGCGTTGCCGCCGCGACATCTGGCCGACCTCGATGCGGCCGGCCGGGCCGCTGCCGTCGCGGAACTGGGCCTGCCGTCGTTCCGGGCAAACCAGCTCGGCCACCAGTACTACGGCAGGCTGATCGCCGACCCGCAACAGATGACCGATTTGCCGGCCGGGGTGCGCTCCTCGGTGACCGAGGCCCTGTTTCCATCGTTGATGACCCAGACCAGCGAAATCGAGTGTGACAGCGGCGAGACCCGCAAGACGCTGTGGCGGGCCCGCGACCACACCAAGTTCGAGTCGGTGCTGATGCGCTATCCACGGCGCAACACGGTGTGCATCTCGTCGCAGGCGGGCTGCGGCATGGCCTGCCCGTTCTGCGCGACGGGACAGCAGGGACTGACGCGCAACCTGTCGACCGCCGAGATCGTCGAGCAGGTGCGGGCTGCGGCGGTGGTATTACGAGACCGCGCCGGCGCTCGATCATCTGGGGACCGGCTGTCCAACGTGGTGTTCATGGGCATGGGGGAGCCGCTGGCCAACTATGCCCGGGTGGTGGCGGCGGTGCGGCGCATCACCGCACCACCGCCGGACGGCTTCGGTATCTCCGCCCGTTCAGTCACAGTGTCGACGGTGGGGCTGGCCCCGGCGATCCGCAAGCTGGCCGACGAGCAACTCGGGGTGACACTGGCGGTGTCGTTGCACACTCCCGACGACGAGTTGCGGGACACGCTGGTGCCGGTGAACAACCGCTGGAAGGTCACCGAGACGCTGGCCGCCGCACGCTACTACGCCGACGTGAGCGGCCGGCGGGTGTCGATCGAGTACGCGCTGATCCGCGACGTCAACGACCAGCCCTGGCGGGCCGACCTGCTGGGCAAGCGACTGCGCGGCGCCCTCGGCCAACTGGTGCATGTCAACCTCATCCCACTCAACCCGACGCCGGGCAGCGACTGGGACGCCAGCCCCAAACCGGTGGAACGCGAGTTCGTGCGCCGAGTCCGGGCACAGGGGGTGTCGTGCACGGTGCGCGATACCCGGGGACGCGAGATCGCCGCCGCATGCGGTCAGCTGGCGGCCGAGGACCAGGCGACTACCTGAGACTGCCGCGGTGACGGCCGATGATGTCGCGCAGCACGACAAACAGTGACAGCGCGGCGAAGACGACCAGGAACCAGTCCTCGACGTGGCCGACGTGGTTGCCGCGCAGCATCAGCAGCAGAAATCCGACGATGCCCAGCCCGACGATGTGCCAGGTGCGGTAATTTATCCTGCTCCAGCCCCACGCCGCGGACGGCACTTCGGCGGTGTCGACTTCGGCGTGACGCTCCACCTCGGTACTGACCACTTCGACTCCTCCTGCTCGGGTGGGTAACTGCGGTCATTCTGGCATACCGGTGCTCACCCGGTTCGGAATGTTCGGTGAGTGCGGCCGGGGTGCCAGTCAAGGCTGGTCGTCGAATAAGCACCGCGAACCCGGCACAATGAACGGGTGACGACCGGACGGATCAGGGTGCTGCTGCTGGGATCGACCGGTTCGATCGGCACCCAGGCGCTGCAGGTGATCGCCGCCAACCCGGACAGGTTCGAGGTGGTGGGGCTGGCGGCAGGTGGCGGGCGCCCGGAATTGTTGGCCGCGCAGCGCGCCGCGACCGGCGTGCGAAGCGTCGCCGTCGCCGACGAGCGCGCCGCCGCCGCGATCGGCGATGTCGACTACCGCGGTGCCGACGCCGTCACCCGACTGGTGTGCGACACCGAGGCTGACGTGGTGCTCAACGCACTGGTGGGTGCGCTGGGCCTACGCCCGACGCTGGCCGCACTGGCAACTGGGGCCAAGCTGGCGCTGGCCAACAAGGAGTCGCTGATCGCGGGTGGCCCGCTGGTGCTCAAGGCTGCACAACCCGGCCAGATCGTGCCGGTGGATTCCGAGCACTCCGCAATCGCGCAGTGTCTGCGCGGCGGGAGTGCCGACGAGGTCGCCAAGATCGTGCTCACCGCCTCTGGCGGTCCGTTTCGCGGCTGGGGCGCCGCTGATCTGGAACACGTCACCCCGGAACAGGCGGGCACCCACCCGACCTGGTCGATGGGGCCGATGAACACGCTGAACTCGGCGTCGATGGTCAACAAGGGGCTCGAACTCATCGAGACTCACTTGCTGTTCGGCATCCCCTACGACCGCATCGAGGTCGTGGTGCACCCGCAGTCGATCGTGCACTCCATGGTCACCTTCGTCGATGGCGCGACAGTCGCGCAGGCCAGCCCGCCGGACATGCGGCTGCCGATCGGGCTGGCACTGGGCTGGCCGATGCGGGTTCCCGGCGCGGCCGCGGCCTGCGATTTTTCGACCGCATCGACCTGGGAATTCGAGCCGCTGGACGCGGCGGTGTTTCCCGCTGTCGAGCTGGCCCGGCACGCCGGGCGGACCGGCGGCAGCATGCCCGCGGTGTACAACGCCGCGAATGAAGAAGCGGCGGCGGCCTTCCTTAAGGGCCGGATCGGCTTCCCGGCCGTCGTGGGCACCATCGCCGATGTGCTGAATGCCGCCGACCAGTGGGCCGCGGAACCCGCTACCGTGGACGAGGTACTCGATGCGCAGCGTTGGGCCCGGGAACAGGCGGCGCGCGCCATCGGAGCCAACGGGACCCCAAAAGGGACCAAAACAGCTGAAGCAACAGTGACAGGGAAGGGCGTAATAACCCGATGATGTTCGCGTTCGGCATCGCGCTGTTCGCGCTGGCCATCCTGGTGTCGGTGGCTCTGCACGAATGCGGCCACCTGTGGATGGCCCTTGCGACCGGAATGAAGGTCCGCCGGTACTTCGTCGGTTTCGGCACCACCCTGTGGTCGACCCGGCGAGGTGAGACCGAGTACGGGCTCAAGGCGATCCCGGCCGGCGGGTTCTGCGACATTGCCGGAATGACCGCGATCGAGGAGCTCGCACCCGACGAGGTTGACCGCGCCATGTACAAGCAGAAGACCTGGAAACGGGTGGCGGTGCTGTTCGCCGGGCCGGGAATGAACTTCGTCATCGGGATGGTGCTGGTTTACGCGATCGCGGTGATCTGGGGCCTGCCCAATCTGCATGCGCCCACCTCCGCGGTCATCGGGGATACCGCCTGTGTCGCACCGGAGGTCGCCAAGGGTGAGTTGGGCACATGCACGGGGCCCGGGCCGGCTGCGCTGGCCGGCATCCAGGCCGGCGACGTGGTGGTCAAGGTCGGCGACACCGGCGTGGCCAACTTCGACGAAATGGCCACTGCGGTGCGCAAGCAGCACGGGGTGACCCCGGTCGTCATCGAACGTGACGGCACCCAGCTGACCAAGTACGTCGATATCGCCCCCACCCAGCGCTGGATTGCCGACAAGCAGGGCGGTTCGCCGAGTGGAGAAGCCGCTCTCGCCACGGTCGGCGCCATCGGCGTCGGAGCCGCCCAGTTCGGCCCCACCCGGTACAACCCGATCACCGCGGTGCCGGCCACCTTCACCTTCAGCGGGGATCTGTCGGTGCTGCTGGTCAAGTCGCTGAAGGCCATCCCCAGTAAGGTCGGCGCGCTGGTGGACGCCATCGGCCACCCCAACGGGCCGCGCGACCCGGAAACTCCGATCAGCGTGGTCGGGGCGTCCATTATCGGCGGGGACACCGTCGACCACGGATTGTGGGTCGCGTTCTGGTTCTTCCTGGCGCAGCTGAACTTCATCCTGGGAGTGCTCAACCTGGTGCCACTGCTGCCGTTCGACGGCGGGCACATCGCGATCGCGGTGTTCGAGAAGATCCGCAACGTGTTCCGATCGGCACGGGGACTGGTCGCCGCGAACCCGGTGAACTATCTCAAGCTGATGCCCGCGACTTACGTAATTTTGGTCGTGGTGGTCGGCTACATGCTGCTGACCGTCACCGCCGACGTGGTCAATCCGATCAGGCTGTTCTGAGTAGCCAATCCGGCCCAGCACAACGAAAGACACCAAAGACACCAAAGACGCGAAAGGCGAAGTTCAGTGAGAGCTGGCCAGAAGGTCGATGTAGGCACGCTGTCGCCGCGGCGCAAGACCCGTCAGCTGATGGTCGGGAAAGTCGGAGTGGGCAGCGACCACCCGATTTCAGTGCAGTCGATGACCACCACCAAAACCCACGACATCGACGCGACGCTGCAGCAGATCGCCGAGTTGACCGCCACCGGCTGCGACATCGTGCGGGTGGCCTGCCCGCGTCAGGAGGACGCCGACGCGCTGGCGGTGATCGCGAAGAAGAGTCCGCTTCCGGTGATCGCCGACATCCACTTCCAGCCCAAGTACATCTTCGCCGCGATCGACGCGGGTTGTGCCGCGGTGCGGGTCAACCCGGGCAACATCAAGGAATTCGACGGCCGGGTCGCCGAGGTCGCCAAGGCTGCGGGTGCTGCCGGCATCCCGATCCGGATCGGTGTCAACGCCGGCTCGCTGGACCGGCGACTGCTGGTCAAATACGGCAAGGCCACCCCCGAGGCGCTGGTCGAGTCGGCACTGTGGGAGGCGTCGCTGTTCGAGGAGTGCGGCTTCGGCGATATCAAGATCAGCGTCAAACACTCCGATCCGGTCGTGATGGTCGCGGCATACGAACTGCTGGCCGCGCAGTGTGACTACCCGCTGCACCTCGGCGTCACCGAGGCCGGCCCGGAGTTTCAGGGCACGATCAAGTCGGCGGTTGCGTTCGGTGCGCTGCTGTCCCGCGGCATCGGTGACACCATCCGGGTGTCGCTGTCGGCGCCGCCGGTTCAGGAGATCAAGGTCGGCAACCAGATCCTGGAGTCGCTGAACCTGCGGCCCCGGGGGCTGGAGATCGTGTCCTGCCCGTCGTGCGGGCGGGCCCAGGTCGATGTGTACAAGCTCGCCAACGAAGTGACCGCTGCGCTGGAGGGCATGGACGTCCCACTGCGGGTCGCGGTGATGGGCTGCGTCGTCAATGGGCCCGGCGAAGCCCGGGAGGCCGATCTGGGTGTGGCGTCCGGCAACGGCAAGGGTCAGATCTTCGTGAAGGGCAAGGTGATCAAGACTGTTCCGGAGGCCCAGATCGTCGAGACGCTGATCGAGGAGGCGCTGCGGCTGGCCGCAGAGATGGGAGAAATGGGAGAAATCAAGGAGATGGGGCACGAGGCGGGTGACGGCACCGCCGGATCTACCGGTGGTTCGCCCGTTGTCGCCGTAAGCTGAACGGAGCTGATTCGGGGCGATCGCCCGACCGTCAGTTCGCAGAAAGAGTCACCGTAATGTCGGCTCCACCGATTTTCCGCCTGCTCGACGAGCGCCGGGTTTCCGTGGTACACGATGCAGCCGCTGTGTGGCGGGTGCTCGACCAGGATCCGGTCGCCTCATGCATGGTCGCCGCGCGGGTCGCCGACCACGGTATCGATCCTCGCGCAATCGGGGGTGAGCTGTGGACGCGGCGCGGCGGCGGCGGTGTGGAGGAGTCGCTGTGTTACGCCGGGGCCAACCTGATCCCGCTGCGCGGGACACCTGCGGACCTGGCCGCGTTCGCCGACAAGGCGCTGAGTGCGATCCGGCGCTGCTCGTCACTGGTCGGGGAGGCCGAGCTGGTTTTGCCGATGTGGCAGCGGCTGAGCCCCACCTGGGGCCCAGCGCGCGACGAGCGGGAAAACCAGCCGTTGATGGCGCTGCACACGATGCCGAGCTGCGCGGTCGACCCCGAGGTGCGGCAGGTGCGGCCGGACGAGCTGGATGCCTACTTGGTGGCCGCCGTCGACATGTTCATCGGCGAGGTCGGGGTCGACCCCCGACTGGGTGACGGCGGCCGCGGGTACCGCAGTCGGGTCGCCAACCTGATCGGCGCCGGCCGGGCCTGGGCCCGCTTCGAACGCGGCGAGGTGGTGTTCAAGGCCGAGGTGGGGTCGAGGTCGCCTACCGTCAGCCAGATTCAGGGTGTCTGGGTGCATCCGGAGTGGCGCGGGCGCGGACTGGGTTGCGGCGGCACCGCAATGCTGGCTGGGGTGATCGTGGGTACCGGACACATCGCCAGCCTCTACGTCAACGATTTCAACCTGGTGGCGCGGGCCACCTACGAGCGGGTCGGGTTCAGTCAGGTCGGCACCTTCGCCACCGTGCTGCTCGACTGACCGCCGGTCGGCCCGGCTGCATATAACGGCTCGGTCTCGGTGCGCCTTCGCCGGTGTTGCGCCGATTGTTCCTAACATCAGACTCAATGACAACACCAACCTCATTTGCATCACAAACATCACCAGCATCACGCTGGGTGGGCCTGCTGCTCGTGGTGATCACGGTGACCGCCGTGGGTGCCTGCACTCCGCGGCCCGACGGTCCGGCACCCACCGCCGAACGATTCTTCGCCGCGCTGGGCGCCGGTGACACCGCCGCCGCCGCCGCCCTCAGCGACGACCCTGACGCCGCCCGCTCGGCACTCAATGCCGCCTGGGCCGGGCTGCAGGCCGACCGCCTGGACGCCCAGATCCTCGGCTCCCACTACGCCGAAGACACCGGCAGCATCGCTTACCGCTACACCTGGCAGCTGCCCAAGAGTCGGACCTGGACCTATGACGGCCAGCTCAAGATGGTGCGCAACGAAGGCCGCTGGGAGGTCCGCTGGGCCGCCACCGGTCTGCACCCGAAGCTAGGGGAGCGCCAGACCTTCGCGTTGCGGGCCGAACCGCCGCGCCGTGCCTCGGTCAACGAGATCGGGGGCAGCGACGTGCTGGTGCCGGGCTACCTGTACCGCTACCAACTCGACGCCAGGCGGGCCGGGGGCGACCTGATGCGCACGGCCCGCGCGGTGGTCGAAGCACTGCACCCGTTCGATGACACGCTGAACGACCCGCAGCGCCTCGCCGAGCAGGCCAGCTCATCGCTGAGTCCGCTGGAGCTGATCACGCTGCGCAGAGGGGACCACGACCGGGTCGAACCGGCCATCGGCGAATTACCCGGTGTGGTGATCACCCCGCGAGCCGAGTTGCTTCCCACCGATGACGAATTCGCGCCGGTCCTGGTCAGCGAGGTCAAGAAGGCTGTCGTCGATCAACTCGACGGCGAGGCGGGCTGGCGCGTGGTCAGCGCTAACCAGAACGGAGCCGACGCCGCCGTGCTCCACGAGGTCGCACCCGCACCGGCGCCCTCGATGACGATCAGCCTGGACCGGTCCGTGCAGCGCGCCGCCCAGAACGCGGTGAACACCCGGGGCGGCAAGGCGATGATTGTGGTGATCAAGCCGTCGACCGGGGAGATCCTGGCGGTCGGTCAGAACGCCGCCGCCGACGCAGACGGGCTGTCTGCGACCACCGGCCTTTACCCGCCGGGCTCGACATTCAAGATTGTCACCGCCGGCGCGGCCATCGAACGCCAGATGGCGACGCCCAACAGCATGGTCGGCTGCCCCGGCGAGATCGACATCGGCCAGCGCACGATCCCGAACTACGGCGGGTTCGACCTGGGTTTGGTGTCGATGGCGCGGGCCTTTGCCAGTTCGTGCAACACCACCTTCGCCGAACTGGCCAGCCGGATGCCGCCGCGGGCGCTGACCCAGGCGGCCGCCCGGTACGGCATCGGTCTCGACTACCTGATGGACGGCATCACCACGATCACCGGGTCGGTGCCGCCAACGGTGGACCTGGCGGAGCGCACCGAGGCCGGATTCGGCCAGGGCAAGGTGCTGACCAGCCCCTTCGGCATGGCGCTGGCCGCTGCGACGGTGGCCGCCGGCAAAACCCCGATACCCCGTTTGATCGAGGGCCGTCCGACGACGGTGACCGGGGACGCCACCCCGGTCACCGAGGAGATGCTCGACGGGCTGCGCTCGATGATGCGAATGGTGGTGACCGACGGCAGCGCCCGCGCCATCGCCGGTTGCGGCGCGGTGTTCGGTAAGACCGGCGAGGCCGAATTCGCCGGCGGTTCGCACTCCTGGTTCGCCGGATACCGGGGCGACATGGCGTTCGCGGCACTCATCGTCGGCGGCGGCAGTTCCGAGTTCGCGGTGCGGATGACCAAGGTGATGTTCGATTCGCTGCCGGCGGACTTCCTGGCCTGAGCCACCGGTGGTGGGCGGCCAGCGGACCGTAGCGGTAAGTTGCGGGGAGACGTAGAACGGGAACGGCAATGACGGGGATCGATGAGGACGCGGCACCAGTGCTGCGTGTCTCGGATGCGGACCGCAACGGCACGCTGCGCCGCCTTCACAATGCGGTCGCGCTCGGCCTGATCGATATCGGTGAATTCGAGGAGCGGTCGACGCTGGTGTCGCAGGCACGCATGCGCGCCGAACTCGACACCCTGGTCGTCGATCTGCCGGGGCCTCGTTCGATCGTCACGTCGGCGGCTGATCGGGTGGAATTACGCGGCTGGGCGGGTTCGCTCAAGCGGCGCGGCGAGTGGATGGTGCCGACTCGGTTGGCGCTGGTGCGCCGGCTGGGGTCGGTGGAGCTGGATCTCACCAAGGCCCGTTTCGCTGGACCGGTCGTCGTCATCGAACTCGACATGCGGTTCGGTTCGGTCCACCTCCGGTTGCCCGACGGAGCCAGCGCTTCTATCGACGATGTCGACGTTTACGTCGGCAGCGCCAACGACTACCGAAAAGGCGCACCGGCCGAAGGCACACCGCATGTGGTGCTCACCGGGCGCGTGGTGTGGGGATCGGTGAACATCAGGGGCCCCCGAGGATCCTGGCTGAGTCGCCACCTGCCCCGCCGCTAGCGGTGCGCAGGTCGGGGAGCGCTGCGAACAGCCGCTGGAACGTTGATCGGCGGGGCCGTTAAGCTGGCAAGATGCCCACTCGCGCCCCACTTTCCTCAGGCGTGCGGTCCCCGACGCGGCCGGTGCCCCGCTCGATTCCCCGTCCGGAATACGTCGGCAGAGCGACCGCCGCCGAGGGCGACGAGCCCTGGGTGCAGACATCCGAAGTCATCGAGAAGATGCGGGTGGCCGGACGGATCGCCGCGGGTGCACTGGCCGAAGCCGGCAAGGCTGTCGCGCCGGGCGTGACCACCGACGCGCTGGACCGTATCGCCCACGAGTACATGGTCAGCCACGGCGCCTACCCGTCGACGCTGGGCTACAAGGGTTTCCCCAAGTCGTGCTGCACGTCGCTGAACGAGATCATCTGTCATGGCATTCCGGACTCGACGGTGATCGCCGACGGCGACATCGTCAACATCGACGTCACCGCCTACATCGACGGCGTGCACGGCGACACCAACGCCACGTTCTTGGCCGGTGACGTCGCGCAAGAGCACCAGTTGCTCGTGGAGCGCACCCGGGAGGCAACGATGCGCGCGATCAAGGCGGTCAAACCCGGTCGTGCCCTGTCGGTGGTCGGTCGGGTTATCGAATCGTATGCGAACCGCTTCGGCTACAACGTAGTTCGTGATTTCACCGGCCACGGGATCGGCACCACGTTCCACAACGGGCTGGTGGTCCTGCACTACGATGAGCCGGCGGTGACCACGATCATCGAGCCGGGGATGACCTTCACCATCGAGCCGATGATCAACCTCGGCGGCCTGGAATATCAGATCTGGGACGACGATTGGACGGTGGCCACCGCGGACGGCAAGTGGACCGCTCAATTCGAGCACACGCTGCTGGTCACCGATGACGGGGCCGAGATCCTCACGTTGTCCTGAGGCGGTGCCCGCCGGCGGGCACCGCGGGGCCCCGCAAGGACCGCCGAAAGCATCCCGCCGCTGCCCGGCTCGCTGTAGCGTTGTGGAGATGCCTGCGACGATGATGACGATCGACGGGTTCCCGATTCCGGTCAATGTGGCTGGTCCGGAAGACGGACCCGTCGTCGTCGTGCTCGCAGCCGCCCGGCTCCCGCTGGCCGCGTACGACCCCCTGTGTCGGCGGTTGCACACCGCGACGCTGCGGACTGTCGTCGTCGGTGCCGACCCGCGGTTGACCGCCAAGTCCGTGATCGGCATCCTCGATTCCCTGGCCATCCAGTGCGGAGTCGTGGTCGGCGACCGGACCGGCGGTGAGAACGCCTGGGAATTGGCGGCGGCCCGACCGGACCGCTTCACCGGTCTGGTGTCGGTCGATTGCGGACATCCCCGGGTGCCCGACCTCAGCGGAGTGATCCGCGACGAACGCTGCCCGCCGGTCGAGATCAACACCACCGTGCTGGTCAATTCCCGGGCGGCCGCGGCTGTGGCGCAGGCCAGCCAGCGGTTCGTCTACGGGGAATGCCGGATGGTGGTGGTGTCCGGTCGGCGTACCGCTCAGGAGTTCACCGCGCAACTGGCCATGGAAATCGTATTGCGGGCCAGCACCTGGTGACCGCCGCGGCACCGGCACTACCTTCGGCCAGCTACGGCAACCGGGTGTGAATTTCACAGCGAAGGCGACACCTAGTGGTTCGTCTGTGAATCGACGCGGTTGAGGGTTTCTCGTCCGGATTGAGTTAAAGGCCAACGACATCGACGAGCTTCTCCTTGGGGCGCTTCACCTTACTGGTATTCGACAATGGCTGAGAGCAACGTGATTTCCGTCGCGGCTCAGGGGTTAGGGCGAGTCGTTTACATTGCGGACGTCTCCGGTCAGCGGCTCCACTACGGTGTGTCCGTGGACATCTTCAGTGCCGCGGCGAGCATCGCACGCCGGTTGCCGATGGGGGACGTGCCTGCCCGCGTAATCGAGCTGACCGGCTGGGTGGCGCAGCGCACCGAACAAGAGTTCTTCAGTTTCCTGCGCACCCGCCTGGATGCGTCAACCCCGCCCGTCGTCCCGAGCATGCGACAGCTCACGAGCGCCTCGGCTGCCCGCCCCCGCGACCTGATGGCCGATCTCCTCGAACGATCGGTCGGCCAGGACATGG
>JBDTKT010000153.1:0-23657 GCA_039935195.1 Mycobacterium sp.
CCATACTGAGCAGTCCACGAATGCCCTTCAGCGTCAGTGCCACCGACCAGACCGTGCGGATGCTCGATTCGGCAGGTGGCAGCCCGGCGATGCGGTCAGAGAGCCAATCCAGCGCCGCGGGCGCCGATAGCGGCATCAGGGTGATGTGATCGCTGAGGCGGTCGCGCCGGTACTCGACCTGGACACCGGCATGCAGATAGCGAAGGACTTGGCCGTCGACAGCCCCGGCGTCAATGAACGCATCATGGATCGATTGCACCACCAGCACCGGACAGTCGGGGGTACGCAGGCCTAACCGGATGTCGTCGAGAACCTCTACCACCTCGGGTTTCGCGAGCAGATCAGTCAGCGGCTCGTCGAGGTAATCGTCAAGCGTGTGGCGCTGGAACCGGAGTATCGCCGCGATGGTGCTGAGCGTTTCGACTTCGTCGAGCAGGCCCAATCCGGCGGGCGTGGTGTGCGCGCGGATCAACTGACCCAGTCTGGGATAGATGTGTCGGATGCCGGCGATGACCATCGCGGGCAGTCCGGCCAACCGCGTGCCGTTGAGTTTGACCAGCGTTGCCGCCGGGTCGCCCACCGGAGCGCCGAGCACCGCACCGACGAGGGCGATCTCGGGCGCGTATTCGGGAGCCATCTCGATCACCCAGGAACTGGCCATGCCTCCACCGGAATACCCCCAGACCGTGACCGGCGCATCCGGTTGCAGGCCGGCCGGCTCGAATGCCATCGCCGCGCGGATGCCGTCCAGCACCCGGTAGCCCGGCTCCCGTGCGGCCCCGAAGTAGCCGTTGCAGCCCTCGTGATCAGCGATCGACACCGCCCAGTCGCGCCGTAACGCGTTGGCCACGACCAGCATCTCCAGCGGAGGAAAACAGCCGAACGATCGAGCCCCGCGGCGCAGCGCGTAGGACGGGAAACAGGTATCGGCGACGGCGTCGATCGCACACTGATAGGCCAGCAGCGGTCGCGGCTGGGTCGGGTCCGACCCGGCGGGCAGCAGCACCGTCGTCACCGTCGCCTCGGGCCGCAGGTTCAGGTCGCAACTGCGGTACAACAACTGCCACGCCGAAACCTTCACCGGCAGCACACCAAGCACCGCCAGCTCCACCTCACGACTCCGCAGAATGGTACCGGCAGGACGGGATTCGAAACCCGGCGGCGGCTGATAGAAAGGATCCTCACCGAGCCGCAACGGCCGGGCCATCGCCGGCATACGTTTCGTCCGCCACCGCCTACCGCTCTTACCCCAACCCATACGCCCAATCTCCACCTTCTACATCCACCAACGCCGACACAGTGCCGCAGACGGATTATCGCCCGCCGACTACGAGATCAGAATCAGGGAACCACCATTACCGACGATCCACTAGAGTTTTCAACACCTATCGCGATAGGTCCCCGCCCCCGGGGACGTGTAGAAAATCCCATCACTGCTGGTCAGCCCTGATGGCTTTCGCGGCATCGGAACGCGGCTCCGCTGATTTCGGAACGCGTCAGGCAGACACGGGCGATGCCTGGGCGGCGAGTGGCGATGTTGTCGACGAGGGCGGTGGCGATACTTTGCTCGATCTGATTCATGGGCACCTTCCCGGCGCCAATTTTGCCAGTCCACGAATCGTTCGATGCCCCTGGAACAGCACAACTAGCAGCCGGTCGTACGACGCCCGATCGCCTCCGACAACACATCGAGTTCGGTCAGTACATCGGCAGCCGCCCACACCCGATTCCGGACACCCGAGGACAGCACCTCGAGGATCCCCGCCTCGGTCAGCCGCCCAAGTGCCCGATACGTGCTCGCATCAGTCGTACCCGTGATCCGACGCGCGGTGTCCGCGTTAAAGATCGGCACATCCAGCAGACCGGCGAGCAACGTCTCATCCGCTGAATTCGCACGGGGCCGCGCAATAGCACGCCACTGATCAGGCAGGCCGGCCAGGCGGCCGGCCGACTCCTCGGCCGCCTCACTCGCATACAGGGTGCCGCGCGCGACGTAGCCGACGAACTGGCCCACCGCGCCGGCGCGGTACGCGGTGAGCTGGGCGAAGTAACCGTCGGTGTCAGCGAGCATCGCCGAGGCCAGCGGAACCGTGATCCGCCGCGTCAGCCCCTGGTAGCGCAGGATCGCGCTCAGCAGGGCTCGCCCGATCCGGCCATTGCCGTCGGTGAACGGGTGAATCGACTCGAACTGAGCGTGAGCGATCGCCGCTTGGGCGAGGATCGGAAGATCCGTGCGACTCGCAAAAACCAGCAGGTCATCCATCAACTCCGGCACCAGCTCCGGCGGCGGCGGAATGTAGAGAGCACCGATCGGCGAGTAGTCACTACCGCCGATCCAGTTCTGCACGTTACGCAACTCGCCGGGGCTGTCGGCATAGGGATCGGGAGCCATCAGCAGGCGGTGGGCTCCTAGGATCGCCGGCAGCGTGATGGGCCCAGCACCGGCGGTTTCTACGAGGGCGATCAGCGCGCGCACCGCTGCGAGCTGGGACGCTGCCTCGACGTTGGACTTACCACCCGCGAACGCCTTGCCGAAGGCACGCCAGCCAGCGTCGATGTGTTCGATCTTCGACGAGGCCACCGATTCGCTGCGCAGCAGGAAGTCGGCCAGCGGGGCGAGATGGTCACCGTAGCCAGCCTCAAGGCGGGCCACGGCGATCATCGCCGCTTCGTGGGTTCGCGCTGTCCCGCCCAGCGGGTCGTAGGAGAGGTTGGCGATGCGTGGTGGGATGGATACGTCGATCTGACGCAGCATGCGGTCGTCGCGGTCCCCCCGGCGGCCCTGCGACTTCCAGGGGCGCGACTCGGTGCCGTGAGGCGGCCAGTCCATAGCGTGCCTTTCGTGCGCAACCGATAACCACAACAACGTAACTGTAGGTTGTTCATGTCAACATACGGCATGGACGTGGGTCTCTTCTGCTACATCCAGTCGCCGAGTCCCTCAGCAACGCCCTCGCCAGCCACATCCACCGACGGCAACAACCCCAAACCGCAGCGGCCTGAGCCCCCAACAGGGCGCAGCCACGCCCGTCGGCTAGTCACACCCGCTCCAGACGCCCCATCAAGCCCATGCGCAGCGTCGGCAACACCAAAGATCAGCCTCCGGCGCGCCACCGCCACCGTGCATCCGGCATCCCCGACGATCCACTAGAGTCTTCAACACCTATCTCGATAGGTCCCCGCCCCCGGCCCTCGTAGCTCAGGGGATAGAGCACGGCTCTCCTAAAGCCGGTGTCGCAGGTTCGAATCCTGCCGAGGGCACAACGTGCAGACCGTTCTGGAACGCATCGCCGATCGCGGCGCTCACATGCCGGGCAGCGAATTGAACAGCGAGCCGAGGTCGGCCAGGCCGAGGTTCGGGGTCGACTGGATCAAGTCGCCCATGTTCGCCCACTCCTGGGTGGCCTGGACACCGAGTGCGGTCGGGAAGTCGTTGTTGGCAGACAGGACGGCGGTGGCAAAGTCGTCGCGGGCGTTGAGGAAACCGGCGAGGATGCCGCTGTTCGGGTCGAACAACATGTCGTTGAGCACCGAGACGGGCTGCTGACCGGGGAACAGCAGCGCCAGCAGCGGTTCGACCCCGGCCAGCTGCAACGGCAGGTTGATGTCGCTGGAGATCAACGGCAGGTTGTTGAAGATCGCCGACAGGCTGGCCGACGGGTTGGTGAGGATGTCGTGGAAGACGGTCTCCCAGTCCGGGCTGAGCGCCGGGGTGAACCTCAGCTCGATCGGAGTGGACGGCTCGCTGCCGAACACCGCGTCGAAGTTGTCGTTGCCGACCAGTCCCCGCATCCCGTGCAGCAGCAACTCCTGAATCAGCCAGTCGGGTTGAGCCTGCGATCTGGACACGTCCAGGCCGTAGTCGTAGGAGAACACGCGCTGCGCCATGTCAGCGGCGTACTCCGCGGGGCTGACGGTGGGGGTGTCGGCCGGCAGGTAGTTCTGCACGTCGGCCACCGACACCACCTGGGTCTGCACCGCCAGGCCGTCCGCGGTGGTGGTGTCGGCGACGTTCTCGAAGCGGGCGAAGATCTCACCGCGGTCGACGGTGCCGCTGTCCAGCCAGTTGGCCACGCCCGGGTTGGTGGCGCTGACGACGTAGTAGGTGTAACCGTCGGCGTCGTGGAACGCGGTGGTGTTATTCAGGGTGGTCTGCGCCATGGTGTAGGGCAGCGCCGCGCCGAAGACGTTCATCAGCTCGATGCCGCTGTAGGCCGACGCCACGTCGGGCACTTTCACGATCAGCGCCTGACCAGGGTCCAGGTCGAAGTTCCCACCGGAGACGGCGGCGCTCTCCAGGCCCGCCCCGAAGCTGGTTTCCGGGCCGAGGTCGCCCATGGTGTTGGCGGGCAGTTCCATGCCCACCGATGCGCCCCCGGCGATGCTGCGCTCGTTGAAGGGCCCGATGATCTGGGCGAAAGCGCTGAACAATGTCGTCAACGTCGAGTCGATCGAGCCAGTCGGCCCGGCCGACACCCCCGCCACCGCGTCCCCTGCGGTAGGTGAGTCGGCGGCGGGGAAGAACCCGCCCTCCGGGATGGCGAAGAACGCCGGGCAGTCGGAAACGCAGTGGATGCTGACGCTGCCGGGACCCTTCGCCCAGTCACCCAACATGTCCCGGATCAGCAGGGAGGCGGCACCGCCGGTGGTGGCGTCGGTGTCGTTCATGAAATTGGCTGCGTCGCCGGGGTTGTCCGGGCCGATGACAACGGTGAAGGTACCGTCGGGATTGACCACCAGACCGTGGCCGAGTTCCAGGCTGCCAACGGTCTGAGCCGTGCCCGCGGTGATCGCTTCGGTGCTGATCGAGAAATGTTCGGTCGCCCCGCCAAGGGTGCCGGTGAGTTGGTAAGTCGCGCCGGGGGCCAGGCCGGCGGTCACGTGGTAGTAGATGTCGGGGGTGAAGAAGTCGAAGTATTGCCGGGGATCGGTGGCATCCCCAGCCACCACCTCCGGCGATTGGAAAAACCATCCATTGAACAACTCGGTGACCCGGGATACCCCGGCCATCAATAGCTGGTAATTGGTGTTCTGCAGTATCGGCAGCACGTCGGCCTCACTGCCCGGCGGCGCATAGGACAGCGCAGCGTCCTGCGCGACGATCCGCTGCATTTCGGCCAGAAGACTGTCGATCGCCGCCTGCACAGCGCTCGACGTCGATGTCAGCGACACCGCGGTCGGTACGGCAGTGGCGGCCTGCGGTGCCGTGAACGTCATGACCAGAGCGCCCGCCATCGCGGTCGCCACCATGCCCGCCATCCCGGCCACCCGAACGGCCCCGCCGGCACCGTTCTGCTTGCCGTTCCTCAACGCGGTCATGTCACTCTCCCTGGACACGCTTAGCAACTATTTGCGATTTAATCAGGAAACTTTTATGTCGGGGACCATACGCCCGGACCAATTCGCAGGCAAGCATCTGTTCGGTTGAGAGCAGGGGGTGTGCTGGTAGGCGGTCCGACTCCTAGGGTTTCGGGGTAGGTTGCGCAGCATGCCCACACGATGGCTATTTGTGCTCGGGATGACGGCGGCGGTGCTGGCCTCGGCGGGATGCGGGCCGACGGTGACCCGGGTCGTCGACACGGACCCGTTGGCCGGTGTGACACCGCGCAGCACCCCCAACGGGATGGTGATGGTGTCGCCGGACAACTTCGTACGCGCGGCGTCCGATACAGAGTTCACCCGGGTCGTCAACGAGAACGGGTTCGGCCGCTTCTTCCATAACCGGGATGTCACGCCGATCGACCACCAACCGGTGACGTACCCCGGCCGGGACACGCTGTACTCGGCGGCTGTGTTCGACCTGCAGGCCGCCCCGGTGACGATCACCCTGCCCGAGGTGGGCGACCGGTTCATGTCGATGCAGGTCATCAGCGAAGACGAGTATGTGATCGACATGTTCTACGGCGCCGGTGCGCACACCCTGACCCGCAACGACGTCGGCACCCGCTATGCCATGGTCGTCGTGCGCATCCTCTCCGATCCCAAAAACCTCATCGACCTGGCCGCCGGACGGGACCTGCAGGACCGAATCACCTCGCAGCAGGACAACTCGGGGATCTTCGAGGTGCCCCGGTGGGATTCGGACAGCCAGAAGAAGGTGACCGACGCGCTGATCACCCTGGCCGAAACCATCCCCGACACCACGGCGATGTTCGGCACCCCGAAGGACACCGATCCGGTCCGCCACCTGATCGGCGCGGCCTTGGCGTGGGGCAGCAGCCCGGAGCGTGACACGATCCAGCTCAACGTCATACCGCTCCGCAACGACGGCCGCACCGTCTACCGGTTGAGTGCCAAAGACGTTCCGGTGGAAGGCTTCTGGTCGATCAGTGTGTACAACAAGAACGGATATTTCGCCCCGAACCCCCAGCAGGACTACGCGGTCAACAACCTCACTGCGACGAAAGCGCCAGACGGATCGGTGACCGTGCAGTTCGGCGGCTGTACGGCCGGGATCGACAACTGCCTGCCGACCACCCCGGATTGGAGTTACCTGGTTCGGCTGTACCGGCCCGAAGCGGCGATCCGCTCCGGCGACTGGACTTTCCCCGAGTCAGCGCCGGTCAGCTAGTCCCGGACGTTCTCGCTACGCGGTCGCCGTCCACCGCCGGCCGCGGCCGACCCCAGCGCCCACGCCGAGCAGGCCACGGCACCGATCGCACCGGCGGCCCCGACGTAGAGCCCATAGCCGGCGGTGATCGGCGCGACGACGTTGAGGTGGTAATACCAGACGGTCAGCGCCGTTATCAGCAGCGAAATGACCAGGGCGGCAACCGCGGCCAGCCTGGTGAACAGGCTGCGGGCGACCATTGCCCCGGCCACCAGCAGGGTGGCGGCCAGCAGCGCGATCAACTGGCCCACGCCGAACCGGGGCGGCAACGCCACGCTGCCGGCACTGCCGCCGATCGCACTGGCACGTCCACCGCCGCCGAACCCGGTGATCAGCCACGGCAGCCAGACACTGATCGACACGATCACCGCGAACAGTGCAACGAACCAACCGGAACGACGTCGAATCATGTTGTGTCACTACCCAACGTCGGTGTGCAAACCACGGTGTCGCCCGTCGTCAGACCGCTGCGAACACCGAGACGAACGTGCGCAGTGATTCGTCGATGTCGCCCTTCAACCCACCGGCCACCAGCATGCCGATCGGGCCGAACAGCGCCGGGCCACCGAGCTTGGCCATGAGTCCGTCCTTTCGCTCGCAGCGACCCTACCGCCAGATCATTGACGGACGGTGGCGGGCTATCCCCACAATTTCGGCCGGTCGCCGAGCCGCGCGCCCTCTGCCCACCACAGCGCCTCGATGGCGGCGGCGGCAAGCATCCCGATACCCAGGGCCATCGCGGTCAGCGCGATGTTGGAGGGGTCCAACAAGAATTTCTCCCGGGCCAGCGGAATCGCGAAGATCACCGGGTACGCCAGGCCGCAGCAGGCCACCAGGAGCAGTCGCCACCACTGGTAGGGCCGCGCCACCACGGCCAACACCCACACCGCCGACACCAGCAGGGTGATCAGCGCGGAGGTCGACGCCTGGATCTGTTGTATGGGTGTGGCGTCGCTGCCCCGGTAGGCCAACAGGTAGCAGGTGAACGTGGCGGCGCCGACGACCAAACCGGACGGCAGCGCCCCGGTCATCACCCGCCGGACGAACCCGGGGTAGGCCCGCTCGTTGTTGGGCGCCAGCGACAAGACGAACGAGGGGATGCCGATGGTGAACCAGGCGGCGATCGTGACGTGGATCGGCTGGAAGGGATACAGCAGTGGCTTGGTGCCGAACAGTGCCGATGCCAGCCCGACACCACCCACCAGCACAGCCAGCAGCACCGCGTACACCGTCTTGGTCAAGAACAGGCTCGAGACCCGTTCGATGTTGCCGATCACCCTGCGACCCTCGGCGACCACGTAGGGCAGAGTGGCGAACTTGTTGTCCAGCAACACGATCTGGGCTACTGCACGCGCCGCCGGGCTTCCCGTGCCCATCGCGACACCGATGTCGGCATCCTTGAGCGCCAGCACATCGTTGACGCCGTCGCCGGTCATCGCCACGGTGTGCTCGTGCGACTGCAGGGCCGCCACCATGGCGCGCTTCTGCTCCGGACGCACCCTGCCGAACACGGTGTGGACCTCGAGCGTGTCGGCGAGTTCGGCCAGATCGGTGGGCAGGCACCGCGCGTCCACCGCGTCGCCGGACAGGCCCAACTTCGCGGCCACCGCGCCCACCGAGACCGCGTTGTCGCCGGAGAGCACCTTGACCGAGACGTTCTGGGCAGCGAAGTAGTCCAGGGTCTCCCGGGCGTCGGAGCGCAGCTTCTGCTCGAGCACCACCAGGGCGACCGGGGTGAGGTTCCCGGGTGCGTCCGGGTGGCCGACGGACCGGTCGCAGGCAGCGAGCAGCAGCACCCGCAGTCCCTGTGCGCCGATTCGCTCGGCCCGTTCCGCGGCCGCCGACGCCGGGTCGAGGAGCACGTCCGGCGCCCCGATCACCCAGTTGCCGTGCTCGCGGTAGGAGACTCCGCTCCACTTGGAAGCCGACTTGAACGGGGCGGTCGCGGTCGCTATCCAGCCCGGCGGTGCCGAAAAGGCCTCGCGGACAGCTCTGATGCTGGCGTTGGGCCGGGCGTCGTCAGCGGCCAGCGCCGCCAGCACGTCACTGACCGGGTAGCGCCCGTCGGTGTCGTCGACCCTGGTCACGTACGAGACCCGCATGCCGTTCTCGGTCAGGGTGCCGGTCTTGTCCGCGCAGACCACGTCGACGCGGGCCAATCCCTCGATCGCGGGCAGTTCCTGCACCAGACACTGCCGCTGTCCGAGCCGGATGACACCGACCGCGAACGCCAGCGACGTCATCAGCACCAGACCCTCGGGAACCATCGGCACCAGTGCGCCGATCATCGCCAGCACCGACGCCCGCCAGCCCACGTCGGTGGTGAACAGCTGGGTGTAGATGATCAACAGCCCGGCCGGGATCAGCAGGTAGGTGATGAACGCCAGAATTTTGTCGATGCCGGTGCGCAGCTCGGATTTCACCAGGGTGAACTTGCTGGCCTCCTCGGCCAGCTTGGCCGCGTACGCTTCACGTCCCACCCTGGTGGCCCGGTAGGCGCCGATGCCCGAGACCACGAAGCTGCCCGACATCACCTGATCGCCAAGGCCTTTGGCGATCGGGTCGGCCTCTCCGGTCAGCAGCGACTCATCGACCTCCAGGTCGGACTCTTCGACGACGTCGCCGTCGACCACGATCTGATCGCCGGGGCCGAGTTCGATGACGTCGTCGAGTACCACCTCGGTGGGCGAGCGCGCGCCGGTCCCGGACTGCCGGCGCACCAGCGGTTTGGCCTGACCGACGATCGCCAGCTTGTCCAGCGTCTGCTTGGCCCGGACCTCCTGCACCATGCCGATGGCGCTGTTGGCGATGATGAGCAGCCCGAACAGCCCGTTGATCAGCGATCCGGTGGTCAGCACGATCATCAGCAGCACACCCAGGATCGCGTTGATCCGGGTGAACACGTTGGCTCGGACTATCTCGGGCACGCTGCGCGCCGCACGGACCGGGACGTCATTGGCTTTGCCGGCGGCGACCCGCTGGACGACTTCGGCATCGGTCAGTCCGCCGGTGGCCGGCGACACACTCATCGGGTGAACGTCCCCTTGCCGAAGGTGTCGTAATACTCCAACGTCAGCGCGTTACCGTCGAACGAGGCCTTGGAAACCGTTCCCGGTGGCGCGTTCTCGGTGACCATCTCGAACGTGAAAACGCCGCCGTCCCAGTGCTTGAGCCTGAATGTGTCGCCGCGCGGACCCAGCGACAGGGCAAGCTCGCCGCCGCGCTCGCTGACCGTCGCCGGACCCCAGTAGTCGTTGTGGTAACTACCGACATACGACGACGGCGGTGCGGCGGGCGCGGGGTGGGCCGGCGGTTGGCGGCCCACCAGCGATCCGACCGGATTCTCGCCCGGCGCCAGTTTGGCGTTGTACAGCGCGTACCAGTCTTGACGAACCTTGCCGAACTGCACCAGATCGGCGAACTGCGCGGTCAGCGCCTCCGGCACACCAGCCGGCGTCGCGTTCGTCAGCGCCACGATGGCCACGTCAGCCGACGGCAGGATGACGAAGTTCGTGGCCGCTCCGAGTTCGAAGGCGCCGGAATGGCTGAGCATCATCCGCGCGCCCGATGTCGACGACACGTTGAACCCGTAGCCGTAGAAGCCGGACCGCATGGCGGGTTCGGTGCCGCGGCCGGACACGCTCTGCGGGGTGACGGCCGGCAGCAGCGCCGCCGGGTCGACGATCTTCTCGCCGCCGTAATTGCCGTTGGCCAGCATCATGGTCAGCCAGTGCGTCATGTCGTTGACCGAAGAACTGGCGCCGCCGGCCGGCGCCTCGGGGCCCGGGTCACGCACATAGCGCGGTTCGTAACGCCCATCGATGTGAATATGTCCGACAGCGTGATTGGGCCGCACCGCGAAGTCGTCGAATCGCGAGCTGGTCGACGTCATCCCCAGCGGCTGGTAGAGCACCTCCTCGCTGAGATCCTCCCAGGACTTGCCCGCGCCCACAGCGACCGCCTCGGCCGCCGCGGTCAATCCGAAGTTGGTGTAGGCATAGGACGTTCGGAACTGCTCGAGTGGCAGCTGACGCAGTTGTTCCAGGACGTGGCGCCGGTCGTACCCGAGATCCTCGAGCAGGTCGCCGGCGTGATCGGGCAGACCCGAGCGGTGCGAGTACATGTCGCCGACGGTCACCATCGCGGTGACGGCCGGATCCGACAGCGCGAACCATGGCAGCTTCGATACCACCGGGGTGTCCCAGTCGATCGCGTGTTCGCCGACCTGATGGGCGACCACGGTGGCACCCAACGACTTCGATACCGAGGCCAACTGGAACACCGTGTCGGAATCTATCTTCTGCCCGTTACGGACATCCGCGACTCCGAAGCCCTTGGCGTACAACGTTTTTCCACCGTGCACCACGGCGACTGCCATGCCCGGGATGCCCGATTTCTCCATCAGCTCGTTGGCGATGTCGTCGAGCTTGGCCACCGCGTTCTCGACAGCGTTGCTGGGCAGTTCCGAGGCCGGCACCAGCGGTGGCGGCATGTCCGACAGTGCCGCCGGCGGCGCGAGGTCCGCGGTGGGGGCGGACGCGCAACCCGTGGCCAGGCCCAGCAGCGCAGCGAGCAGCGCACTTCTGCTGCCGAGTTTGCTCATCGCCGCCAACGCTAGCCGATTACCGCCGCCACCACGGGTCGAAATCCCCGGTGGCACCGGGCTGCACCCGTCCGCCGGGACGGGGAACCACCACCCGGACGCCGGCGGCGTCGGCGGCTTGGAGTAGTCGCTCCACCGGTTCGTCCCACCGGTGCGGCGCCAGCCGGAACGTGCACCAGTGAATCGGCACCAGCGTTCCGCCGGTTGAGGCGGTCACATCTAAGTGCGCCTGAACCGCTTCCTCGGGGTTCATATGCACATCCGGCCAGGCCCGATTGTAGGCGCCGATCGGCATCAGGGTCATGTCAAACGGCCCGTAGGCGCTGCCGATCTGGCGGAAACTCTTGGTGTAGCCGGTGTCACCGCCGAAGTAGACCCGGTGGGTGGGCCCGATCATCCCCCAGGACGCCCACAAGGTGAGGTTGCGGGTGACGAATCTACCGGAGAAGTGCCGGGCCGGGATGCAGGCCAGGGTGAGTTCACCGATCCGGGTGTGTTCGTCCCAGTCGAGTTCAATGACGCGCTCATCCGGGACGCCCCACGCCCGCAGGTGCGCACCGACGCCCAGTGGGACGACGAACGGTGCGCGCTGGCTGCGGGTGAGGGCGGTGACGGTGTCGATATCGAGGTGGTCGTAGTGGTCGTGGCTGATGACGATCGCGTCGAGCGCCGGAAGTGCCGCCAGCGCGATCGGCGGCGGATGCATCCGCTTTGGGCCGACCGCATCCGACGGGGAGCAGCGCTCGCTCCACACCGGGTCGGTCAGAAGCCGGTAGCCGTCGAGTTCTATCAGCGCGGTCGCGTGACCCAGCCAGCTGACCGCCAGCGGTCCGGCAGCCTCGCTCAGCGTCGGTTCGACCAGCGGGATCGGCGTGGCGGGCCGGCCCGCCGCACGGTCGCCGATCAACTCTTGCAGTACCAGGCGCTGCTGTTTGCGGTCCACGCTGAACAGCACCGCGCGCTCCAGGTTGTGAAAGGCACCGTCGCGGAAGTGCGGCGACCGCTCGGCCACCGCGAGGATCGGGGCCGGCGCGGCACCCAGCGCGGCGGGCGCGCCACGTAGCGCACGGAGCATCCACCCGCCGGCGGTCAGGGTGACCGTGCCGGCGGCCAGTCGCAGGGCTCCGCGCAGCATGGCGCTTAGCCGCCCTGGAACGTCGGCGGACGCTTCTCGATGCGTGCCATTTGTGCCTCGATAACGTCCTGACTGGCCCACGCCCGGTCGAACAGTTCCTTGTGGACCGGCGACTGCGCCTCGTAGGCGCCGTCGTCGTTGAGCACCCGTTTGGCGTGCTGCAGGGCCAGCGGCGCCAGCCCGGCGATCTCGTTCGCCCAGGCCTGTGCGTCGGCCAGGGTCCCGAGCCGGTTCGCCATCCCAGTCGCCAGCGCGTCATCCGCAGTCAGCTTCTCCGCGGTCAGCATCATGGCCCGCGCCCTCCCGTAGCCGACCAGCGACGACAACCGGCGGATGCTCCAGTTATCCAGGGCCAGGCCATATTTGGCGACCGGGA
Source organism: Mycobacterium sp. (assembly GCA_039935195.1). Lineage (GTDB taxonomy): Bacteria > Actinomycetota > Actinomycetes > Mycobacteriales > Mycobacteriaceae > Mycobacterium. Next base: position 12,725 of record JBDTKT010000153.1, read on the forward strand.
ACTGGAAGAACGCCTCCGGTGCCACCACCCGCAGATCGCAGATCATCGCCAGCTGCAGGCCCGCACCGATCGCGGGCCCGTTGATGGCGCCGATCACCGGCATCGGTACCTCGTCGATGGTCTTGTTCAGTGCGATCAGCCGGTCCGGGTAGTCGGCGGCGAATGCGTCGCCGGACAGGTCGGCGCCGGCACAGAACACGGTCCCCTGACCGGTCAGCACGATCGCCCGCACATCGTGGCCGGCCGCGTCGAGCAACGCCTCCCGCAACTCGTCCACGATCCTTGAGTTCAGTGCGTTGCGCCGCTCTGGACGCTGCATCTCGATAGTTGTGACGGATTCGCCGCGGGTAACACCGATCATGAGTCCTCACCCTATTAGCCTCATGCTGTGAGCCGGACCGGGGCCGACGAACTGCGGGACGCGGTAGTGGACCGCGGCTCGTTCATCAGCTGGGATAGCGCCCCGGCGAGTTTGCGAGTCGATGCCGGTTACGCGGCCGAGCTGGCCCGGGCCCGGGCGGTGACCGGCCGCGACGAGGCGGTTTTGACCGGCGAGGGCCGGGTCAACGGCCGGCGGGTCGCGGTGATTGCCAGCGACTTCGACTTCTTGGCCGGTTCCATCGGGGTGGCGGCCGCGGAGCGGATCACCGCGGCGGTGCGCCGCGCCACCGCCGAGCGGTTGCCGCTGCTGGCCTCGCCGAGTTCCGGCGGCACCCGGATGCAGGAGGGCACCGTGGCCTTCCTGCAGATGGTCAAGATCGCCGCCGCGGTCGAACTGCACAAACGGGCACACCTGCCCTACCTGGTCTATCTGCGCCACCCCACCACCGGCGGGGTGTTCGCGTCGTGGGGTTCGCTGGGCCATGTGACGCTCGCCGAGCCCGGGGCACTGGTGGGCTTCCTTGGCCCGCGCGTCTACCAGCAGCTTTACGGCGAACCGTTCCCTGCCGGTGTCCAGACCGCCGAGAACCTGCAACGCCACGGTGTGATCGACGGCGTCATCCCGGTGAAGTGGCTGCGACGCACCCTGGGGCGCGCACTGAAGGTGATCCTCGATGGCCCCGCCGGACCCCCCGAGCTCATGGCCGCTGACGCCGGGCCGATACCCGACGTCTCCGCGTGGGACGCGGTGCTGTCCTCACGGCGACCCGATCGGCCCGGGGTGCGCATGCTGCTGCGGCACGGGGCCACCGAGCGGGTGCTGTTGTCGGGGACCGGCGAAGGCGACGCGGCGACGACCCTGCTGGCGCTGGCCCGGTTCCGCGGCCGGCCGGCGGTGCTGGTGGGTCAGCAGCGCCGAGTGGGCGGCTCCCCCGCCGGCGGGCGGCAACCCCAGATCGGCCCGGCAGCGCTGCGGGAGGCTCGCCGCGGCATGGCACTGGCTGCGGGGCTACGACTGCCGCTGGTGCTGGTGATCGACACGGCCGGGCCGGCGTTGTCCGCTGATGCCGAGCAGGGCGGGCTGGCCGGGGAGATCGCGCACTGCCTGGCGGAACTGGTCACGCTGGCGGTGCCGACGGTGTCGGTCCTGATGGGCCAGGGCAGCGGCGGTCCCGCGCTGGCAATGGTGCCGGCCGACCGCGTGCTGGCCGCACAGCACGGCTGGCTGGCGCCGCTGCCGCCGGAGGGGGCCAGCGCCATCGTGTTCCGCGACACCGATCACGCACCGCAGTTGTCTGCCGCACAGGGCATCAGATCGGCCGACCTGCTGGCCGCCGGGATCGTCGACGTGATCGTGGGCGAGCGGCCCGACGCCGCCGATGAGCCGATCGATTTCGTCAAGCGACTCTCAGGCGCGATCGCCGTCGAACTCGACGCACTGCGCGGCGTGCCCGACGACCAGCGCATGACGGCCCGGCTGCAGCGTTACCGGCGCATCGGGCTGGGTTGAACCGCGAGAGACCGCAGCCAAGCCTGATGCAACGCGGTGTAGTGGCCGTCGGCGAGGCGCACCAACTCGGCGGGCGAACCGTCCTCCACGATGCGCCCGTCCTCGATCACCAGCACCCGGTCGGCGATCTCCACCGTCGACAGGCGGTGCGCGATCACTAGCGCGGTCCGCTCGGCCAGCACCGTCCGCAGGGCCCGCTGCACCATCCGCTCGCTGGGAATGTCCAGTGCCGAGGTCGCCTCGTCCAAGATGAGTACCGCCGGGTCGGCGAGGAACGCACGGGCGAAGGCGATCAGCTGGCGCTGACCGGCAGACAGCCGTCCGCCACGTCGAGCAACGTCGGTGTCGTAACCGTCGGGCAGCGCGGCGATGAACTTCTGCGCACCCACGCGCTGGGCGGCCTGCGCTATCTCGGCGGCGTTCGCGCCCGGCCGGCCGAAGCCGATGTTGTCGGCGACGGTCCCGGCGAACAGGAAATTCTCCTGGGTGACCATCACCAGATGACGACGCAAGTCGGCCTGGTCGATGTCGCGCAGGTCGACGCCGTCGAGTTCCACCGCGCCGGATTCCGGATCGTAGAACCGTGCGATCAGCTTCGCAATCGTGGTCTTCCCCGCGCCGGTGCTGCCGACCAGCGCCACTGTCTGGCCCGCCGGGATGGTCAGGGACAGCCCGTCAATGACCGGCCGGTCCGGCTGGTAGCCGAAATGCACGTCACGCAAAGCGATCTCGCCACGGACACCACTGAGTCGAATCGGTGTCACCGGGTCGGTGATCGCCGGCTTTTCGGCGAGCACCCCCGCCAATTTCTCCAGTGCCGCTGACGCCGACTGGAAGGTGTTGAGGAATTGCGTGATTTCTTGCATCGGCTCGAAGAACATCCGAAGGTACAGCAGGAACGCGGTGAATGTTCCGATCGTCATGTGGCCGTGCATCACTCGCCAGCCACCGTAGAGCAGCACCACCCCGGTGGTGAGATTGCCGACCAGCTTGACGCCGGGACTGAACACCGCGACGAGTTTGAACGCCTTCTCGTTGACGACGCGGTAGCGATCGGCGACATCGGCGAAGATCTCCTGGTTGCGGGGCTCGCGCCGATACGCCTGCACAGCCTTGACTCCGGTCATCGTCTCAACGAACTGCACGATCACCAGCGCGGCATTCTCCCGGACCGCCCGGTAGGTTTTCGCCGACTCGGCCCGGAACCACCTCACCAGCACGACGAGCACCGGGAAAGCGATCAGGCACATCGAACCCAGTCGCCAGTCCAGCACGACCAGCATTACCGCCGTTCCCACCAGCGTGAGCGCGGCGCTGACCAGGCTGTCGAACCCGCTCGTCAGCATTTCCTGGATCGCGTCGACGTCGTTGGTCAGTCGACTCACCACCCGCCCCGAGGTGTACCGGTCGTGGAACCCGACGTCGAGTCGCTGGAAGTGACGGAACACCCGCCGGCGCAGCTCCAGCAGCACCCGCTGGCCGATACGTCCGGACCACTGCAGAAAAAGGATCCGGCTGATCGCCGCAACGAACACCACCGCAACCAGTGCGCCGACGACCAGCATCAGCGTCCGCATCGAGCCGCCGTCCATCACCGACGGAACACCCCGGTCGATACCCCGCTGGGTCAGCAGCGGAACCGTCAGTCGGGCAGCGTTTTCCACCACGACCACCGCCGCAAGGAGCACCACCGACAGTTGGTAGGGCGCAAGCAGCGACCCGAGCAGGGTGCGGGCGGCGCGACTGCCCGCCTTGCTCTCGGGGGTGGTGTCGTCGTCGCGACGCTGGGCGAGCCGGCCTCGCCAACGCAGTGGAATGTCGGTCGTGGTCATCGTCGGTTCGCCTCCGGTCTCGCGACCTCCGGCGTGTCAGAAGCGATCCGGGCGGCTCGGCGTTCGGACTGGGAGCGGTCCAACACCTCGATGTCCTCCCCGCCCTGCCAGCCGGCGGTGCGTTCGTGGCCGTCGTCGAGTTCGTCGTCGGCGGCCAGCAGATAGCGGTACCGCGGCACCCGGGCCAACAGGTCGGCGTGCGTGCCGACCTCGGTGATCGTCGCGTTGTCCAGCAGCGCCACCCGGTCGGCGAGCGAAACCGTGGAGGCCCGATTGGCGACCACGATGCCGGTGAGCGGTTTCGGGCCGCCGCGCAGCACCCGGCGCAGCGCGTCGGTCACCGCGGCTTCGGTGTGCACGTCCAGCGCCGACAGCGTGTCGTCGAGCACCAGGACGGTCGGCTCGGCCAGGATCGCTCGCGCCAGCGACAAGCGTTGACGCTGCCCGCCGGACAGGCTCATCCCCTGCTCCCCGATGCGGGTGTCCAGCCCGAAGGGCAGCTCGTAGACGAACCCCGCCGACGCGATGTCGATCGCCCGGTCCAGCTCGGCGTCGGTGGCCGGATTGTCCGCGGACCGGCCCAGCCTCAGATTCTCGGCCACCGACATCGAGAACAGGGTCGGGCCGTCGAAGGCCGTAGTCACCGTCCGGCGCAGCACCGGCAGGGTGAACTCGCGGATGTCACGGCCGCCGACGCGGATCTCCCCCTCGGTGACGTCGTAGAGCCGGGACAACAGCATTGTCAGTATCGATTTTCCAGCGCCGGTCGCGCCCACCAGCGCCACCGTCTCCCCCGGTTCCACGGTGAGGTTGACGTGGCGCAGCACCCAGGGCGCCTCAGGTGCGGAGTCGGGGAACCGGAACCCGACGTCACGCAGTTCCAGACGGCCGGAGTCCGGCGGGCGGGAATCGTCGCCGCCGGTGATCTCGATCGGTGCGTCGAAAATCTCGCCGATTCGGTCGGCGGCGGTCATCGCCTCGTGCGTCGCCGACAGCAGGAAGCCCAGCGACGACACCGGCCAGACCAGCGACAACATCAACGTGATGAACGCAACCAGGGTGCCCATCGTGATCAGGCCGTGGCCGGCCGCATACGCACCGAACGCGAGTACCAGGATCAGACTCAGGTTCGGTATGGCTTCCAGCAGCGTCCAGAACTTCGCCGACACCGACACCTTGCGGATCCCGAGATCGCACAGGGCGACCGCCTCGGCGTCGAAACGGTCGAAAACATACGCCTCACGCCCGAACGACTTGACCGTCCGAAGGCCCAGCGCGGACTCCTCGACCTGGGTTGCGACGTGTCCCGCCTGGTCCTGGGCCTGGCGCGACAGCCGAGTGTATTGGCGCCGGAAGTGCTGCACGGTGACCGCGATCGGCACGATCGAGGCACAGACGACGACGCCCAGCGGCCAGTACAGCACCAGCAGGATGGTGCTGACCACGACGATCTGCAGGGTGTTGAGCAGCAGGAACACCACCACGAACGACAGGAATCGACGCACCGTGGCCAGGTCGTTCATGATCCGCGACAACAGTTGGCCGGACTGCCAGCGGCCGTGGAACGTCATCGGCAGGATCTGCAGACGCGCATAGAGGTCTTTGCGGATGTCGGCCTCCACCCCCATGGTGGCGTGGGCGACCAGCCAGCGGCGGACAAGCCACAGCCCCGCCTCGCAGGCGCCAAGCGCCGTCGCGGCGGTGCCGAGTATCCACAGTTGGGACTGGTCTCGATGCTGCACGGGCCCGTCGATGACGGCCTTGGTCATCAGTGGAATCGCTACCGTGGCACCCAGGCTGACGACGGCCACCGTCACCATCGCGATCCAGCGCGTTCGGTAGGCGCGCAGGTACGGTCGCAGCCGCATCAGGGCGGACACCGGTGCCGTACTCACCCAACCGACCCTAGAACCTCTGGGCGCACCCGCCAGCATCCCGCGCTGGTCGGCGATGATCAGGCAAAATAGCCGGCATGGACAATAGCTCTGCTATACCGGCTTCACCGAAGGTGCTCGTCGTCGATGACGATTCCGACGTACTCGCCTCACTGGAGCGCGGACTGCGACTGTCCGGGTTCGAGGTATCGACCGCGTCGGACGGCGCGGAGGCGCTGCGCAGCGCCACCGAGGGCCGCCCGGACGCCATCGTGCTCGACATCAACATGCCGATACTGGACGGCGTCAGCGTGGTGACCGCGCTGCGTGCGATGGACAACGACGTGCCGGTGTGTGTGTTGAGCGCCCGCAGTTCGGTCGACGACCGGGTCGCCGGTCTGGAAGCCGGCGCCGACGACTACCTGGTCAAGCCGTTCGTGCTGGCCGAGCTGGTGGCCCGGGTGCGCGCCATGCTGCGCCGGCGCGGCTCCAACGCCAGTTCCTCGGCGGAAACCATCACGGTGGGGCCACTGGAGGTGGACATCCCCGGCCGGCGCGCCCGGGTCAAGGGCGTCGACGTCGAGCTGACCAAGCGAGAGTTCGACCTGCTGGCGGTGCTCGCCGAACACAAGACCGCGGTGCTGTCCCGCGCCCAACTGCTGGAGCTGGTCTGGGGTTACGACTTCGCCGCCGACACCAACGTCGTCGACGTTTTCATCGGGTATCTGCGACGCAAGCTGGAGGCCGGGGGCGCTTCGCGGCTGCTACACACCGTCCGGGGAGTGGGATTCGTCCTGCGAACGCAGTGAGGCCGCTCATGGGTGTGATGAACATCCTGGGCCGGGTCTTCCGACGTACGCCGTCGCTGCGCGCCCGGGTGGTGCTCGCGACCGTGATCGGGACCGCGATCCTGGTGATGATCGTCGGCAGCGTGGTCTGGGTGGGCATCACCAACGACCGCCAGGAGCGCCTCGACCGCCGACTCGACGAAGCGGCCGGGTTGGCGATCCCGCTGATCGGCCTCGGCGAGCTGCCACGGTCAGCCGGCGCCCCCGGCGCGCTGATCACGTTGCGCAGGGTCAACGAGGTGACGTCGAATTCCGCGGTGGTGCTGCCGGAGTTGCCACCGGGCTACGCCGACACCTACGTCAAAGGGGTGCGCTACCGGGTGCGCACCGTGAACATCCCCGGACCGGGACCGCGGACGCTGGCGGTCGGCGCCACCTATGACGCCACGATCGCCGACACGCACAACCTGCACCGCCGGGTAATTCTGATCTGCGGGTTCTCGATCGGTGCGGCGGCGGTGCTGGGGTGGTTGCTGACCGCTTTCGCGGTACGGCCGTTGCGCAGGCTGGCCGAGCAGGCGCGGTCCATCGACACCGGCGACGAACGGCCCGAAGTCGAGGTGCGCGGCGCCACCGAGGTCGTCGAGATCGCCGAGGCGATGCGCGGCATGCTGCAACGGATCTGGACCGAGCAAGACCGCACCGAGGAGGCGCTGGCGTCGGCTCGCGACTTCGCCGCGGTGTCGTCGCACGAGCTGCGCACCCCGCTGACCGCGATGCGCACCAACCTCGAGGTACTGACCACGCTGGATTTACCGGACGACCAACGCATGGAGGTCCTCGGCGACGTCGTCCGCACGCAGGCGCGGATCGAGGCGACGCTGAGTGCCCTGGAGCGGCTGGCGCAGGGCGAACTGTCCACCGCCGAGGATCACGTCCCGGTCGATATCACCGAGTTGCTCGATCGCGCTGCCCACGACGCGATGCGGGTCTACCCCGACCTGGACGTCGCCCTGGTGCCATCGCCGACCTGCATCATCCTCGGGCTACCGGCCGGGCTGCGGCTGACAGTCGACAACGCGATCGCCAACGCGGTCAAGCACGGTGGCGCCACCCGGGTGCAACTGTCGGCGGTCAGCTCGCGGGCGGGGGTGGAGATCTCCGTCGATGACAACGGCGGCGGGGTGCCCGAGGAGGAACGCCGGATCGTGTTCGAGCGGTTCTCCCGCGGGTCAACGGCCTCGCACTCCGGGTCCGGCCTGGGTCTGGCGCTCGTGGCGCAGCAGGCCGGGTTGCACGGCGGCACAGCTTCCCTGGAGAACAGCCCGCTGGGCGGGGTGCGCCTCCTGGTGCGCCTGCCGCCGCCAGCCTGACTCGGCTTTCACCTGATTCCGGGGTCAGCCCGGATGGCGGCCGGGGTTGACCAGCGAACTGATCTCCATGGTGTTGACGATGTTCACACCCGGCCAGGCATCCTCGGCCGCGTCCTGAACGGCATCGGCTTCCTCCGCCGTCGCCGCGGTGCCACCGAGGGTGACCGTGTCGCCGCTGACGTTGAGACTGAAGTCGGGGATCACCGCGGCCGCTTCAAACACCGGACCCGACCCGGCAAAGTCCAGCGCTTTGACGCCCGGCGCGACGCCGAGATTGTCCATGACGTTGACGTGCTCGACCGACGTAACGACCGCATCCAGCAGGACCCGCTTCGCCGCAGGGTCGGGGAGGTTGCCCGTCAGCGTGATCTCGTCACCGTGCCGGGTGACCGACACCGGCGCCAGCGCCATCCCGGGCGGAGGGGCAGGCGCCTCGCTGCCGACCGTCGGAACGGCGCCGCCGGAAGCGGACTCGTCGCCGTCCTGCGACCCGGAGCGCTGGAGCAAGCCGTACCCGACCAGCACGACCAGCAGTGCGGCGATCGCCAGCCCGATCAACCAGGCACGCCCCAACGGGCGCTCATAGAACCTTGTGGGGGTTGCGGGGGCCGCGGGCGTCCCGCCGGCGGCAGACTCAACAGCCGGTTCCGGGGCGGACTCGGGAGCAGACTCAGCTGCGGACCCGGACCCCGGTTCGGTGTCGGACATGAACCCCTCCTCACGTCGGCAAATGCGCCGTTTGAAACCTAGGGCAAACCCGCCGCAGGGCTTGTCGCGACACCGGCCGGATTGCAACGATCAGCGGGTGCCGATCAGGTCGATCACGAAGACCAGCGTCTTCCCCGATAGGTGGTGCCCGGCGCCGGCCGGCCCGTAGGCCTGCTCGGGCGGGATCACCAGTTGGCGCCGGCCGCCGACCTTCATTCCGGGGATTCCGTCCTGCCAGCCCGCGATAAGCCCGTCCAGCGGGAATTCGAGGGATTCGCCGCGGTTCCAGGAACTGTCGAACTCGGTGCCGGTGTCGTACTCGACGCCGACGTAGTGCACGTTGACCAGCGCCCCGGGCGCGGCTTGGGGTCCGTCACCGATGACGAGATCCTCGATGACCAACTCGCTGGGGGCCGGTGCGGTCGGCACCTTGATTTCGGGCTTGGTTGACGTCACTACACATAATCCTTCATGCGTCGCGGCCGGTCGCTGCCGTCACCGCGGTCGGTTAGCGGCCGTTGATGGCGACGTAGTCACGCTCGGTGTAGCCGGTGTAGATCTGGCGCGGCCGGCCGATTTTACTGTCACCTTCGTCGTGCATCTCCCGCCAGTGGGCGATCCAGCCGGGCAGTCGGCCCAGTGCGAACAGCACGGTGAACATCCGGGGCGGGAAGCCGATGGCGCGATAGATCAGGCCGGTGTAGAAGTCGACGTTCGGGTACAACTTGCGCTCGATGAAGTAGTCATCGGTGAGCGCCGCTTCCTCCAGTTGCTTCGCCAGGTCGAGCAGTTCGTCGTCGCCGCCGAGCTTGCTGAGGATTTTGTCGGCCTGCTCCTTGACGATGCGCGCCCGCGGGTCGTAGTTCTTGTAGACCCGGTGGCCGAAGCCCATCAGCTTCACGCCGTCTTCGCGGTTCTTCACCTTGCGGACGAAGTCACTCACGTTGCCGTGCTCGTCGCGGATCGTCTCCAGCATCTCCAGCACCGCCTGGTTGGCGCCGCCGTGCAGCGGGCCCCACAGCGCGTTGATGCCGCCGGAGATCGAGGTGAACAGGTTGGCCCGCGAGGAGCCCACCAGTCGCACCGTCGAGGTCGAGCAGTTTTGTTCATGGTCGGCGTGCAACACAAACAGCATGTCCAGCGCCCGGACCACCTCGGGGTCGGCCTGGTAGGGCTCGGCGGGCAGACCAAACGTCATCCGCAGGAAGTTCTCCACCAGGCTCTGCGAGTTGTCCGGGTAGAGGAACGGCTGCCCCTCGGACTTCTTGAACGCGTACGCGGCGATGGTGGGCAGCTTGCCCAGCAGTCGAATGGTGGACAGCTCGACCTGGTCACTGTCTGCCGGGTCCAGCGAGTCCTGGTAGTAGGCACTGAGTGCGTTGACCACGCTGGACAGCACCGGCATCGGGTGCGCGTTGCGCGGGAAGCCGTCGAAGAACCGCTTCAGATCCTCGTGCAGCATGGTGTGCCGCTGAATCTTCTGAGTGAACGTCGCCAGTTGCTCGGTGGTCGGCAGCTCGCCGTAGATCAGCAGGTAGCTGACCTCGATGAAAGTCGATTTTCCGGCCAGCTGCTCGATCGGGTACCCGCGGTAGCGCAGGATGCCGGCGTCACCGTCGATGTAGGTGATCGCGCTTTTGACCGGCGAGGTGTTGGCGAAGCCGTTATCGAACGTGGTGTGTCCGGTTTTGGCGAGCAGCGAACCGATGGCGATGCCGTCGGATCCCTCGGTGGCGTGGATGATCGGCAGCTCTACCTCGCCCCCCGGATACCGGAGGGTGGCGGTCTCGTCGGTTTCGGCCACAAGAACCCCTTTGGGCTAGTCGACTAGCCAGTCGATCGGACGGGTATGTATTTAGGTGAAGGTAGTCGGTATCGGGCCGGCGCACCCGAGCGGGGGCGGGTATGGGTCATCACTTGTCCGATCAGGGCCAGCTACGCGGATCGCCGTTGTCACAGTTGGCCGTCGGGCACCGCGGGATCACCGCTCGACTGAAAACTCGGGACGGCGGTAGCGAAGGAACACCGGCACCGCCAGCGCCGCGACGACGACACCCACCACTACCAGCGCCCCGCCGCCGGCAGCGGCTACGGCCGTGCCGATCATCGCTCCGGCCGCACCGTGCAGCGCATCGGCCAGCCGGGGACCACCGGCGACCACCACGATGAACACCCCTTGCAACCGGCCGCGCATCTCATCGGAGGCGACCTCCTGCAGCATCGTCGAACGGAACGCCGCCGACACCATGTCCGCGGCACCACCGACCGCCAGCAATGCCAGCGAAACCCACAGCATCGGCCCGGGGTGCCCGTCCGCCCGGGCAACGGCCAGCCCGAAGCCGACCATCGCCGTGCCCCAGATCAGGATCGCGACGACGATGACCAGGCCCTGGCGGCTGACTCGCGGCAGCCAGCCCGAGAACACCCCGCCGGCGACCGCACCGGCCGCCATCGCCGCGGCCAGCAG
>JBDTKT010000154.1:0-18948 GCA_039935195.1 Mycobacterium sp.
GCCCGCGGCCACCATCGGTGGGACGAAGGTCTCGATCACGTGGATCGGGCCCATCAGATTGATCGCGACCATCTTGGTCCACTGTTCGTGGGCCAGCCGGTCGACGGTCCCCCACGCCGATACCCCGGCGATGTTCATCACGACGTCCATGGCCGGGTGCCGGGAGTGGATGTCGGCGGCGAACGCGGCGACCTCGTCGTACTCGGCGATGTCGAGGGCTCGGGACTCAGGCACCTGTGCCCCCAGCGCGCGTGCGTCCGCGACCGTCTCGGCCAGGCCGTCGGCGTTGCGGTCGGTCAGATACAGTTCGGCACCCAGTGTCGCCAGTCGCAACGCGGTGGACCGGCCGATACCGCTGGCCGCCCCGGTGATGAAACACCTCTTACCCTGGTAGTGCTCGGCGAGCCTGCTCTGCGTCATGCGTGGTGACAATACCGGCGCGTCGGTACCGCCCGGTTCAGTCCTGCCGCGCGTCAGCGTCTTCCCCGCCCCGGGGGCCGCCCCACAGGGCGTTGCGCCACAGCGCTTCGAGCACGCCGACACCGCGTGCCACGTCACCGTCGGGGCCCAGGTACGCGCTCTCACCGGAAAGCATGAACGTGGTGGTGGCCGCCAGGGTGCGGACCAGCGCCGGGATGTCGTCGCTGATCGGATGCGCGGTGCCGGCGCGAATCTCGGCGGTAACCACGCCGACGATCTGGCTGATCACGGCATCGATCTGCGCATCGAGGATCTCCCGGATCTCGGCGTCGGTGTTACGCGCGACGTTGCACGCCGACATCACCGGATCGTTGTGGGCGTAGACCGCGGCGGCACTGCCAACCATGCGCTGGGCGAACGCAGCCGGGGATTCGTCCTCGCCCCGCGGCGCGAAGTAGTGGGTGAGCTCCTCGAGTTCGTGCGTCGCCTCGGCGAGAATCTGTGCCAGCACCGCGTACTTGGAGTCGAAGTAGAAGTAGAAGCCCGAACGCGCTACGCCCGCACGGTCGCTGATGGTGCTGACCGAGAGCTCCGCGAACGGTTTCTCCACCAGCAGTTCGCGCACCGCCTGCACGATTGCCTGACGCTGTTTATCGCCCCGTCTTTTCGGGAGTTCGTCGCTGGGCAACTGTGCGGCGAGGCCATGCCGTTCGTCCGGAGTGCTCACCTCATGCACCTTGCATCACACCGCGCCGGATTCAAACTTGACACGCGTCAATTTTGCCTCAAAGATTGAAGTTCGTGACGGGCGCCACAGTCGTCGCGGGCACCGCCGGCCGGTGCCAATCCGCCTTAGGAGAGGTAGTCAGCCCCGATGACCACCATCAGCACCCCGCACTACCTTCTGGACCAGGCCAAGCGCCGGTTCGTTCCGACGTTGAACACCATCCCCGGCATGGGAATGCTGGAAAAGCAGCTGCTGAACATCGACTGGAAGCGGCACGCACTCGCCGAACCGCCACCCGGCAGCGGCCTCAAACCGATCGTGGGCGATTCCGGCCTGCCGCTGCTGGGCCACATCGTCGAGATGTTCCGTGGCGGGCCCGACTACTGCCTGCACCTCTACGAAACCCGCGGCCCGGTCACCTTCGCCGACTCGCCGATCCTGCAGTCGATCGTCGCGCTGGGGCCCGACGCCACCCAGACGATCTTCGCTAACAAGAGCAAGGATTATTCGACGACGGGCTGGACTCCGGTCATCGGGCCGTTCTTCAACCGCGGCCTGATGCTGCTCGACTTCGAGGAGCACCTCGCCCACAAGCGGATTCTGCAGGGTGCGTTCACCCGTCCGCGACTCGCCGCCTACGTCGAGGACATGGACCGGGTTGCCAGCGAGATCGTGGCCGACTGGCCGACCAACGATGCCCGCTTCCTGTTTCACCCGGCGATCAAGGAACTCACCCTCGATGTGGCATCGGTGGTGTTCATGGGACACGATCTCGGCGACGATCGCCATCTGCTGACCAAGGTGAACCACGCCTTCGAACAGACCATCCGTGCCGGCGGCGCCATCATCCGGACTCCGGTGCCGCCGTTCAAGTGGTGGCGCGGCCTGCACGGCCGCAAAGTGCTCGAGGAATACTTCGCCGAGCGGGTGCGCCAACGTCGTCACGCTGACGGCGCCGACATGCTGACCGTGCTGTGCCACACCGCCGACGAGGACGGCAACACGTTCACCGACGAAGACATCGTCAACCACATGATCTTCTTGATGATGGCCGCGCACGACACCACGACGTCGACGCTGACCACGATGGTCTACCACCTGGCAGCAAATCCGGAGTGGCAGGAGCGGGCCCGCGACGAGTCGGCGCGGATCGGCGATGCACCGCTGGACATCGAGTCGCTGGAAAGCCTGGAGACGCTGGACCTGGTGATGAACGAATCACTGCGGTTGGTGACACCGCTGCCGTTCAACATGCGCCAGGCCGTTCGCGACACTGATCTGCTGGGCTACCACCTGCCGGCCGGCACCAATGTGGTCACCTGGCCGGGGATGAACCACTGGTTGCCCGAGTTGTATACCAACCCAAGGCAATTCGACCCTGAGCGGTTCCTTGAGCCGCGCTCCGAGCACAAGAAACACCGGTATGCCTGGGCACCATTCGGTGGTGGAGCCCACAAGTGCATCGGGATGAACTATGGACGACTCGAAGTCAAGACCGTCCTGCACCGGATGCTGCGGCGCTATCGGCTGGAGCTGTCCCGGCCCGACTACCAACCGCACTGGGACTACGGTGGCATGCCGATCCCGATGGACGGCATGCCGATCGTGTTGCGCCCACTCTGATCTAGGAATGGTCGAGTGGACCGCGCAACTCGCTAACCCGTGCTGGACGAACTGTGTTGGCCGGTCCACCACAGTTCGAGCTGGATGTTGTCGGGGTCGCGGAAGACGAGCGCGGTGCCCATGCCGGACGGGTCGTCGGTCACCGGCGAGTGGGTAACGCCCAGTTCGACGAACCGCTCCTGCCAGCGCTCCAACTCAGCACGCTCGGCAACCGCGAAGCCGACGTGGTCAAGGCCGGGCCGGCGCTCGTCGAAGCGCTCCGCGGACTGCTCACGGTGCTGGTTGAGCCCGACGATCAGACCGGACGCCGGGTGCAGCAGCACCACCATGCTGCGGTCGTCGAAGTCGGAACGCAGCAGGCGATGCAGCCCCAACGTGTTGACGTACCACTCGGCGCTGCGCTCCACGTCTGACACCGTCAGATCGAGGTGGCTGATTCCAGTGAATTCCGGCATGGCGTGCTCCTTTCGTTGGGTGTTAGTCCAGGATGCGGCGGGCGACGTTGGTGGTGACCAGGTCGAGCAGTTCATCGGCGCGCCCGGCCAGGATGGTCCGGATCGCGTACAGCGAGAAACCCTTGGCCTGCTCGGCGGTGATCGCCGGCGGGATCGACAGTTCCTGCCTCGCGGTGACGACGTCGACGAGCGCCGGACCGTCATGGTTGAACGCATCGGCCAGCGCACCTTCCAGATCGGCCGGTTGCTCCACCCGGCGACCGAACATGCCCAGCGCGGTGGCGACCACGGCGAAGTCCGGGTTCTGCAGCTCCGTACCGAAGTTGACGATGCCCGCGGCCTTCATCTCCAGCTCGACGAAGTTCAGCGACGAGTTGTTGAACACGATCACCTTGACCGGCAACCGGTTCTGCACCAGCGTGAGTAGCTCGCCGAACAGCATCGCCAGCCCGCCGTCACCGGCGAACGCAACAACTTGGCGGCCCCGCTGCGCGGTCTGCGCACCGATCGCGTGCGGCAGCGCACACGCCATCGTGCCGTGGTTGAACGACCCAATCAGCCGGCGCCGCCCGTTCATCCTCAGGTACCGGGCCGCCCAGACCACCGGGGAGCCGACGTCGACGGTAAACACCGCGTCGTCGTCGGCAAGTCGGTTCGCCACTGCAGCAACGTATTCCGGTCTTATCGGGGTACGTTCGCGGTCGTTAACCGCCAGGGCGTCAAGTTTTTTGCGGCTCTTGCGGTAGTGCCCGAGCGCACGCTCCAGATGGGTGCGGTCGTTCTTCTGCGCCAGCAGTGGCCGCAATGCGGCGACGGTGTCGCGCACCGTGCCGAGAAGTCCGACGTCGATCGGCGTGCGCCGGCCCAGGTTTCGGCCGCGCACGTCGACCTGGATGATCCGGGCGCGGTCGGGATAGAACTGCTGATACGGAAAGTCCGTGCCCAGCATCAGCAGGACGTCGGACTCCTCGATCGCCTTGTACCCGGACGCAAAACCGAGCAGGCCCGTCATGCCGACGTCATGGGGGTTGTCGTACTCGATGTACTCCTTGCCCCGCAGCGCGTGCACAATCGGCGCCTGCAGCACGCGGGCCAGGTCGATCACCTGGTCGTGGGCGTCGGCCACGCCCGCGCCGGCCAGGATGGTGACCCTGGTCCCCGCATTGATGATGACCGCCGCCGCACCCAGTCCGCGCTCGTCGGGGTGTTGCACCGACCCCGCGGCGACCACCGGCCGCGAACCCCAGGCCGTCTCATCGATCCGGCTGCTTAACACCTCGCCGGGCACGACGATGACGGCGACCCCCCTCTCCTCGACCGCCGTCCGCATCGCCATCTCCAGGATGCGCGGTGCCATCTGCGGAACGCTGATGAGTTCGCAGTAGACGCTGCACTCGGCGAACAGGTTCTGCGGGTGGGTTTCCTGGAAGTACCCCGAGCCGACCTCGACGAGCGGGATGTGCGCGGCGATCGCCAGCACCGGCACCCGGCTGCGTTGTGCGTCGAACAATCCGTTGACCAGGTGCAGGTTCCCCGGCCCGCAACTGCCGGCGCACACGGCCAGCCGGCCGGTGAGCGCAGCCTCGGCGGCGGCGGCGAAAGCGGCGGTCTCCTCGTGGCGTACCTGTTCCCAGCCGAAGTCGCCGTCGCGGCGGATCGCGTCGGTGAAACCGTTGAGACTGTCCCCCGGTATCCCGTAGGCGCGGCGCACCCCGCTGCGCTTCAGCGCCGCGATGACGTGGCCGGCGACGGTGACCACTATTTGATCAGCGGGTCACGCGGCATCCCCAGGATCCGTTCGGCAATCTGATTTCGGGTCACCTCTGAGGTGCCGCCGGCGATCGCCATGCCACGCGCACCCATCACCATCCGCGAGACCAACCCGCCCGGTCCGTCGGTCAGCGCGACCTCCGGGCCCAGCAGCGCCGCGGCGATCGCCCCACCGTCGCCCATGTGGTCGGCGAGTTTGAGTTTGGTGACGTTGCCCTCCGGGCCGGGTCCGGCGCCCTCGATGCTGCGTACCGCGCGACGCAGGTTCAGCAATCGCAACGCGTGCTCGTCGGCGATGAAGTTGCCAACCCGGACCTTCGCTCCCCCAACGTAATTCGCATGTTCTTCGGCCAGCTTCACCAGCTGCCGGTCGACGCCCTGGTAGTACGAACCACCCCCACCGATACTGACCCGCTCGTTGCCCAGCGTCGCCCGCGCGACCGTCCAGCCGGCGTTGGGTTCACCGACGACGTCCTCGTCGGGAATGAACACGTCGTTGAAGAAGACCTCGTTGAACTCCGAGCTGCCGGTGATCTGCCGCAGCGGGCGCACCTCGACGCCGGGGGCGAACATGTCGATGATCACCATCGTGATGCCGGCATGCTTGGGCACGTCCGGATCGGTGCGCACGGTGGCCAGGCCGCGCCGGCAGTAGTGCGCACCACTGGTCCACACCTTCTGCCCGTTGATCTTCCAGCCGCCGTCGACCCGGATCGCACGGGTTTTGATACTCGCCGCGTCCGATCCGGCGTCCGGCTCGGAGAACAGCTGGCACCAGACCTCCTCCTGTCGGAGCGCCTTCTCCACGAACCGGTCGATCTGCGACTCGGTGCCGTGTTGGATCAGGGTCAGGATCACCCAGCCGGTGATCGAGTAGTCGGGACGCTTGACGCCCGCGGCAGTGAACTCCTGCTCGGTCACCAACTGCTCGACGGCGCCGGCGCCGCGACCCCACGGTTTGGGCCAATGCGGCATCACGTATCCGGTGGCGATCAGCCGGTCCCGCTGCGCGTCGCCGTCCTGACCGGCGATGGCGGCGGCGTCCGCGCGGATCTGCGTGCGCAGTTCCTCCGCCTCGGGCGGCAGGTCCAGGCTGTTGGCGCGGGCGACGCCGCGGGCAGTGGACTCGAACACGTCCAGGGCCGGTGCGTCACCGCCGAACAGCGCCTGCAGGGTCAGGGCGCGGCGCAGGTGCAGATGAGCGTCGTGCTCCCAGGTGAACCCGATGCCGCCGTGCACCTGAATGTTGAGTTCGGCGTTGCGCGCGTAGGCGGGCAGCGCCAGCGCGGCGGCGACCGCCGCCACCAGCCGAAACTCGAACTCGTCTTCGCCGGCGGCCCGGGCTGCGTCCCACACCGCCGCGGTGGCCGCCTCGGCAGCCACCAGCATGTTCGCGCAGTGGTGCTTGATGGCCTGAAAGGTTGCGATGGGTCGCCCGAACTGCTCGCGCACCTTGGCGTAGCCGACGGCCGCGTCGGTGCAGTCCGCCGCGCCGCCGACCGCTTCGGCCGCCAGCAGGGTGCGTGCCCGCGCCAGCGCCGACTCGCGTGCGCCGGCCAAGATGTCATCGGCGGTGACGCTGACGTCGGTCAACGTCACCCGCCCCGAACGTCGACTGAGGTCGAGGCTGCCGGGCACGTCCACCGACACCCCGGCCCGGTCGCGCTCCAGCACCAGCACGTCCTCGCCCGCGGCCACCAGCACGACGTCGGCCAGGCCGACACCGAGCACGATCCCGGCCTCGCCGGACGCCGTCCCACCGTCGATGGCTACCTCACCGCCCAGGCCCACCCCGGCAATGACGGTTCCGTCGATCAGCCCGGGCAGTAGCCGGGCCTGCTGGTCGGCGGTGCCGGCGGCGGCGATCACCGCCGAGGCGATCACCGTCGGCAGGAACGGCCCGGGCGCCACCGCCCGGCCCAACTCCTCGACGACCACCACCAATTCGGGCAGCCCGAAACCCGAACCGCCGTGCTGCTCGTCGATGTGCAGCCCCAGCCAGCCCAACTCGGCGAGCTCACGCCAGAACGCCGGGCGGGCCTCGTCGGCCTCGTCGAGCAATTCGCGCGCCGCCCCGCGGGCCTTCTGCGAGGTCAGGAACCCGCGGGCCACGCCGGCAAGTTCACGATGATCGTCGGTTAATGCGATACCCATCAAGGCCTCCTGGAGGTGCGCTGCTGCGTCGAGCGTACTGAAAATGACCGGTGGTGCTTACCGTGCTTACTTGGGCGCGAACCGCTGACCGGCGTCCGGCACCTTCTGGCCCTTGATCTCCATGCAATCTCCCTAACGCCGGCCCTCGAGGATCTAGAACACGTTATCGTTCCGGTCGGGAACCGCCTCCGGTCGGGCAGCAGGACGGCTTCAAGGACGTTGCTTAGGAGGCACAGTGGTCACACCGACCGCACCGGAGGTGACCGAACGACGCGATGGCCTTGTCAGCTATCTCCGCACCGACGCGAGCCTGCCGCCGGTAGCCATCATCGACCGCTCCCCGATCTCCATTGGTCACAAACTCGTGTTCGGAGCACTGGCCGTCACCGGCGCGGCGGCGTGGGCGGTCATCGCATTCTTCCGCGGTGAGACCGTGAACGCGGTGTGGTTCGTGATTGCCGCGATCTGCACCTATGTCATCGGATTCCGGTTCTACGCCCGCCTGATCGAGCACCAGATCGTGTGCCCGCGTGACGACCACGCCACCCCAGCCGAAATCCTGGAGAACGGCACCGACTACCTGCCGACCGACCGGCGGGTGCTGTTCGGCCATCACTTCGCCGCGATCGCCGGTGCCGGCCCGCTGGTCGGACCGGTGCTGGCCACCCAGATGGGTTATCTGCCCTGCGCCATGTGGATCATCGTCGGCGCGGTGCTGGCCGGCGGCGTCCAGGACTACCTGGTGCTGTGGTGTTCGACGCGGCGACGCGGCCGGTCACTGGGCCAGTTGGCCCGCGAGGAACTCGGGGCGGTCGGCGGCGCGGCGGCCACCATCGGCGTACTGGTCATCATGGTGATCCTGATCGCGGTGTTGGCGCTGGTGGTGGTCCGGGCGCTCGCGGAGAGTCCGTGGGGTGTATTCGCCATCGCGATGACGATTCCGATCGCGGTGCTCATGGGCGTCTACCTGCGGTTCCTACGTCCCGGACGAATCTCCGAAGTGTCGCTGATCGGCATCGCACTGCTGCTTCTTGCCGTCGCTTCAGGCCGCTGGGTGGCCGAAACATCTTGGGGTGCATCGTGGTTCACGCTATCCCCGGTAACGTTGTCGTGGTGCGTGATCGGCTACGGTTTCGCCGCGTCAGTGCTGCCGGTGTGGCTGCTGCTGGCTCCGCGCGATTACCTGTCGACGTTCATGAAGGTCGGCACGATCACGCTGCTGGCCGTCGGCATCCTGATCGCCCGGCCGGTCATGGCCGCACCCGCCGTCTCATCGTTCGCCTACCGCGGCGACGGTCCGGTGTTCGCCGGATCGCTGTTCCCGTTCCTGTTCATCACGATCGCGTGCGGCGCACTGTCGGGTTTCCACTCGCTGATCGCGTCGGGCACCACACCGAAGCTGCTGGAGAAGGAAAGCCAGATGCGGCTGATCGGTTACGGCGGCATGCTCACCGAATCGTTCGTGGCGGTGATAGCGCTGATCACCGCGTCGATCCTCAACCAGCACCTGTATTTCACCCTCAACGCTCCGGCCGCGCAGACCGGCGGCACCGCGAGCAGCGCCGCGGCCTACGTCAACGGGCTCGGCCTGAGCGGACCCCCGGTAAGCGCGGAACAGATCAGTGCCGCCGCAGCCGGAGTCGGCGAGCAATCGATCATCTCCCGCACCGGTGGGGCGCCGACGCTGGCGTTCGGGATGGCCGAGGTGCTGCAGCGGGTGTTCGGTGGGGCGGGCCTGCGGGCGTTCTGGTACCACTTCGCGATCATGTTCGAAGCCCTGTTCATCCTGACCACCGTCGATGCCGGCACCCGGGTGGCTCGGTTCATGCTCTCCGACGCGCTGAGCAATCTGGGGGGTCCGCTGCGCAAGCTGAGCGACCCGGGCCGGCGGGCCGGTATCTGGGTGTGCAGCCTGGCGGTGGTCGCCGGGTGGGGTTCTATCCTGCTGATGGGTGTGACCGACCCGCTGGGTGGGATCAACACGCTGTATCCGCTGTTCGGCATCGCCAACCAACTGCTGGCCGCGATCGCGTTGACCGTGGTCACCGTGACCGTGATCCAGCGGGGTCGGCTGCGCTGGGCGTGGATTCCCGGGGTGCCACTGCTGTGGGACCTGGCGGTCACGATGACCGCATCCTGGCAGAAGATCTTCTCGACGGATCCCCATGTTGGCTACTGGACCCAGCATTTCCAGTACCGGGCCGCCCAGCGGGCCGGCCGGACGGCCTTCGGGCCGGCGGCCAACGCCGATCAACTCAACGCCGTCATCCGTAACACCTTCATCCAGGGCAGCCTGTCGATCGTTTTCGTCACCGTGGTCGTGGTGGTGTTCTTGACCGGAATCATCTCGGCGTGCAGGTCAATTCGCGGTGACGCCGGGTTATCGAGCGACGAACCCCCGGTGCTCTCCCGGCGGTTCGCGCCCGCCGGGCTGATCCCCACCGCGGCCGAGCGGGAGGTGCAGTCGCAATGGGACGCCTACCGACGCCGTTAACCCGGGTGACCCGCCACGTGCGCTGGTACTGGGGAAACCTGATGGGCGACAGTCATTACCGGAGTTACCTCGGCTACCGGCGCCGGGCCCACCCTGGCGAACCGGTGCTCTCCGAACGGGAGTACTGGCGACGACGGTATGACGGCGACCCCGGGGCGCGGTGCTGCTAGAGATTTGAGCGAGGGCACATCGAATCGACCCACGTCAGCTGTTTTGGTGCGATTTTGCGTCAGCTCGCGGTGACGAGATCCACGAGATCCATGGACTTGGCGCGGTCCGCAGCCGACCTCGCCTTCCGCGGCGGGGTGCGCACTTTCCTGGACGTGACAATGCCACCAAAGCTGCGGCAGGCCGGTCGAATACAGCGGCTACGACTGGGCGCTGACCCAGCACTACACCTTCCAGCGGGAGTCGATCCTGGCCGGTGAGGTGTTCTTCCGCCCGGGCTACTCCGAACCCGAGGCCGATCGGATCTTGCTTCGCTATCGATGGCCGCCGGTTCTCCACCCCGTCACAAGGGTGCCTTGACGGTCTGGCGCGCGCGCGGTTAGCTCATAGCAAGCTGAGAATTTATTACACGAATTTTAACCTTCGCGCGGGCATTGCCACAGATCGGGGTACTGCAGATGGCTGTTGGGCACCGCGCCGGACGCCGCACGGGAGGGAGTCGGCGATCCTGGGGTACCCGGGCGCGTCGTGGAGTGGGTGCGGCTACCGCGGTGGGCGCGTTTTTGGCGTTGGGGATGGCGCCGCTGACCGGTGCGCCAACCGCACAGGCCGACATCGGGGACGCCTGGATCGACCCGATCTTCGACTCACTGTCCACTTCTACGTCTGTGGTCGGCTTGTCCGACCCGGCTTGGCTCGATCTGTCGCACTGGGTCCCCGGTGCTGCCGGCACCGACGGGGTGCCAGCGGGCCTGTCGGCAACCGATCCGGCTGTGCTGTTCAACGACAACATCTACCTGCCGATTCACCAGGGCATCGAGAACTGGATTAACGACTCAAACAATGCGGCGTTGCTCGATGCCATCAACCAACCGTTCGTCACGTTGTTCGGCCGGGACCTCATCGGTGACGGTGTCCAGATCGGGAGGGACAACTGGGACGGCGCCAACGATTCGATCTTCGGCGCGTCGGGGGTCTTCGGCGATTTGCACGACGGCGGGTTGTTGTTCGGCGATGGGGGGTCCGGCAGCGACGGTTCGGAGGCTGGTGTCGCCGGTGGCAATGGTGGCGCTGCCGGGATCTTCGGTAACGGCGGGTCCGGCGGTTTCGGCGGCGAGGGCGCTGCTGGGGGTCCCGGTGGCACCGGTGGCTGGTTGTTCGGCAACGGCGGTACCGGCGGCGACGGCGGCAGCGGCGGCGGCGACGGCGGTAACGGCGCCGGACTGTTCAGCGATGGCGGGGCCGGCGGCAACGCCGGCGACGGCGGCGACCCCGGTGCTCTGCCCGCCCTGGGCGGGGCCGGCGGCAACGCCGGCCTGCTCGGCCACCACGGCGCGGTCGGTCACTACGGCACCCTGGCCGGCGCCCCTGCCAGTGCGAGCACTGACGGACTCAGCACCACCGGCAACTGGATCACCGACAGTGCCGGGAAGGTCGTCATACTCCACGGACTCAACCAGATGATCAACCTGCCGCCGTATGAGCCATCCGGTGGCGGCTTCGGCGAGGACGACGCGCAGTTCCTAGAAGACAACGGTTTCACCACGGTGCGGCTGGGCGTCGTCTGGGCCGCAGTGGAGCCCGATCCCGGCGTCATCAACTACGCCTACCTCGACTCGATCAAAGACACCGTGCAGATGCTGGGCGAGCATCACATCGTCAGCCTGCTCGACATGACCCAGGGGCTCTACGCCAGTGAGTTCGGGGGCCAAGGTGCTCCGGACTGGGCGGTACAGACCGGCGGGCTGCCCAATATCCAGGCGGGTTTTCCGTTCACCTACCTCCTCAGTCCTGCGGAGAATCACGCCTGGGATGCGTTCTGGTCGAACGCTAAAGCGCCCGACGACGTCGGGTTGGAGAACCATTACGCGCAGATGTACGAAAACGTTGCGGACTACTTCAAAGGCGATCCCGACGTGGTCGGCTACGAGGTCATGAACGAACCGTGGGCGGGTTCATCGTGGCCGGGCACACTGTTTGGCAGCCCGACTTTCGAGGCTCAACAGCTGACCCCCTTCTACAACCAGGTGGCGTCGGCGATCCGGGCCGTCGACCCGACGACGCCGGTGTTCTACCAACCGAACTCGCTCTTCAACGAGGCGGTGCCCACCCAGCTGGGCACGGTTGACCAACCACACACCGTCTTCTCGTTTCACGACTACTGCTTCCTGGATTCCGTTGACTTCCTTCGCCCCCTTAGCTCCCTTTGTGGGCCGTACCTCGACCTGATCGCGGAGAATGCCGAATCGTATGCGGGGCCGCTCGGCCTCCCGTCGTTCATGACCGAGTTCGGATCCACCAACAACCTCGGCTTGATCGCCGACACGATGCAGGTCGCCAACCAGAACAAGCTCGGCTGGATGGAGTTCTCCTATGCCGGCGCCGACAACCCGACCATTACGGGCCAGCCGGAACTGGTCTACAACACCACCCTGCCGCCGGTCGGCGACAATGTCGACAGCGCCAAGCTGGCGACCATCGTCGAACCGTATCCGCAGGTGGTTGCCGGGACCCCGAATTCCTGGTCGTTTGACAACGGCGTCTTTACATTCAGCTACTCCACCGAGATGGCTGACGGCAACGGCAGCTTCGGTGCCGGCGAGCAGACCACCCTCTCGGTGCCGGCCCTTCAGTACCCGAACGGCTACCAGGTGAGCGTCACCGGCGGCCACGTCGTCTCCGCTCCCAACGCCCCCGAACTGATCATCGCGTCGGACGGCAGCGCAACCACCATCAACGTCACCGTGAGCGCCACCGCAGGGGCCGGATAAAAAGTCCACGGTGAAGCTGTTTCGACGAACCGTCAACGACAGCCCCGAGTCGCTCGTGGCCAAACCTTGACGAAGCCTTAACCGAATCGTGGGCGTGCGCTCGCATGCCAGCCGTCCGCACCTCAATACCATTAAGCAGCAATAACACTGGTTTCTTGACACGGAGGGCGTACCGACGATGTGGGCAGCAGTTCGCTCTGTTCTCGTGGTGTTCGGGATCGCCGCCGAGGCGATTGTGGCACCGGCCGGGGTGGGTACCGCCGCGGTGAGCCAACAGCAGGGTGTCGCCGTCGCGTCGATCCTGCCCACACAGGGCGCGGTCGTCGGCGTTGCCCATCCGGTGGTGGTGACGTTTCGGACGCCGGTGGTTGACCACCGGATAGCCGAGCGCGCCATCGCGGTGCAGACCACCCCGAAGATGACCGGGAAGTACGAGTGGCTCGACGACAGCGTGGTGCAGTGGGTCCCCGATCGCTTCTGGCCGGCCCACAGCACGGTGGCGTTGTCGGTGGGCAAACGATCCGCTGGCTTCGACACCGGTCCTGCGCTGGTGGGCGTCGCCAATATCTCGGCCCACACCTTCACGGTGACCGTGGACGGGGTCGAGGCGGGACCGCCCCTGGCACTGCCGGCGCCGCACCACCGCCCCCACTGGGGCGAAGAGGGGGTGCTGCCGGCCACGATGGGCAAGGCGGAATTCCCAACGCCGGTCGGCCGCTACGCGGTCATGGCCAAAGACAGCTCAGTCGTGATGGATTCCAGCAGCGTGGGCGTCCCGGTCGATGACCCCGAAGGTTACCGACTCACGGTCGACCACGCCGTCCGCATCACCGCGCGCGGTCTCTACGTTCATTCGGCCCCGTGGGCGCTTCGCTCCCTGGGCATCGACAATGTCAGCCACGGGTGCATCGGCCTGAGCCCCACCGATGCGGCGTGGTACTTCGACACGGTCAACATCGGCGATCCGGTGATCGTGCAGGAATAGCGCCGATCCCGCGCCGACCACTTGCGGAGTGCACTGTCCGCCCGGTGTCGTACGGGGATCCGGCCGGGTCGAAGGCATCAACTCCCCCAACCGCTGCGCTGACAGGCCCCGCCGACGGTTCATCGACGCGTGAATTTGAGCATCGGATGCGCGACCATGTACGCCACGTCACCGAGTATCGGCATTACCATTGCACGTGACATAACGATTAAGTTTTCTGTACGACGATAAGCCAGTGCCATAACTTCAGATCGAATTATTTCCATGAATCGGGTGACGATTCCCGGACCTGTCGCATTCGAGAGCAGCGAAGAAAGCCGCGAGCAACTTGTCGTTGCTCGCGGGCTCTTACTGCCAACGTTATTTGCTGCCGGCAGCTAAGTCGACCGGAAATCCGAAGGCGTCCGTCAGCACCCCCGCAAGAGGACTCGCCGCCGCGGCCCCCGCCGGACCCGGCGCCGCGAAAGGTACCGGCGGTGGAACACCGGGCACCACCGGAATCGGTGCGATCGGCGGAATCACCGGAACCGGAGGCGGCACTGGCACAACGGGAGCCACCGGCAGCGGTCCCGGGAATGCCATAGGTACCACTGGGCCGACAAAACCCGTCAGGTCAGCACCGACGGGCGCACAAGGCGCGGTCGACACTGCCTCGGCCAGTGTCGCCCCGGTCAGTGTTGCCTCGGCAGGCGCCGGACTGGCAAAGATCGCCACATCGGCCCCGCACGCCGGGCCACCCAATGGAAACGGTGCAGCGATTGCTTCAGAACCGAGGACTAAAATAGTTCCATATAAACCGATAGCCGCCACGGTCACGATACTGAACCGACTGAAGGTCTTCAATGTCAACTCCGATGGATTAGTTGCCTAACCCCCCCGGATTCGCACAGTCTGCCGACTGCAAAGAAACCGTATCACATCGCTGTAAGTACAATTGAGGTCGTTATCGGACTGATACAACTTCTTTGTTTTCCAGCGCCGCATCGCTTCCCTTCGGTGGACCGAGCACTCCGGCGCATGCGGGGGCAATCGCCGGATTGAGTGCAGTCGACCGGCGATCACCGAGCGTCCGTCACGATCGCTGCCGGATGGGTTACGGAGCAGAGACCACGCCGGCGCCAAACGGCCGATAGCCCGGTGCAGACATCGTTGGACAAAATCGCGTCGTAACTTCCCGGGGACCGTTCTGCGAGTGATCACCTTGGGCGGTGAATCACGGGCCGCGTGCGGCGGCGTTTCGCTGTATTTAGTGCCGGATGTTCGCCTGCCACAAGCCCTTCCCAGATACGCGCAGTTGTGTTTGGCTGAGACGGTGCCCACCCCAACCGAGCGGCTAGTTGATACAAACGGTGTGCGACTGCGGGTCGTCGAGGCCGGCGACCGCGGTGCTCCAGTCGTGATATTGGCTCACGGCTTTCCGGAGCTTGCCTACTCATGGCGCCACCAGATACCCGCGCTGGCGGCGGCCGGATATCACGTTCTGGCTCCCGATCAGCGCGGCTACGGTGGCTCCAGTCAGCCCGCCGATATCGGCGCGTACACCATGCCAGAATTGAGCGCCGACCTGGTCGGTCTGCTCGACGACGTCGGCGCTGAGCGCGGGGTCTTCGTCGGCCACGGCTTCGGGGCCCCCGTGGTCTGGACCGCAGCGCAGTTGCAGCCAGATCGCGTCGCGGGGGTGGTCGGGATGAGCGTGCCGCCGGAGCCGCGTCCGAAGGTGCCGCCGACCGAGGCACTCCGCAAGACCGTGGGCGAAAATTTCTTCTACATGCTTTATTTCCAGGAGCCGGGCATCGCCGATGCCGACTTGGGCGCCGACGCGGCCAAGGTCATGCGCCGCATGTTCTGTCTTGGCCCCACCGACGATCCGGCCGTCGTGCTGCGGATGGTCCGCCCCGGATCCGAGGGGTTCGTCGAGCGCCTCCCGGAGCCCGCCGGCCTACCGGACTGGATCAGCGCGGACGAGTTCAACCACTACAGCGCTGAGTTCACCCGCACCGGCTTCACCGGGGCGTTGAACTGGTACCGCAATCTCGACCGGAACTGGGAACTGACTGCCGATACCACCACGACGATCAGCGCGCCGGCCCTGTTCATCGCGGGAACCGCGGACCCGGTGCTGAGTTATCTGTCGCGCGAGCACATGCGCGAAGTCTTCACCGGGGACTACCGCGAGGTCGCGATCGAGGGCGCAGGCCACTGGCTGCAGCAGGAGCGGCCGAAGGAGATCACTCGCCTCCTGCTGGAATTCCTGACCGGCCTACCGACCGCAACCGAGTCGCGGTGAGCCGCTCACCCGGTTGATTCCTGCGTGACGTCGACTGCGCTCCGTGACGGTTCCGGCCACCCGATATTCGGCTGAAACATCCGCGAGACCTGCAGCCACCATCCCCAGTCATCCGGCAGCAGTGCGAATTCACCATTCACACCCAGCTCTCTGGCCGCCCACACCGGCCAGTGCGGGTTGGCCAATGCCGGGCGGCCGAGCAGAACGACGTCGATCTCTTCGTTCCGGATCGCCCGGTCGGCGTCGCCGGGCACACCCAGGTTCCAGCTGACGGTCACCGGAATACCGATCTCCCGGCGTACCTGCGCGCCTCTGTCCACCCACGCTGACGGGCGCAGGAAGAACGGGTCCCGTACGTCGTCGGTGTTGCCTCCCATAGACAGGTCCGCCAGATCGAGGCCGTGGTCTCTCAGCCAGCCAAGCACCTCGAGAGACTCCTCGAACGTCACCCCTCCCGGGTGGAAGTCGTCGCAGCCGAGACGGGCTGTCAGCGGCAATCGCTCGGGCCATACCTCACGCACCGCGTCGAGCGCCTCAAGCATGAACCGGGCCCGATTGCGCAGGCCGCCCCCGTACTCGTCGGTTCGGTGATTGGCCAGCGGTGAATAGAACTGCGCGGCCAGGTAACCATGCGCGAAGTGCAACTCGAGCCATTCGTAGCCGGCCTCCAGAGCCCGACGGGCCGCTTCGGCGTACTGGCGGTGGATATCCCGGATCTCCTCGCGGGTCAGTGCATGCACCGGGTGTATCCGTTTCCCGAAACCGTAGGGAACGTCGGAGGGTCCGCTGACCTGCCACCCCTCCCGGTGATCCGGCGGCAACTGTCGACCGAGCCCTCCGGCGACCCAGGGTTTAGTCTCGCTACCGTTGCGTCCGGTGTGGCCGAGTTGGATGGCGGCGACAGCGCCCATGTCCTTGACCATGGCGGTGACCCGGGCGTGCCCGGCGATCTGGTCGTCGTCGTAGATCCCAGCGCAGTGCACCGAGGTGCGCCCTTCGGGTGCGATCGCAACCTGCTCGGCGAACACCAGCGCGAAACCCCCGGCGGCCCGAGCCCCCAGATACATCAGGTGAAAGTCGTTCATCTTTCCGTCGACCGACCGGTACATGGTCATCGGTGACATCCCGATGCGGTTACGCAGCGTCACGCCCTTGAGCGTGAACGGACTGAACAAGTCAGGCATGCGTACCCGATTGCCCGCTGGTCAACGCCGCCAACTCCTGGGGCCCGCTGGCCGGATAACCGGCTGCCTCCTGCACCTGTTTCGACCAGGCGCCGACAGCGGCGACCAGTTCATCGAGATCGTCGCGCAGTGCGGCGACGACGGGCGCGCAGGCGTCGTCGGTGGACATTTCGACCGCCTCCCGCGCTGCCCGGCCTGCGTCAGTGAACGCACCGTCGCGCAGCAAACCCCTTGCCTGCAAACGATCCTCGGCGGCGGCCAACTCGTCGTCGGTCCAGGCCCTGGTCCGCACATAGCTGCGTAACGGCAACCCCCAGTAGAGCTCGGTGATCAGGCCGATCTCTGCGCCGTCGAAACCGGCGGTGGTCCATGCGTTCACGTGAGCATCGCCGCGATACTCCCGCAACTGGTCGGCCAACCGCCACGCGTCGGCCAGCGGTTCACCCGGCAGACCCTGGGCGACGAGGCCCGCGAACAGTGGTTTACCGGCCAACGACAGTGATTCTGTCGCACGCCGGAGCAACTCGACCACCCGATCGAGACCCGCTGGGTGCGCACCGAGGACCCGGCGAAGCTGTTGCAGCGCACCGTCGGTCCGCACGCCACAGATCGTTGCAGCGTCGGTCAGCGTCCAGCCGTAAGTGACCGCCGGTACCACGATCGCCGGGTTGAACACCCCGAAGGCCGCCGCGATCACCTCACCCGGCACCTGCCCCATTACCGAGCCGCGGCTACAGAAATAGGCGGCCCCGTCAGGCATTTGAACCTCACCCATCTTGGCGGGGCTCGGGCCGAAACCGAGTGCGGCATAGCCGCGATGGCACTCCGGGGAAAAATACACCTGCCCCGCGAATGGTTCGATGGCCAGCGCCAGGGCTCTCGTCGGGGTGAGTCGCATAATCCAACCTCTTTGATCGGGCAGACGGGCGTGGGTGGCCTGAAGGCCAGTGTGGCACAACCACTAGAGCCGAGAGACCGCGGCATGCGACACGGTGCCTGAGCTAGCCTATGTAGAGCTTCATCGCATGAAGGAGGACACCACGGCCAACGCACAACGGCGCGCTCGGAAGTTTTGCGACCGATTCGGGCTGCGTCTACCGATCCTTCAGGCTCCCATGGCCGGATCAAGCCCACCGGAGTTGGCCATCGCAGTGGCCGAGGCCGGGGGCATGGGCGCATCCGGAGTACTGGGGAGAAGTCCTTCTGCCATCGCGAAATGGGTGCAGCGGTTCCGTATCGGGTCTTCCGGCGCCTTCCAGTTGAACATCTGGATACCCGATGCACCCATTGGTGATGCCGACGAGCGCCAACGCAGGATCGACCAGGCCCGCGAGTTCTTCGGGCGGTTCGGCACTCCAGGAGACGCGGCCGACCCAGGTCCGGACTACCGGGAGCAGTGCGAGGCCATGCTTGTCGCGCGCCCCACGGTGATCTCGTCGATCATGGGCATATTCGAACCCGACTATGTGCGCCGACTCCATGAGCAAGGCATCGCATGGTTCGCCTGCGCCACCACACTTTCGGATGCACTTGCAGCCCAGCAGGCCGGGGCGGACGCGATCGTGGCGCAGGGGATGGAGGCCGGCGGCCATCGAGGCACCTTCGAGCAGGACGCCGCAGAGCGCACCGACATCGGACTCTTGGCTCTACTGCCCTGGTTCGCCGACCACCTTGAGGTGCCGATCATCGCTGCCGGCGGAATTGCCGACGGGCGCGGAGTGGCGGCGGCATTGACGCTTGGAGCGAGCGCGGTGCAGGTCGGCACCGCGTTATTGCGCTGCCCCGAGACGGGCATCAGCAAGAACTGGGCCGCCACATTGGATGGCCTGGGTCCTGAAGCCACGATCACAACCCGCGCCTACACCGGCCGACTAGCGCGAGGCGCGGCCACACCGCACCTGACGGCGTGG
>JBDTKT010000155.1:0-7815 GCA_039935195.1 Mycobacterium sp.
TTGACGTGCCGCCCACGCTGCCGGGCCAGGGCGCCGAGGTGGCACTGCACGAGATACCGATGCTGAGCGGGCTGGGGTTGACGATGACCGGTGCGCGGGAGGGCGGCTTCGGTGATCTGGACCAGCGGACCAACGAGATCTGCGCCCGCGGTGACCTGATCTGCGCGGCCCCGCAGGAGGCGTTCAGCGTTACCAAGCTGCCGACCACCTTGGAGACCCTGGCCGGCGGAGCCGGCCAGCCGGTGCACGCGATGTACGCCACCACCGACTTCTGGAGCCAGGATGGGGAGTCGGCGACGCAGTGGGCACTGAACTGGGCGCAGGGCCTGATCGAGAACGCGCCGCATCCGCCACACGGGTGACCGCGGCGGGTGTGGCGGGTTGCACCGGTTACCGGGGTCGCACACGGTACCGTCTGATTTGGCGTGCGCCGAGCCGACCAGTAACATTAAGAAAAATTTAAGAACATGTGGCCCCGATCGACGCCGGTCGGCGCCGCTCCGGCGGGCACTGAATCCCAGCTCCCATCTGTGGGATTCGGGTTCCGCGACGAACCAATCGAGCGTGAGCGTGTGTGCCTGGCAGCAGGCGCGCGCATGTGCGTGACAGGAGATCTGGCATGGCCCCGGTAACCCAGGCGGCGTACCGCAATCCCTTCATCAAGGACGGCAAGATCCGGTTTCCGGACAACAGCAGCCTGGTTCGCACCGTCGAGCGCTGGGCCGACTTGCGTGGGGACAAGCTGGCATATCGTTTCCTGGACTACTCCACCGAACGCGACGGGGTGGCGCACGACATCTCCTGGTCCGACTTCGGCGCCCGTAACCGCGCGGTGGGTGCCCGGTTGCAGCAGGTCACCCAACCGGGTGACCGGGTCGCCATCCTGTGCCCGCAGAACCTGGACTATCTGAACGCGTTCTTCGGCACCCTGTACTCGGACCGGATCGCGGTGCCGCTGTTCGACCCGGGCGAGCCCGGCCACGTCGGCCGGTTGCACGCGGTGCTTGACGACTGCACCCCATCGGTCGTCCTGACCACCACTGACTCCGCCGAAGGGGTGCGCAAGTTCTTCCGCGGCCGCCCCGCCAAGGAAAGGCCGCGGGTGATCGCGGTCGACGCGGTGCCCACCGAGGTCGGCTCCACCTGGGAGATCCCGCCTGTCGACCGCGACGCGGTCAGCTACCTGCAGTACACGTCCGGTTCCACCCGCACGCCGACCGGCGTGCAGATCACCCAGCTGAACCTGCCCACCAACGTGGTCCAACTGCTGGAAACGCTGCAGGGCAGGGAAGGGGACCGCGGGCTGAGCTGGCTGCCGCTCTTCCACGACATGGGTCTGATCACGACATTGGTGTCGTCGGCGCTGGGCCAGGAGTTCACCTTCATGACCCCGACGGCGTTCGTGCGCCGGCCGTTCCGGTGGATCCAGGCGATGGCTCGCAAGGAAGGCGAGACCGGCGAGGTCTATACGGCGGCGCCGAACTTCGCCTTCGATCACGCCGCGGCCCGTGGCCTGCCCCGAGAGGGCGACCTACCGCTTGATCTGAGCAACGTCAAGGCGATCCTCAACGGCAGCGAGCCGGTGTCGGCGGCGTCGCTGCGCAAGTTCAACGAGGCCTTCGGGCCGTACGGATTCCGGGAGGAAGCGATCAAGCCGTGCTACGGACTGGCCGAGGCCACCCTGTTCGTTTCGATGACCCCGATCGGCGACAAGCCCAAGATCATCTCTGTCGACCGGGAGGCGCTGAACAACCAGAACCTGTTCGTCGAGGTGGCGCCGGACGCACCGAGCGCCGTTGCGCAGGCGTCGGCCGGCCGGGTCGCTGTCGCCGAATGGGCGGTGATTGTCGACTACGAGACCGCCGCCGAACTGCCCGACGGCCAGATCGGGGAGATCTGGCTGCATGGCAACAACATGGGTACCGGTTACTGGAACCGGGAGCAGGAGAGCATCGATACCTTTAAAAACGTCCTGAAGTCGCGGATCGAGTCGTCGCACGCGCAGGGCGCCCCCGACGACGGTTTCTGGGTGCGCACCGGCGACTACGGCACTCATTACCGGGATGACCTGTACATCACCGGCCGGGTAAAAGACCTGGTCATTGTGGACGGTCGCAACCATTACCCGCAGGACCTGGAGTACTCGGCGCAGGAGGCCAGCCGGGCGTTGCGAGCCGGCTACGTCGCGGCGTTCTCGGTGCCGGCCAACCAGCTGCCGCAGGGTGTCTTCGACAATCCGCACACCGGCCTGAAATACGACGCCGAGGACAGCTCCGAGCAACTGGTGATCGTCGCCGAGCGCGCGCCCGGAGCCCACAAACTGGAGTTCCAGCCCATCGTCGACGACATTCGGGCGGCCATCGCGGTGCGCCACGGGGTGACCGTGCGGGACGTGCTGCTGGTGTCGGCCGGGGCGGTGCCGCGCACGTCCAGCGGCAAGATCGGCCACCGGGCCTGCCGCGCCGCTTACCTCGACGGCAGTTTGGGCAGCGGCACCGCGGCCGCGAACTCCTTCCCCGACCAGGTCTGACCATGAGTAGCGAGGCACCGGAAATGGCAGCCGGCGACGACGCGGCCCCGCGCGACGCCAGCCGGACCGACCTGACCGTCGCGGAAATGCGGGCCTGGCTACGCAACTGGGTGTCTCAGGCCACCGGTCGATCGCCGGACTCCGTCGACGAGACCGCCCCGCTGATCGAGTTGGGCCTCTCATCGCGCGACGCGGTGGCGATGGCCTCCGACATCGAGGACTTCAGCGGGGTCACGCTGTCGGCGACGGTAGCGTTCCGCCATCCCACCATCGAGGCGCTGGCCACCGTGATCGTCGAGGGCGAGCCGGTGGTGGCGGACGATGCCGACGCCGAGGACTGGTCGCGGACGCGCGACGTTCCCGATGTCGCGGTGGTCGGCCTGGCCACCCGATTCCCGGGTGACATGAACACCCCGGACGAGACCTGGGCCGCGCTACTGAACGGCTTCGATGCGATCACCGACCTGCCCGAAGGCCGCTGGTCGGAGTTCTTGACGGAGCCGCGGATCGCCGAGCGGGTACGCAAGGCCCGCACCCGGGGCGGCTACCTGAGCGACATCAAAGGTTTCGACGCCGAGTTCTTCGCGCTGTCGAAGATGGAAGCCGACAACGTCGACCCGCAGCAGCGGATGGCGCTGGAGCTGACCTGGGAGGCGCTGGAGAACGCCCGCATCCCGGCGTCCAGCCTGCGCGGCGAACTGGTCGGGGTGTACATCGGAAGCTCGCTGAACGACTACAGCTTCCTGGCGATGTCCGACCCGAGCATGGCGCACCCGTACGCGATCACCGGCACCGCCAGCTCGATCATCGCCAACCGGGTCAGTTACTTCTACGACTTCCGCGGCCCGTCGGTGGCGGTCGACACCGCCTGCTCGTCGTCGCTGGTCGCCGCGCACACCGGGGTGCAGGCACTGCGCAGCGGGGAGTGCAGCGTGGCGGTCGTCGGTGGGGTGAACGCGCTGATCACCCCGCTGGTGACTGTCGGCTTCGACGAGATCGGCGGCGTGCTGGCGCCCGATGGTCGGATCAAGTCGTTCTCGTCTGACGCCGACGGCTACGCCCGTTCCGAGGGCGGCGGTCTGCTGGTTCTCAAGCGGGTCGACGACGCCCGTCGCGACGGCGACCAGATCTTGGCGGTGATCGCCGGATCCGCGATCAACCACGACGGCCGGTCCAACGGTCTACTGGCGCCCAACCCGGACGCCCAGGCCGCGGTGCTGCGCAAGGCGTACAAGGACGCCGGTATCGACCCGCGCACCGTCGACTACATCGAGGCGCACGGCACCGGCACCATCCTGGGTGACCCGATCGAGGCCGAAGCGCTGGGCCGGGTGATCGGCCGGGGTCGTGCGGCCGACAAGCCCGCCCTGTTGGGCGCCGTGAAATCCAATGTGGGGCACCTGGAGTCGGCGGCCGGAGCGGCGAGCCTGGCCAAGATGGTGCTGGCGCTGGCGCACGACAAGATCCCGCCGTCGATCAACTACGCCGGCCCCAACCCT
Source organism: Mycobacterium sp. (assembly GCA_039935195.1). Lineage (GTDB taxonomy): Bacteria > Actinomycetota > Actinomycetes > Mycobacteriales > Mycobacteriaceae > Mycobacterium. The sequence goes on from JBDTKT010000155.1 coordinate 4,030, forward strand.
TATATCGATTTCGAGGGTACGCACCTCAAGGTCGCCGACACCGTCACGGACTGGCCGCGCTACGGCGGATACGCGGTGGCGGGCGTCTCCGGCTTCGGCTTCGGCGGGGCCAACGCGCACCTGGTGCTGCGCGAGGTCCTGCCGCGCGATGTGGTGGAAAAGAAGCCGCTGGAACCGGAAGTCGAACCGGTCGCCGAAGAGCATTCTCCGGCAGCGGATTCCGGCGCGGCGCGGTTCGACGAGTACGGCGAGTTTCTCGACGCCGAGGACCGCTTGATCACCTCCGCCGGCGATGACTACGAACTGCCGGGACTCACCGATGAGGCGCTGCGGTTGCGGGATGTCGGACTCGAGGAGTTGGCGGGAGCCGAACCCCTTCTCCCTCTCATTCCGTTGGCCGTTTCGGCATTCCTGAGCTCGCGCAAGAAGGCTACGGCCGCCGAGTTGGCCGACTGGATCGATAGCGAAGAGGGCCGGGCGACGCCGCTGGAGGCGATCGGCCGTGCGCTGTCGCGGCGCAACCACGGTCGCTCGCGCGCGGTGGTGCTGGCCCACGATCACGACGAGGCGATCAAGGGCTTGCGCGCGGTCGCCGAGGGCAAACAGAAGCCGAACGTCTACTCCGCCGACGGCCCGGTCACCAACGGGCCGATCTGGGTGTTTGCCGGCTTCGGCGCCCAGCATCGCAAGATGGCCAAGAGCCTGTACCTGCGCGACGAGGTGTTCGCCGAGTGGATCAACCGCTGCGACGCGCTGATCCAGGACGAGCGTGGCTACTCGATCGTCGAGTTGATCCTCGATGACGCGCAGGACTACGCGAGCGAAAACCACATCGAGTACGTCCAGATGGTGATCTTCGCTATCCAGATCGCACTCGGTGAGCTGCTCAAGGCGCACGGCGCCCGCCCGGCCGCGGTGATCGGCCAGTCACTGGGTGAGCCGGCCGCGGCCTACTTCGCCGGCGGCTTGTCGCTGGCCGACGCCACCCGGGCCATCTGTTCGCGTGCGCACCTGATGGGTGAGGGCGAGGCGATGCTGTTCGGTGAGTACATCCGGCTGATGGCGCTGGTGGAGTACTCCGCCGACGAGATCGCAGATGTGTTCGCCGACTTCCCGGGTCTGGAGGTGTGCGTTTACGCCGCCCCCACCCAGTCCGTGATCGGCGGGCCGCCCGAGCAGGTGGATGCGATCATCGCCCGCTGCGAAACCGAGGGCAGGTTCGCCCGCAAGCTGCAGACCAAGGGCGCCAGCCACACCTCACAGATGGACCCGCTGCTCGGTGAGCTCTCCGCCGAGTTGGCCGGCATTGAGCCGAGACCGCTGACCTGCGGGTATTTCTCCACCGTGCACGAGGGCACCTACGTGCGCCCGGGCGGCGACCCGATCCACGACGTGGACTACTGGAAGAAGGGACTGCGGCACTCGGTCTACTTCACCCACGGCATCCGCAACGCCGTCGATAACGGGTACACGACATTTTTGGAGCTGGCGCCCAACCCGGTGGCACTGATGCAGGTGGGCTTGACTACCGCGTCGGCTGGCCTGCCTGACGCACAATTGATCGGAACGCTGGCCCGCAAGGCCGACGAGGTCGATTCGATGACGATGGCGATGGCTCAGCTCTACGTCTACGGCCACGGCCTGGATTTCCGCACGCTGTTTCCCCGGCACACCGAGGGCCCGGTCGGCCCGGAGGAGTTCGCTGCGATCCCGCCAACGCGCTTCAAGCGCAAGCCGTATTGGCTGGATGCGCACTTCTCCGGTGACGCCTCGGGCGTCATGCCCGGCTCGCACGTGGCGCTGCCCGACGGCCGGCATGTCTTCGAGTTCGCCCCGCGTGGCTCAGCAGTGGACCCAACCGACCTGGCTGCCCTGGTTAAAGCCGCTGCCGCCCAGGTGCTTGGCGATGCGGCCCTGACGGCCGCCGAGCAGCGGGCGGTGCCCGCTGCGGGCGCCCGACTGGTGACCACGCTGACCCGGCACCCCGGTGCGGCGACGGTCCAGGTGCACGCGCGCATCGAGGAGTCCTTCACGCTGGTCTACGACGCTGTGGTGTCCCGGGGCGGGGTAGCGGTCGCTTCCCCGGCTGGACTGCCGGCCGCCGGGGTCGCCGGGGTGGCCGGGGTCGCGGTGGCGAGCGCGCCGGCGCCCGTCGAAGAACAGCCCGACGCCGAGATCCTGCACGACAATCTGACCGCGGGAGCGGGACTGGCCGCCAGCTTCGCGAAGTGGTCGCCGGAGTCCGGTGAGACGGTGGCCGACCGGCTGGGAGCGATCGTCGGCAGCGCCATGGGCTACGAACCCGAGGATCTGCCGTGGGAGGTGCCGCTGATCGAACTGGGCCTGGACTCGCTGATGGCGGTGCGGATCAAGAACCGGGTCGAGTACGACTTCGACATGCCGCCGATCCAGCTGACCGCGGTGCGCGACGCGAACCTGTACAACGTCGAGGAGATGATCAAGTACGCGGTCGAGCATCGCGATGAGGTCGAGGCGCTGCACGAGCGCCAGCAGACCCAGACGGCCGACGAGATCGCCGCCGACCAGGCCGCGATCGTGGCCGCGGCGAAGGCGGCCGAGGCCGCGCCGGTCACCCGGCCCGTCCCGGAAGCTCCGGTGGCTCCGGTGGCGGACACCACGCCGCCACCACCACCCCCGCCGCCGACCGATCCGGCCGGCCCGGGGCGCAGCGCGGTCGCCGCCGCGGCGCAGGTGCTGAATCAGAAGGCGGTCGCCGAGGCGCTGAACACCGATGTGCCGCCGCGCGACGCCGCCGAGCGGATCACGTTCGCCACCTGGGCGATCGTCACCGGTAAGTCACCGGGCGGCATCTTCAACGCACTGCCCGCCCTCGGCGACGGGGCCGCGCAGAAGATGGCGCAGCGGCTCTCCGAGCGCGTCGAAGGCAGCATCACCGTCGACGAGGTGACGGCCGCCGAGACCATCGAGGCGCTAGCCACCAAAGTTCGCGAGTTTCTGGAGGCCGGCGAGCTCGACGGTTTTGTCCGCACGATGCGAGCGAAACCCGAAGGCTCCAAACAAGTTCCAGTGTTCGTGTTTCACGCCGCGGGTGGGTCGACGGTGGTCTACGAGCCGCTGCTCAAGCGTCTGCCGCCCGATGTCCCGATGTACGGCTTCGAACGCGTCGAGGGTTCGATCGAGGAACGCGCCGCCGCTTATATCCCCAAGCTGCGTGAGTTGCAGGGCGACGGACCGTTCATCCTGGCCGGCTGGTCGCTGGGTGGGGCGCTGGCCTACGCGTGCGCGATCGGGTTGGCCGAGCAGGGTTGCGATGTGCGGTTCGTCGGACTGATCGACGCGGTGATGCCCGGCGAGCCGATTCTGACGACCAAGGAAGAGACCCGCAAGCGCTGGGACCGGTACGCCAAGTTCGCGGAGCGGACGTTCAACGTGCAGATTCCCGAAATCCCTTACGAACAACTCGAAGATCTCGACGATGCCGGCCAGGTCCAGTTCGTGCTGGAGGCGGTCAGCGCCAGCGGTGTGCAGATCCCGGGCGGGATTATCGAACACCAGCGCACGTCCTACCTCGACCAGCGGACTATCGACACCGCCGAATACCGGCCCTACGGAGGCCACGTCACCTTGTACATGGCTGATCGTTACCACGATGACGCGATCACCTTCGAGCCTGCCTACGCCACCCGCAAGCCGGATGGGGGCTGGGGCGAGTACGTCTCGGACCTGGAGGTGGTTCCGGTCGGCGGTGAGCACGTCCAGGTGATCGACGAACCGTTCATTGCCAAGATCGGTGCGCACATGGGT
>JBDTKT010000156.1:0-13323 GCA_039935195.1 Mycobacterium sp.
CTGGCGACACTGAAGGCCCAACCGCTGGCCTACAACCGGGACCTGCAGGAGGACAAGGAGCCGGTGTTCGACTCGGCAGCACAGCTGGAATTGGTGTTGCCGGCGATGGCCGGGCTGGTGGGCACGCTGCGTTTCGACCTCGAGAGGATGGCCGCACTGGCACCGGCCGGTTACACGCTCGCCACCGATATCGCCGAATGGTTGGTGCGCCAGGGTGTTCCGTTCCGGATCGCGCACGAGGCGGCCGGGACTGCGGTGCAGGTCGCCGAGCGGCGCGGGGTCGGCTTGGGCGACCTGACCGACGACGAGCTGGCTGCGATCAGCCCGAAGCTGACCCCGCAGGTGCGCGACGTGCTGACGGTGGAGGGCTCGGTGAACTCCCGCGACGCCCGAGGTGGCACCGCCCCGGTCCGGGTCGCCGCTCAGCTGGGAATCGTCCGTCAGCGCGCCGAGCGCCTCCGGCAGTGGCTCAACGGCTAGCCGTCTCGCACTCGACTACCGTGGGCGGCATCTGGACTTTTGTAGCGAAATCACCGACCTTGACCCGAGCGGTCGTACTGACGACATCGGCCGTCGTCTGTGCCGTCCTGCCCCAGTGCGCGCCGCCGCCTGCCCCGGACCTGCCCCCGGTGTCACCAGCCACCGCACCCCCCGAGCCTGTCACCGCCGCTGCGACCATCTGGCCCGTCACCGCCGCTGAACTCGGACGGAGCTGGCGGCCGGGTTGCCCGGTGGGTCCGGCCCAGCTGCGCCGCGTCCAGATCGACCACATCGGGTTCGACGCTCGGACGCATCGTGGCGAACTGATCGTGCACGAGGAACTGGTGGCGCAGGTCATCGTCGTGTTCGAGCAGCTGTACCACCTGGGCTATCCGATCGAGAAGATGCGACCCGTCGGCGACTATCCGGAGGCCTCCGACGAGCTGTCGATGGAGGACGACAACACCTCGGCGTTCAATTGCCGGCGCATCCCCGTGTCAGGCCGGTGGGCCCAGCACGCCTACGGCCGCGCCATCGACGTCAACCCATTGCTCAACCCCTCCGTCGACGGCAGCACGTTCGAGCCGAAGAACGCCAGGGTTTACACCGACCGCAACCGTATAGAGCCCGGCCTGCTGCACCCGGGCGATCCCGCCGTACGCGTCTTCACCGATCGCGGCTGGCGGTGGGGCGGCCTCTGGAAATCGCCCATCGACTACCAGCACTTCGAACTGTCTCGGTGAGCTGAGCGGTCGCGATCAATCGACATGTTCCGATGTTGATGGCAAGGAATGAGCCGCTGCGAAGTAGCCGATCGCGACAGTAAAATCTTGACTTCGTACGACATTTACTTGACAATTCACGACCATGACCGCGACGATCCGGGCGAGTTCGCTCACCGGATTCCGGGCCCTCGTCGGGAGGCTGGGCGGCGCTCCCGAGCCGCTCCTGCTGCGAGCCGGGATATCGTCCGAGGTTGCCGAGGATCCCGACGAGTTCATCTCCTACCGGGCACTGATCGCAGTCCTCGAACTGGCCGCACGGGAACTGGGGTGCCCGGACTTCGGTCTTCGGCTCTCTGAGTTGCAGGATCTGCAGATCCTTGGCCCCGTCGCGCTGATCGCCCGGCACGCACCCTCGGTCGGTGCCGCCCTCTCGGGCATTCGGAAATTCATGGATGTCTACAGTCCGGCGATCGCGATCTCGGTGACCACCGAAGGCCCGATCGCGGACTACCGCTTCCGAATGCTGTTGCGCGACATACACGATCTAGCACAGATCAGTGAGCTGTCACTGGGCACCAGCCTGCAGGTGTGGCGCCTGCTCGTTGGTGGTGACTTTTCGCCGACGACCGCGTCGTTCGCGCATCGGCCGGCAGCCCCGCTATCGAGGTATGAGGCTTACTTCGGTTGCCCCATCCGCACCGGATCTGACCACCTGGGATTCGAGTTCGATTCCGAACTGCTCCAGCGGGTGGTCCCCGGGAGCGACCCCGCGGTGGCGGGTGCCGTCGCCAAGTATCTTCGCGAGGTCTCGACCAGTCCTCCGCTGAGTTTGACCGCGCAGGTGCGGGCGATGGTCAGGAGAGCTCTGCCGACTGGATACGCGCGTATCGAGGACATCGCCCACGAATTGTCGATGCACCCAAGAACTCTGCAACGTAGGCTCTCGGATCACGGAATGTCTTACGCGGCCTTGATTGACGATGTCCGCCGCGACCTGGCCGAACACTACTTACAAACCAGCGGTATGCCGCTGTCGCAGTTGACGCGAATGCTCGGCTACTCCGAACAAAGCACGTTGAGTCGCTCGTGCGTGCGGTGGTTCGGCCGCTCGCCACGCGCGATGCGCGCCGCTGTGGGGGGATCATCTCCGATCGCCAGCGTGACGGCTGTCGTCAGTGGTCCATGAGTGGTCCATAAGTGGTCGAAGCCCTAGCGCGCAATGACAAGACCCCGCATCGTCGACCAGGTATAGGTCACGGATCACAAAAATGTCGTCATTTGTCAAGAACGTGTCACCTATTGGCAAGACCAGTGGTGGGTCGGGCGGGCATGGTGGGGGTCACCCACCCGGACAAAAGGAAGCTCACATGACTCTCGCAATCGCCCCGGCCCCGGCGAACACGTCCACCGGTGCCGCATTACCACTGGTAGCACTGCCGCAGACCGAACTGCTCACGGTCAACGAGAAGGACATCCCGCTGATCAAGAATTCTCTGGGCGCGGGCGTGCATTTCAGGCCACTGCGGTTGGACATCGAGAACGGTGAATGGGTGGTGCTGGCTACCTTTGAGCCCGGCGCCACGGTGCCACTGCACTACCACACCGGTGTCGCCGAGGTATACACCCTGTCGGGCTGCTGGCACTACCTCGAGTACCCCGATCAGCTGCAGATCGCCGGCTCCTATCTCTATGAACCGGGTTCCTCCGTGCACACGTTCATCACCCCGCAGGACAACACCGAAGACACGGTGATCCTGGTCCGTGTCGTTGGCGCCAACATCAACTTCAACGAGGACGGCACCTTCCACTCCATCCTCGACGCCGCCCTGATCACCTACCTCACCGGAGTTCTGTCCGCCGACCAGAACCTTGGCCCGATTAACTACATCGCTGGCGGCGCCGTCGCCTATACCGCCAAGCACGCCTAATGCCAGCCAGCGCCGCCAGCGACCGTCCAGCGCCCTCGCTGGCGGGCCGGAAGATCTTCATTACCGGCGCGAACGGCTTCATCGGGCGCGCCATGGCTGAGCGCTTCCGGACTCTCGGTGCTCAGGTGAGCGGCGTGGACCTGGTCGCCGATGCTGCGCACGATGTGGTGGCCGGTGATACCACCAAGCCGGAGCAGTGGTCGCCGGCGCTCGATGGCATTGACACCGTGGTTCACACCGCGGCACTGCTGGGTGGGGCTTTCTCGCTGGAGCAATCGTGGACGGTGAACGTGCTCGGCACCAGCCGGGTGCTGCGGGCGTCCATCGATGCGGGGGTGGGCAGGTTTGTGCATCTCTCCTCGGTGGCCGCGTACGGGTTCGACTTCCCCGACGGCGTCGACGAGACTTACCCGGTCCATGTCAACGGCGACGTTTACACCGACACCAAGGTCAACTCCGAGGCGGTGGTGCTGGCGGCGCACGCGGCCAAGGAGATCGACGTGACGGTGATTCGGCCGGGCGACGTGTGGGGGCCCGGCTCGGTGTGGGTGCGCTCGCCGATCGCGGAGATGCGCAAGCCGCTCGGCTTCCCGTTACCGAACGGCGGAAACGGGATTTTCTCGCCGGTGTACATTGACAACTTCGTCGACGGCATGGTGCTGGTTTTATCCACCGACGGGACGGCCGGCCAAGTGTTCATCATCAGCGACGGTGCGGGCGTCCGCTGCGCGGACTTCTTCGGCCGCATGGCAGCGAGGAGTGGCGGCACCCTTCGTACGGTGCCGATGACGATCGCCGCGCCGCTGGCCGACGCGGTGGGCGCGGTGCTACGCCGACTCGGCAAGAAGACCGACCTGTCCGCCGGCGCGATGTGGCTGCTGAATCGCCCGGGGACTTACTCGATCGAGAAAGCTCAGAAGATGCTGGGGTATCGGCCACTGGTCTCCATTGCCGAGGGCATGGTCCGGGTAGCCGAATGGGCTCGCGCCGAAAAGCTGATCGACAACTGATGCGTAACCGCCAGATGCCAGATCGTTGCCCCACCACAAAGGAGAGAGATGTCTGAATCCACCATCGCAGTCGTCACCGGCGGCGGGCGCGGGATCGGTCTGGAGATCGGCCGCCGACTTGCCGCGGCCGGACACCGGGTGCTGGTCACCGATATCGACGCGGATGCCGCGAAGCGTGCCGCGGCCGACATCGGCGGCGGGGCGTGGGGCGCCCGGCAGGACGTCGGGGATCCGGCCGGTCATCGGGACGTCGCCGCGCAGGCATCGGCCGAAGGGCGCCTGGCCGTCTGGGTGAACAACGCCGGGATCCTCATCGCCGGCGACAGCTGGACCCACACCGACCAGGAGCTGGCCAGCATCCTGGACATCAACATCCGAGGTGTGATGGCCGGCTCACACGCGGCGATCACGACGATGGGCGCTGCCGGGGGAGCGATCCTCAACATCGCGTCGCTCTCGGCTCTCGGCCCGGTGCCCGGACTTGCCCTGTACGCGGCAACCAAAGCGGCGGTGTTGTCGTTCACGACATCGCTGCAGGGCGATCTCGACCATGCCGGCCTGCCGATTCGGGTTCGGGCGCTGTGCCCGGATGTGGTGGGGACCCAGATGGTCAGCTCGCGCGCGACCGATCCGGGTGCGGCGCTGCTGTTCTCCGGACCCAAGCCGTTGCTGCCCGAGGACGTTGCCCGGGCCGGCCTGGAGCTGCTGGAGAGCCGCCAGATCTTCCAGGTCGTGCCGCGTTGGCGAGGACTGGTGATCCGCGCCAGCGACGCGGCCCCGTCGCTGGGCCTGAAGGTACTGGCCCTGTTGCGCAGTATGGGCGAACGCCGCCAGCGCAAGGGTGCCTGACCGACGACGATGGGGATTATCGCCGCCCTCAGCGTCGAACGCCCGCTATTCGATACGTTCCGATAGTTCCAGCCACCGGCCTTCCAGGGTCCCGACCTCTGTCTCAAGAGCGCGTAACTCGTGGGTTAGCCGGGTAATGGTGACGTGATCGGACTGGTCATATTCAGCCAGGTCGGTGTGCTTGGCCGTCACCTGGTCGGCCAGCCGGGCAAGACGGCGGTCGACGGCGGTGATCTCCTTCTGCGCGGCCCGCAGCTCGGCTCCCGACAGCACCCCGGCGGGTGCGGCGTCCGGTGCCGTCCGCTGCGGCGGCGCCGATCGTTCGGCGGCCAGCCGCAGGTACTCGTCGACGCCGCCGGGCAGGTGCCGCAGCCGCCCGTCGAGAATCGCGTACTGCTGATCGGTGACCCGCTCCAACAGGTACCGGTCGTGGGAGACGACGATCAGCGTTCCCGGCCAGGAGTCCAGCAGATCCTCGGTGGCGGCCAGCATGTCGGTGTCCACGTCGTTGGTCGGTTCGTCGAGCACCAGCACGTTCGGCTCGGCCAGCAGGGTGAGCAGCAGTTGCAGGCGCCGACGTTGACCGCCGGAGAGTTCACTGACTCGCGACGACAGCTGCCCCCGGTCGAAACCCAGCCGTTCCAGCAGCTGGGTTGGGGTCACCTCGCGGTCCTCCACTTGGTACCCGCCGCGCAGTTGGCCCAGCACATCGGCGACCCGGTCGCCTTCGACCGCCGCCAACTCGCCGGACTGCTGATCGAGCATCGCCAATCGGACCGTTTTACCGCGCTTGACCCGCCCGGTATCGGGCTGCAGAGTGCCGGAAATAAGTCCGAGCAGGGTGGACTTGCCGGCCCCGTTGGCGCCGACGATGCCGGTGCGCTCACCCGGGCCGATTCGCCACTCGATGTCGCGCAGCACCGGACGCCCATCAAAGGACACCGACACGTCGAGCAGGTCGATCACGTTCTTGCCCAGCCGCGCGGTGGCCAGCTTGGCCAGCGAGACACTGTCGCGTAGCGGCGGCACGTCGGCGATCAGTTGGTTGGCGGCTTCAATGCGGAACTTCGGCTTCGCGGTACGCGCCGGCGCGCCCCGGCGCAGCCAGGCCAGCTCCTTGCGCATCAGGTTCTGCCGCTTGGCCTCGCTGGCAGCGGACATCCGATCGCGCTCCACCCGCTGCAGTACATAGGCCGCATAACCGCCTTGAAAGGGCGTGACGGCTCCGTCGTGTACCTCCCAGGTGGTGTTGACCACCTCATCGAGGAACCAGCGGTCGTGGGTGACCAGCAGCAATCCGCCGGCGTTGCGCGCCCAACACTGGCGCAGATGGGTGGCCAGCCAGGAGATACCTTCGATGTCGAGGTGGTTGGTCGGTTCGTCGAGGGCGATCACGTCCCAGTCGCCGATCAACAACGCGGCCAACTGGACCCGGCGCCGCTGACCGCCGGACAAACCGGCGACGTCAGCGTCCCAGGCTATGTCGGACACCAGGCCGTCGACCACGTCGCGGACCCGCGGGTTCGTTGCCCACTCGTGGTCGGCCCGATCACCCACCAGCGTCCAGCCGAGGGTGCGGCCGGCTTCTAGGGTGTCGGCCTGATCCAGCATGCCGACCCGCAACCCGCTGCGGCGGGTGACCCGCCCGGAATGCGGGTCCAGCCCCCCGGTGAGCAATTTCAGGAGACTGGATTTGCCGTCCCCGTTGCGGCCCACGATGCCGATGCGGGCGCCGTCGTTCACCCCGAGGGTCACCGATTCGAGTACCACCCCGGTCGGGTACTCCAGGTGCAGGGCCTCGGCTCCGAGTAGGTGCGCCACTGCGCCGACCCTACTGGCAGCGGCGGAATCGCCCGAGTTAGCTTCCCGTCATGTGCCAGAATGTGCCTGTCGCCAGGGCTTGTCAGGCACCAAGAGCGCTGGCAGCACAGAAATAGGGGAGCAACAGCGGTGGATGTGAATTTCTCGGCCATTACCCGCCCGGTCGAGTGGCTGATGGCGACAGCGCAGAACGGGCTGGAGGTCTTGCGCTGGGGTGGTTTGGAGACCGATACGGTTGCGTCCCCGTTCCAGATCGTCGAGAGCGTCCCGATGTACAAGCTGCGGCGCTACTTTCCGCCTGACAACAGGCCGGGGCAACCGCAGCCGGGCCCGCCGGTGGTGCTGGTGCACCCGATGATGATGTCGGCGAACATGTGGGATGTCACCCGCGACGAAGGTGCGGTCGGCATCCTGCACGCGGCTGGATGCGACGTCTGGGTCATCGACTTCGGCTCACCCGACGAGGTCGAAGGCGGCATGCGTCGCAACCTGGCCGACCACATCGTCGCGCTGAGTCTGGCGGTCGACACGGTGGCCGACGCGGCCGGATGCGACGTGCACCTGGCCGGCTATTCGCAGGGCGGGATGTTCGCCTATCAGGTTGCGGCGTATCGGCATTCCAAGCGCATCGCCAGCATCATCGCGTTTGGATCACCGGTGGACACGCTGGCCGGTCTGCCGATGGGTCTCCCGCCCAACATCGCTTCGGGCGTCGCCAACTTCATGGCAGACCACGTCTTCAACCGGCTCGAAATCACCGGCTGGATGGCGCGGGTCGGGTTCCAGATGATGGACCCGCTCAAAACCGCCAAGGCCAGGTTGGATTTCCTGCGTCAACTGCACGACCGTGAAGCCCTGCTCCCACGGGAGGCGCAGCGCAGGTTCCTGGAGTCCGAAGGCTGGATCGCCTGGTCGGGTCCGGCCATCGCCGAGTTGCTCAAGCAGTTCATCGCGCACAACCGGATGATGACCGGCGGCTTTGCGATCAACGGGCAACTCGTGACACTGACCGACATCACGTGTCCGGTGCTGGCTGTGGTCGGTGAGGTCGACGACATCGGTCAGCCGGCCGCGGTCCGCGGGATCCGACGCGCCGCACCGAACGCCGACACGTACGAATATCTTCTGCGCGCTGGTCATTTCGGTCTGGTTGTCGGATCCAAGGCGGCCCAGCTGACGTGGCCGACGGTCGCCGGCTGGCTGTTGTGGCAGGCCGGCCAGGGTGATCGCCCGGCGGGCGTGGCCCTGATGGCCGACCAACCCGCCGAGCACGCCGCGAGCGGTGTCGCGATGACGTCCCGGCTAGCCCACGGGTTGGGAGAAGTCTCCGGGGTCGCGCTGACGCTGGCGCGAGGTGCCGCCGACGCCGTCGTCGCCGCGCAGAAGTCGATGCGCACCCTGGCGATCGAAACGGCCCGGACGTTGCCCCGGCTGGCCCGGCTGGGCCAGATCAACGACCACACCCGGATCTCGCTGGGCCGGATCATCGACGAGCAGGCGGAGGACGCGCCCGACGGGGAGTTCCTGCTCTTCGACGGCCGGGTGCATACCTACGAGGCGGTCAACCGACGGATCGACAACGTGGTTCGCGGCCTGATCGAGGTCGGGGTGCGCCAGGGCGTCCATGTCGGGGTGCTGATGGCCACCCGGCCGAGTGCCCTGGTCGCCATCGCGGCGCTGTCCCGGCTGGGGGCGGTCGCCGTATTGATGCCGCCCGACGGGGATCTGGTCGCCGCGGCGCGTCTCGGCGGGATTGCCGAGATCCTCACCGGTCCGGTCAACCTGGCGAAGGCGCGGGCGGCGGGCCGCGAATTGGGCTGCCAGGTGCTGGTGCTCGGCGGCGGCGAGACACGCGACCTGCACCTACCCGAAGACGAAGACGTCATCGACATGGAGAAGATCGACCCGGATGTCGTCGAACTGCCCGGCTGGTACCGGCCCAACCCCGGTTTCGCCCGAGATCTGGCTTTCATCGCGTTCAGCGCGGTCTCCGGCAAGCTGGTGGCCAAGCAGATCACCAACTACCGGTGGGCGTTGTCGGCGTTCGGCACCGCGTCGACGGCAGCCCTCGGCCCCAACGACACCCTGTATTGCCTGACGCCCCTGCATCACGAGTCGGGCCTGCTGGTCAGCCTGGGCGGCGCCGTGGTCGGCGGTGCCCGCATCGCGTTGTCCCGGGACCTGCACCCGGATCGGTTCATCGCCGAGGTGCGCCAGTACGGGGTCAGCGTAGTGTCCTACACCTGGGCGATGCTGCGGGAGATCATCGATAACCCGGAATTCGTGTTGTCCGGCAATCACCCGGTGCGACTGTTCATCGGCTCGGGGATGCCGACCGGCCTGTGGCAGCGGGTGGTCGACGCGTTCGCCCCGGCGCATATCGTCGAGTTCTTCGCCACCACCGACGGCCAGGCGGTGCTGGCCAACGTGTCCGGCGTCAAGGTCGGAAGCAAAGGGCGACCGCTGCCCGGTGCCGTCGAGGTTGAACTGGCTGCCTACGACCCCGACCACGACCTGATCCTGGAGGACGACGTCGGCTTCGTGGAGATCGCCGAAACGAACGAGATCGGGGTGCTGCTGGCCAAACCGCGCGGGCCGATCGATCCGGCCGCGTCGGTCAAGCGGGGGGTGTTCGCTCCGGCCGACACCTGGATCTCCACCGAATACCTGTTCAGGCGGGACGCGGACGGGGACTACTGGCTCGCAGGTGGGCGCGGATCACTGATCCACACGGCTCGCGGCGTGGTGTACCCGGTGCTGGTCACCGATGCACTCGGCACCATCGTCGGGGTCGACCTCGCGGTCACCTACGAGGTATCGGTGGGGGACGGGCAGGTCGCGGTGTCGGCGGTGACGTTGCGTCCGGGGGCGACGATCACTGCGGCGGACCTCAGCGAGGCGGTGGCCGCCATGCCCGTCGGACTCGGGCCGGACTTCGTGCACATCGTGCCCGAGCTCCCGCTCAGCGCGGTGTATCGGCCGACGATCGGCACCCTGCGTGACGAGGGGCTGCCGAAGCCGGGCCGGAACGCCTGGTACTTCGACGACGACAGTGGCCAGTTCAATCGGCTGACGGCCGCGACGCGGGCCGAACTGGCCCACGGTCACCCATGATCGACGAAGACCTCTTGCAGATCCTGGTCTGCCCGGCCGACCGAGGTCCGCTGTTGCTGATCGGCGACGAACTGCTCTACAACCCGCGGCTGCATCGTGCCTACCGCATCGAGGACGGCGTCCCGGTGCTGCTGGTCGACGAGGCCCGCGACGTCGGCGACGACGAGCATGCGCGCCTCATCGGGCAGGCAACTCCGGGAGATTCCCGGTGAGATAGCGCTGCAGATTGGGTGCGATGATCTGTGCGATTTGCTCCGCCGACAGCGACGCCAACGGCTCCAGCTTGATGATGTAGCGCGCCATCACCACACCGAGTAGCTGCGACGCGACGAACTCGGCGCGCAGCACACCGGTCCCGGGTGGGTCGTCGACACGGTCGGCGACCTCGGCGATGACGACTTCTCGAAAGAACGACCGAATAAGCTCCACTTCGTTGCCGGCCAGCAGCGACCGCAGTGTCGTGATCAGCCCTGCTCCCAGCTCTGAGTCCCAGAGCGGCAACAGCATCGAGGGCAGCTTCAGCCCGAGTTCCTCGATGGGCACTGCCCGCAACGGGCCGAGGATGGTCATCGGATCGATCGGCAGCGCAACCGCGGCGGCGAACAACTGCTGCTTGGTTCCGAAATAATGATGCACCAGAGCGGAATCCACACCGGCCCTCGCGGCGACCGATCGGATTGTTGTGCTGCTGAAGCCATTGTGGGCGAACAACTCCCGGGCGCCGGCCAGAATCATCCCGCGAGTGGCGGAGGTGCCCGGCGGCCGGCCGGGCCGTTTCGGGTTGGCCGCGGCGACCATTACGCTGTCCGCCGCCGCAACGTGGCCGCGGCCAGGCACAGCGTTGCGATCGTAAAACCCAGCACGACGGCGATGTCGCGTACCGCGATGCCGGTCAGCTCCGGATGCACGCCCACCTGCTGGACCGCTTCCAATGCGTAGCTGGCCGGCATCGCATTGCTGATCCACTGCAGCCATTCCGGCATCAACGTGCGTGGCACGATAATGCCGGCCAGCAGTAGTTGCGGCACCATCATCAGCGGAATGAACTGCACAGCTTGAAATTCGGTGCGGGCAAAGGCGCTACACAGCAGGCCCAGCGCGACGCCTAGCATCGCATTGACGATCGCGATCGCGAACACCCACGCCGGGCTGCCCGCGGTGTTGAAGCCCAGCAACCAAAACGACACGATGCAGGCCAAGACGGCTTGGGCGGCCGCGGCTATCGAGAACGCGGTCCCATAGGCCATCAGCAGGTCGAGTCGGCGCATCGGAGTGGTCAGAATTCGCTCCAACGTTCCCGAGGCGCGTTCGCGCTGCATCGTTATCGACGTGATGATGAACATCAGGAAAAACGGGAATAGGCCCAGCAGGATCAGGCAGGCATTGTTGAACGGCGACGGGGTGCCTGGGGGGTGGACAGCATGCTCGAACATGAAATACATCAGCGTGATGACCAGGCTGGGCACCACCATGATCATCGCGACGCTGCGGTGGTCAGCGGCCAGTTGGCGCAGAATCCGTAGCGTGGTGGCCAGGTAGGGCTGCGGTGTCAGCCGGCTGCGGGCGCGGTGGTGCGCCGGATGACGGACAGAAACGCTTCCTCCAGTGACGTGCATCCGGTGACCTCTCGCAGTCGGGTGGGCGTGGTCTGGGCTATTAGCTGCCCGCCGCGCATCAGCAATAGCTCGTCGCAGTGGTCGGCCTCGTCCATCACATGGCTGGATACCACCAGCGTGGTGCCATGCCGCGACAGGTTGTGAAACTGCTGCCAGAGATCTACCCGCAGCACCGGATCCAGGCCGATGGTCGGTTCGTCGAGCACCAGCAGATCTGGGTAACTGACCAGCGCGCAGGCCAGCGACACCCGGGTCTGTTGGCCTCCGGACAGGTTGCCGCAGTAGTCGGTGCGCTGGTCGTGCAGGTCCACCGCCTTGATCACCTCATCTGTGGCCTGCCCGTCGGCTCCGGCCAGCGCGGCGAAGTAGCGAACGTTGTCGATGATCCGCAGATCGTTGTAGATCGTCGAGGACTGGGGCATGTAGCCGACACGCTGACGCAGTGGCGCGGAGCCGGCCGGGTAGCCCAGCACCATGACCGTGCCCGAGGTGACGATCTGGGTGCCGACGATGCAGCGCATCAGCGTGGTCTTGCCGCAACCGGACGGGCCGAGCAAGCCGGTGATGGTGCCGCGCGCGATCCGCACTGACAAGTCGTGTACCGCCGGACGCTTGTCCCGGATGACTCGCAGGCGGTTGATGTCGACGGCCTGGTCGGCACCGCTCCGGAGTAATTCATCAGTCGATGAAGTCATCACATGGTGAATAATGACCCGCGAGGTGGGCGCTGTCAACGATCCGGCAGAATCTGTTCGGTGGATGCCGAGCACCTCGCGGTGGACCCGCTTGCGGCTGCGCACCGACTCCTGGGTGCGACCGTCACCGGCCGAGGAGTGTGCGTCAGGATCGTCGAGGTGGAGGCGTACGGCGGGGTGCCCGACGGGCCCTGGCCGGACCGGGCGGCGCACTCCTACCGTGGCCCCACCGGGCGAAACACGGTGATGTTCGGTCCGCCCGGCCACCTGTACACCTACCGCAGCTACGGAATCCATGTCTGCGCCAACGTGGCCTGCGGGCCGGACGGGACGGCCGCCGCGGTGCTGTTGCGATCCGGGCTGGTCGAGAACGGGGTCGAGGTGGCCCGCACCCGTCGAAGCGAATCGATCCGCGCCGCCGGGTTGGCACGGGGGCCCGGAAACTTATGCGCCGCAATGGGTATCACGATGGACGACAACGATATCGATCTGTTCGATCCGGACAGTCCGGTGCGCCTGCAGCTCAACGAGACCGCCGCGGCGCAGGCCGGGCCGCGAGTCGGGGTCAGTCAGGCCGCTGACCGGCCGTGGCGGTTATGGCTTGCCGGCCAGCCGGAGGTGTCGGTCTACCGGCGCAGCCCGCGAGCGCCGGCGCCGGGGGACAGTGACTGACCGTTGGCGACGATCCGGGAGGATTCAGCACATGGGTAAACAGATTTCCGGGGTCCTCGACGAGCTGGGCTGGCGCGGGTTGATCGCACAGTCCACCGACCCCGAGGCACTGGCTGCCGAGTTGGGTGGCGGGCCAACCACGGTCTACGCCGGCTTCGACCCGACCGCGCCCAGTCTGCACGCCGGAAATCTGGTGCCGCTGCTAGCGCTGCGGCGCTTCCAGCGTGCCGGCCACCGGCCGATCGTGCTGGCCGGCGGGGCGACCGGGATGATCGGCGACCCCCGAGACGGCGGCGAGCGGACGCTGAACACCGCGGACACCGTGGCGCAGTGGTCCGAGCGGATCCGCGGGCAGCTGGAGCGCTTCGTCGACTTCGACGACAGTCCGACCGGCGCGATCGTCGCCAACAACC
>JBDTKT010000157.1:0-13750 GCA_039935195.1 Mycobacterium sp.
TCGCGCCGGTTGTCGACGTGGTGGAATCCACCACCGACGACGACACCGTGATCGGCGACCGCTCGTTCGGTTCGGACCCGGCCAAGGTCACCGCCTACGCCGGGGCGTACGCGCAGGGCCTCCGCGATGCCGGGCTGCTGCCGGTGCTCAAGCACTTCCCCGGCCACGGTCACGGTTCCGGCGACTCGCACACCGCCGGCGCAGTGGTCACCCCGCCACTGAAGCAACTGCAGGACAGCGACCTGGTGCCGTATCGCACGTTGGTCACGCAGGCGCCGGTGGCGGTGATGATGGGCCACCTGGAGGTGCCCGGACTGACCGACGATCCGGCCAGCCTGAGCCCGGCGGCGGTGCGACTGCTGCGTACCGGCACCGACTATCACGGCCCGGCGTTCAAGGGGTTGGTGTTCAGCGACGACCTGTCCAGCATGGCTGCGATCAATGAGCACTACGGCGTCGCGGAGGCGGTGCTGCACAGCCTGCAGGCCGGTGTCGATGTCGCACTGTGGGTCACCACCGACGAAGTGCCGGCGGTGCTGGACCGGCTGGGGCAGGCGGTGGCGGCCGGCGAGCTCAAACGGGAAGGCCTCGATGCCTCGCTGGCCCGGGTGGCCGCGGTCAAGAAGCCCGGGACGCACTGCGGGAGTTGACCCGGCCGGCGGTGGGCACACAAGTTACTTTTGAGTAAGATAGGTGCCGCAGATCGCGCGGAAGGGGGCCCGGCGGATGGCAGGTGCTGGCAAACGGTTGCCGAGAGCCGTCCGTGAACAGCAGATGCTCGACGCGGCCGTGCAGATGTTCTCGGTCAACGGCTATTTCGAAACCTCAATGGACTCGATCGCGGCGGCCGCGCAGATCTCCAAGCCGATGCTGTACCTGTATTACGGCTCCAAGGAGGAACTGTTCGGCGCGTGCCTGCAACGGGAACTGGCCCGCTTCGTCGAACATGTGCGTACCGGCGTCAACTTTCAGCAGAGTCCGAAAGACCTGCTGCGCAACACGATCCTGTCGTTTCTGCACTACATCGACACCAACCGGGCGTCGTGGATCGTGATGTACACGCAGGCCACCAGCTCCCAGGCTTTCGCCCAGACCGTGCGGGAAGGCCGGGAGCGCATCATCGAACTGGTCGGCAAGCTGCTGCGGGCCGGCACCCGCAACCCCGAACCGGGCATCGACTTCGACATGATGGCCGTCGCGCTGGTGGGTGCGGGCGAAGCGATCGCCACCCGCGTCAGCACTGGCGACGCGGATGTCAACGACGCGGCCACGCTGATGATCGACCTGTTCTGGCGCGGATTGAAGGCCGCGCCCGGTGGGCGCGCCGGGTCGGGCAGCGCGGACACCGCATCTGTCGGCTGACATCCCTATTGGGGCGACGTCGGCGAGAGTGTCGCCCCAACAGGGACGTTGGCCTAGTGGGCTGCGGGACCTGTCCGGCAAGGTCCGTAGCTGCCGGTGGCGTTATCCGGTGTCACTAATGGGAATGAGCGTGGTTTTCCTCCAGGCCCACCTGGTGCGGGTGTGGATGAGTGTGTTCGGTCCCGTCGGCGTGGGTGTGCGCATGCTCGTGCTCGGTGTGCGCATGCTCGTGCTCGGTGTGGTCGTGGTCGTGGTCGTGGTCGTGGCAGTGGTCGCCCTGGTGCGACATTGGATCGTCTCCTTCGTTGGTTGCTTAGACAGCACCACGTTATCAGATCAAATGAACATATATTCATGTGTTCCTAGGTGAGGTAGGCTCTCGGGTTATGGGGCATGGGGTTGAGGGTCGCACCCGGTCTGCCGGTCGGCTTGACGCCGAATCCGCTGCCCAGGTGGCGACCACGTTGCAGGCGTTGGCGACCCCGAGTCGGTTGTTGATCTTGACCACACTGCGGCATGGGTCGTGCACGGTGACGGAGTTGGCCGCCGCGGTCGGTATGGAGCACTCGGCGGTTTCTCATCAGCTGCGCCTGCTGCGCAACCTCGGCCTGGTGACGGGCGTGCGTACCGGCCGCAGCATCAACTACAACCTCTATGACAACCACGTCGCCCAGTTACTCGACGAGGCCATCTACCACAGCGAGCACCTACGGCTAGGGCTATCTGATCGTCCACAATCGGCCGGCTGAAGCCCGGGGATAAGCCGACGCCAACGGGCCGCCAACGTCCGATGCCTGGCAGGACGGCCGCCCTTATTGTTTGAGCCGCACCCGATCCGCGGGTCCGCTGCGTCGTCCTGGGTGGGGTCGAGCGGGGCCGCGGTGGACATGAGCGAGATCCGTCCATTCCCTTGATGGGTGGACAGTTCACCCGGCCGAGCATTCGAGAATGGGACCGGATGATTCTGTTTTGGGTTTGCTAAATTAAAAATAAGGGTGCTCTGAATTTTAGAATCGACCTTACTGGCCTGCGAAAATGGCTTATCGGACGCAATTTATTCGAGCCCCCGCCACGTTGCTGATGATGGCGGTTGTGGGTAATTTGTTCCGGGCCTGGCATCGACCGTGACGGCCGTTGCGTTCGTCTCGTAAGCAAGTGGGGGTAGTCCGTGCCGCAACTCTTATCGCTGCATGCCAGCACGACGGAGATCGAGGCGGCTACCCCCGCGCAAGACAGCGCGGAACCTCGGGAAGCGGCGACGCGTGATGGTCCCGCACCGGGTGACGGGCTGCTTTGGGCGGCGCGGACAGCGATGGTGGGTGTCAACGTCGCCGGGCTGACCATCGCGGTCGTCGGCCGGACGTTGCGGCTGCCGCGGGCCCCGATCGCTATTGAGGCCGCGGTGTCGTTGGTCAGCCACCAACCGTGGCTGCGCCGCGTCATCGAGGACCGGATCGGTGCCGGGGCGACCGACACGGCGCTGTCGTTGGCCACCACCGTCGCGCAGACCCTTACCTTGTCGCCGGCGAAATTGTCCGTGGAACTGATGACGCAGGTCTTCAGGAGCGCCGAACGTAACGCCAGGGAGCGGGCGTGGGCCCGTCACGCACCGGCCCTGGCCGGTTGGGCCGACCGCCCAGAGACTTCCCGACCTACTCGTGCGGTGCCGGCTTCGGCGGGACCGGAGCAACGCCACGGCAAACGTCTCGCGGTCGTGCAGGCGGCCGGCACCGGCCTGGTCGGTGCCGTCACCGGCAGCCTCGACATGGCCGCAACCGCGGCGGTAGTGACGGCGCCTAAAGCACTGCGTGGCGCCCGCGAGGCGTTCGCGGCGACGCTCGGCCAACGACTCGCCGACCAAGATGTGGCGCTGACGTTGCGTCCCGCGGCGATGAGCCGCCTGGACACCGTCGACACCCTGCTGGTTGATCCCCGGGTGCTGTGTGGTGCCGATCTGCAGGTGGTGCGCCTACGCGGGACACGCGATGGTGAACTGTCGACCGCCTGGAGCCAGGCTCAGCAACTACTCGGCCAGCCTGATCTAGCCCCTGGCTGGCACCCGCTACCCGGGGCAGCGGCGGCTAATCCCGGTCGCCGGGTGGTGGCCGAGGCGTTAGTCCTGCCGACCCATCACCGGTTCGCGTCGGCGGCGGTGGCGCAGGCACGCGGATCCGGGGTGGAGTTGTCCACCGTCGACCTTGACATCCTCGGGGAGTTGCGGCCCGCCTTCGACGACATCCGGCCGGTCGCCGACGGCACCGCTGACAGCGTCATCGATGAGGCGCTGTCCGATGCGCTGGTGGATCTGCAGCGGGCCGGCCGGGTTGTGGCGGTGCTGGCTGCGGTTGGGGCGCCGGTGCTCTCCGGCGCCGATGTGGCTCTGGGGCTGATGCCGGCGACCGGCGACGTGCCACCTGAGCGTCCGGATCTGCTCTTGTTCGACCTGGCCGGGGCGTGGCGGGTGCTGCACGCGCTACCGGCGGCTCGGGAGGCCAGCCGCAACGGGATGGCGATCTCCACCGGTGCCTCGGCGATGGGCGGGCTGCTGATGGTGCCCGGTGTGCGGGCCTGGCGCGGTCCGAGTCCGGTGACCGTCGGAGCGGCGGCCGGGCTGCTGTTGGGATACCTGCTGGCCCGTCGTGTCGCCGGCACGCCGGTACCTAGTCCCGCCCCCGTTTATGAATGGCACGCGATGTCGCCCCAGCGGGTGCGCCAGGTACTGGCCGAGGTCGAGGCGCAGTGGTCGGGTCCCGAACCCGCTACCCCACCGAGCGCCTTGTGGCAGTTCCTCAGGGCGGTTCGCGCTGAGCTGGACGATCCGCTGACCCCGGTGATGGCGTTGTGCTCCGCGGCGACCGCGTTGCTGGGTTCGCCGATTGATGCAGCTATCGTCGGCACGGCGTTGATCGGCAACGCCATGATCGCCGCCACTCAACAGTTGCGGGCCGAGAGCCGGCTCAACCGCCTGCTGTCCCACCAAACCCCGCCGGCACGCACCGTCACGATCGGCCCCGGCGGGAGATCCGCCCACCAGGTGGTCCCCGTCGAAGCGCTCAAGCCCGGCGACGTGATCGAGGTGCGCAGCAATGAGGTGGTGCCCGCCGACGCCCGCATGATCGAGGAGACAGACCTCGAGGTCGACGAATCCTCGCTGACCGGTGAATCACTGCCGGTAGGCAAGCAGGTCGACGCCACGCCCGGCGCTGACCTGGCCGACCGACACTGCATGCTGCACGCCGGCACCACCGTGGTGGCCGGAACCGCGGTCGCGATCGTCACCGCCGTCGGCGCCGACACCAACCTGCGCCGCGCCGCCGAACTGGCCGCCGGTGACCGATCAGAGGTCGGCCTGCAACGCCAGCTCGGTGAACTTGCCAGCCGCGCGTTTCCGGCCAGCTTCGCCGGCGGTGCCGTGGTCGGGGTGCTCGGGCTGCTGCGCGGCGGTGGCCTGCAACAAGGTCTGGGCAACGCGATCGCCGTTGCGGTAGCAGCGATCCCGGAAGGGTTGCCGTTGATGGCCACACTGGCCCAGTACGCTTCGGCGCGCCGCCTCAGCGGGACCGGCGCACTGGTGCGGGTGCCGCGATCGGTGGAGGCGCTGGGGCGTCTCGACGTGGTGTGCTTCGACAAAACCGGCACGCTGAGCCAGAACCGCCTCCGGGTTACCGGGGTGCACCCGGTGTCGGGGGCATCGCGCGATGATGTGCTGCGCTGCGCCGCCCAAGCCTCACCATCGCCCGACAGTGTCCAGCACGCCCACGCCACCGATCGGGCGATCATTGCGGCGGCAGCTGCAGCGGGCTGTGCGAGCTCGACCGATGACCTCAGCGACCTGGCCGCCCATCTGCCGTTCCGTTCCGGGCGGGCTTTCTCGGCGTCGGTGTCAGGTACGCAGCTCAGCGTCAAAGGCGCCCCGGAAGTCGTACTGGCAGCCTGCGGAGACGTCGCCGCGGGCGTAGAGAACACGGTGAATGAACTTGCCGCAGCCGGGTTGCGGGTGATCGCGGTAGCCGGGCGACACCTCGACGAGCAGCAGTTGGCGTCGCTGCGGGAAAACCCCGCGGACATCGTCGGATTATGCGGCACCGATTTGGCGTTGACCGGCTTCCTCGGCCTCGCCGACACCCCGCGCGCCCAGTCGCCGAAGCTGCTGGCCGACCTGGCCGCGCGCGGTTTGGCCGTCCGATTGATCACCGGTGACCATCCCGTCACTGCCACGGCCATCGCCGCCGAACTCGGCATGGGAGTACCTGTCGAGCAGGTGATCACCGGAGCCGAGTGGAACGCACTGTCCCGCAAAGAGCAGGAGCACGCGGTCGGTGAGCGGGTGATTTTCGCTCGCATGTCACCGCAGAACAAGGTGCAGGTCGTGCAGGCGCTGAAACGGTCCGGGCGGGTGTGCGCCATGGTCGGCGACGGCGCCAACGACGCCGCCGCGATCCGGACCGCCAACGTCGGCATCGGCGTTGTCACCCGCGGCAGCGATGCAGCCCACGCCACCGCCGACATCGTCCTCACCGACGGCCGCATCGACGCGCTGGTGGACGCCATCGACGAGGGTCGCCGGCTGTGGCGGGGGGTGCAGGCCGCCGTGGCGGGACTGCTCGGTGGCAACGCCGGTGAGGTGATCTTCACCGTCATCGGCAGTGCACTCACCGGGAACACGCCACTGAACGCCCGTCAGTTGCTCCTGATGAACATGATCACCGATGCTCTGCCCGCAACGGCCGTCGCCGCCAGCATCCCCGCCGGCCCGGCGGAGCCTGCCGGGCGCGGCCTCGACGAGCAGACCCTGTGGCGTGCGGTGGCGGTCCGCGGGGCGATCACCGCCACCGCCGGCACCGCAGCATGGGCCATGGCCCGCGTCACCGGCCGGGCGCAACGGGCCGCCACGGTGGCACTGATCGCGCTGGTCTGCGTCGAGTTGGGCCAGATGCTGGTGGACTCACGCGCGCCGCTGGTGGTGGTCACGGCCGCCGGCTCATTTGCGGTGTTCGTCGCGATGGTCAACACCCCGATACTCAGCCAGTTGCTCGGCTGCACCCCGATCGGCCCGTTCGGCTGGGCGCAGGGGCTGGGATCAGCCGGAGCCGCTGTCGCCGCACTGGCGATCCTCAAGCGATGGGGCCGTCGTCACGGCTTACCGGTGGGGTAGCCAGCCAGGTGGGCGACACCTCCTAGAGGACCTCCTAGGGAACCTCTTAGGCGCGCGCTACAGCGCCCGTACCGTGCCGGTCAGGTACGGGTAGCCCTTGGCCGCATTGCGCAGCGCCACGTCCCAGCCGTCGGTCACCCGGTCGATGTAGAGCCCGGGACTGGCCGGCAGCAACATCGGCTTGCCGAACCGCACCGAGTAGGTGAGCGCCTCAGGCAGCACGCCCTCGATGTTGGCCAGTACCGCTGCGGCGGAGAACATCCCGTGCGCGATCGCTTTTGGGAAGCCGAACAGCTTGGCGCCGATCGAGCTGGTGTGAATCGGGTTGTGGTCACCGCTCGCCGAGGCGTAGCGGCGGATCTGCCCCGGGGTGATCCGCAGCACCGCTCCCGGTGGCGCCAACTTGGGCTGCTTGGCCTGCGCCGGCTTGGGCTCGCCGGACAGGCTGGTGCGCTGCTGGTGCAGGAAGGTGGTCACCTGGTGCCAGGCGAGGTCGTTGCCGATGTGGACGTCGCTCACCAGGTCGACCAGCAGGCCCTTGCGGTGTTCGCGCAGGTTCTCCGCGTGCACGGCGACGGCGACGGTGTCGGAGACCGAGATCGGTCGATAGGCGGTGATGTGGTTCTCGATGTGCACCGAACCCATTGCGGCGAAGGGGAAATCGAATCCGGTCGCCAACGCCATCACCGTTGGGAAGGTCAGCGCGAACGGATAGGTCAGTGGCACTGCGTCACCGAAGCGCAGCCCGGTGGCCGCCGCGTACTCGGCGACGTGGGCGCGCTCGATGGCCAGCTCGTCGATCCGCAGCGTGCGGTCGGGCAGGGTGCCGGCGCGGGGAATGAACGGCAACGCCCCGGCCGCGGCACGCAGCATGTTTTTCACACCACTGGGTTGCGTCACGTCGTCACGCCCCCAGCATGGCTTGGCCGCAGACCCGGATGGTGTTGCCGGTCACCGCGTTCGACGCCGGGCTGGCGAAGTAGGCGATCAACTCGGCGACGTCGACCGGCTCCCCGCCCTGGAACAGGGAGTTGAGGCGACGGCCCACCTCGCGGGTGGCCAGTGGGATCGCCGCGGTCATCGCGGTCTCAATGAAGCCGGGGGCGACCGCGTTGATCGTGATGCCTTTTTCCGCCAGCACCGGTGCCAGTCCATCGGTCAGCCCGATCATGCCGGCCTTGGTCGTCGCGTAGTTGGTCTGGCCGCGGTTGCCGGCGATCCCGGCCATCGACGACAGGCCGATCACCCGACCGCCCTTGCCGATGCTGCCGCCCGCCACCAGACCCTCGGTAAGACGCTGCGGCGCAAGCAGGTTGACTGCCAACACCGAGTTCCAGCGGGCGTCGTCCATGTTGGCCAGCAGCTTGTCGCGGGTGATGCCGGCGTTGTTGACCAGCACGTCTGCCTTGCCCGCATAGTGCTCGCGCAGGTGCGCGGTGATCGCTTCCACCGCGTCGTCGGCGGTGACGTCGAGGGCCAGCGCGGTGCCGCCCACCCGGGCGGCCGTCTCGGCCAGCGCGTCGGCGGCGGACGGGACGTCGATTGCCACCACCTTCGCGCCGTCGCGGGCGAACACCTCGGCGATGGTGGCCCCGATGCCGCGGGCCGCACCGGTGATCACCGCGACCTTGCCGTCCAGCGGCTTGTCCCAGTCCGTCGGCGGCTCCGAGTCGGCGGCGCCGACGTAGAACACCTGCCCGTCGACGTAGGCGGATTTTGCCGACAGGATGAATCGAATCGTCGATTCCAGACCCGTGGCACCAGGTTTGGCGTCCGGCGACAGGTACACCAACTGGACGGTGGCGCCGCGTTGCGCCTCCTTGCCCAGGGAGCGGGTGAAGCCTTCCAGTGCACGCTGGGCGATCCGCTCGTCGACGCCGCCGGCTTGATCCGGAGTGGTGCCGACGACGACGATCCGGCCGCAGCGGCCCACGTTGCGCAGCAGCGGGGTGAAGAACTCGTACAGCGCCGACAACCCGGCTGGCGTGGTGATCCCGGTGCGTCGAAGACCAGCCCGCCGAACGAGTCTGCCCACCGGCCGCCCAGATTGTCGCCGACCAGGTCGTAGTCGCCGGCCAGCGCCGCGCGCAGCGGTTCGGCCACCCGGCCGGCTCCGCCGATCAGCACTGGCCCGGCCAGCGGCTGGTCACCGGCGCGGTAGCGGCGCAGCGTCTCGGCCTGCGGCACGCCGAGTTGCTTGGCCAGGAACGACCCCGGGCCGGAGTTGACGATCTGGGACAACAAGTCCGATGAGAGCTTGGGGGCCTTAGGGGGCATCGTGCTGCCTTCCGTGGGTGGGCGCGCCTGGTCCAGGCGACCGTGTCGACAACGAACTTACTCCAGAGTAAGAATACTGGGTACTATGGCCCCGACCGCCTCGGCATGCATGCCGACGCCCCGACACAACGACACGGAGAGATCGTGGCAACTGCATCCGCTGCTAAGTCCGCCAAGACGCCCACCGAGACCGCAACGCGCCGTCGTGTTGCCGTCCTGGGCGGCAATCGCATCCCGTTCGCTCGCTCCGACAGCGACTATGCGCAGGCCTCCAACCAGGACATGTTCACCGCGGCGCTCGGTGGCCTGGTGGATCGATTCGGGCTGGCCGGTGAGCAACTGGGTGCGGTGATCGGCGGGGCGGTGCTCAAGCACAGCCGTGACTTCAACCTGATGCGCGAGTGCGTGCTGGGTTCGGCGCTGTCGCCGCACACGTCGGCCTTCGACCTGCAGCAGGCCTGTGGAACCGGGCTGCAGGCGGCGATCTGCGCCGCCGATGGTATCGCCGCCGGTCGCTACGAAGTGGCCGCGGCGGGCGGGGTGGACACCACCTCCGACGCACCGCTGGAGGTCGGCAACGAACTGCGGCGCACCCTGCTGGCACTGCGCCGCACGAAGTCCAACCTGGCGCGGCTGAAGCTGGTGGGCAAGCTGCCCGCGGCCCTCGGGGTGGAGATCCCGGCCAACAAGGAGGCGCGCACCGGGCTGTCGATGGGTGATCACCAGGCGATCACCACGAAGAAATTCGGGATCAAGCGCGTCGACCAGGACGAACTGGCGGCCGCCAGCCACCGCAACATGGCTGCCGCCTACGACCGGGGCTTCTTCGACGACCTGGTCACGCCGTTTCTGGGGCTGTACCGGGACAACAACCTGCGACCGGGCTCGACGGTGGAGAAGCTGGCCACGCTGCGACCGG
The DNA here is from genome assembly GCA_039935195.1 of Mycobacterium sp. GTDB lineage: Bacteria > Actinomycetota > Actinomycetes > Mycobacteriales > Mycobacteriaceae > Mycobacterium. Next base: position 9,714 of record JBDTKT010000157.1, read on the forward strand.
TGTTCGGGGTGAAATCCGGTGACGCGACCATGACCGCGGGCAACTCCACCCCGCTCACCGACGGCGCGTCGGTGGCGCTGCTGGCCAGCGAGGACTGGGCGGCTGCGCACTCGCTGATGCCACTGGCCTACTTCGTCGACGCCGAGACCGCGGCGGTCGACTACGTCAACGGCGCCGAGGGGCTGCTGATGGCGCCGACGTATGCGGTGCCGCGACTGCTGGCGCGCAACGGCCTGAACCTGCAGGATTTTGATTTCTACGAGATCCACGAGGCGTTCGCGTCGACGGTGCTGTGCCATCTGGCTGCCTGGGAGTCGCAGGAGTACTGCAAGGGGCGGCTGGGCCTGGACGCGGCACTGGGCGCCATCGACCGATCCAAGCTCAACGTCAACGGCTCGTCGCTGGCTGCCGGGCACCCGTTCGCGGCCACCGGTGGGCGCATCGTGGCGCAGGCCGCCAAGCAGTTGGCCGAGGCCAAGGAACGTCAGATGGGCCAGAAAGGGGTGGCGAAGAACAAGCCGCTGCGGGCGCTGATCTCGATCTGCGCCGCCGGTGGCCAGGGCGTCGCGGCCATTTTGGAGGCCTGAGGCGCCGTCCCGATTAGGGTGAGGCGCATGCGGGTCAGCGTTCTCAGTTCACTCAACGACACTGGCGGCCGCTTCACGGTGGATGCCGCCGGGGAGCACTTGGCCCGACTGCGCGACGAAGGCTTCCGCCGGGTATGGATGACGCAGCTGCCCAACGAGCCCGACCTGCTCACCGTGCTGGCGGTGGCGTTGCGTGAGGTGGACGGCATCGAGGTCGGCACCGGAGTGATCCCGATCCAGAACCAGCATCCGATGCTCTTGGCCCAACGGGCACTGACGCTGAGCCTGATCAGCAACAGGCGGTTCATCCTCGGTCTGGGTATGACCCACCGGGCGGTCACCGAGGGGATGTGGGGCATCCCCTGGGACAAGCCGGTGCGTCGGCTGCGGGAATACCTCGACGGCCTGCAGCCGCTACTGGCCGGTCAGCCGGCCGAGGCGGTCGGTGAGACCGTCACCACCCGCGGTGCGCTGCAGATTCCCGGCGCGTCCGCGCCGGAGGTCTACATCGCCGCGCTGGGGCCGCAACTGCTGCGTCTGGCGGGTCGGCGCACCGCAGGCACGATCACCTGGATGACGGGGCCGAAGACCTTGGCCGAGCACATTGCCCCCACGCTGCGAGCGGCGGCGGTCGAGGCGGGCCGGTCGGCCACCGACGTGCGGGTGGTCGCCGCGCTGCCGGTCAGCGTCACCGACGATCCCGCGACCGCCCGCGCGGGCGCTGCCAAACAATTCGCCATGTACGGCTACCTGCCCTCGTATCGGGCCATGCTCGACCGGGAAGGCTTCGCCGGCCCGGCGGACGCCGCGATCATCGGCGACGAGGCCACGGTGGCCGATCGAATCCAGCAGTTGGGGGCCGCGGGCATCGACGAGTTCGTCGGCATCGCCTTCGATGAATCCACCGAGGGCCGTGCCCGCACCCGCGCTCTGCTGCGGCGCTGCGACTCTTGACGACCAAACGCAGCAGGCCCCCAAGGGGTCACCTCGGAGGCCTGCGCGGGTATGGGTCGCGGCTTTAGAGCGCCGCTTTTAAAACGCCGCTTTTAAAACGCCGCCTCGTCGAGCTCCATGATGTCGTTGTCGATGGTCTCGATCACCTGGCGAGTGCTGGTCAGCAGCGGAAGGAAGTTCTTGGCGAAGAACGACGCCACCGCGATCTTGCCCTCGTAGAAGGCCCGGTCGGCGCCGTCGACCCCGCCGTCGAGCTTCTCGATGGCGACCGCCGCGTGGCGCGCCAGCAGCCAGCCGATCACCAGGTCGCCGACGCTCATCAGGAAACGCACCGAACCCAGCCCCACCTTGTAGAGGCTGGAGACGTCCTGCTGTGCGGCCATCAGGTAGCCGGTCAGTGACGCCGCCATGCCCTGCACGTCGGCCAGCGCGGTGGCCAGCAGCTCCCGCTCAGCCTTCAGCCGGCCGTTGCCGGACTCGTTGGAGATGAACGCCTCGATCTCTCCGGCGACGTGGCCGAGCGCCACACCTTTGTCGCGGATGATCTTGCGGAAGAAGAAGTCCTGCGCCTGAATTGCCGTGGTGCCCTCGTAGAGCGAGTCGATCTTGGCATCGCGGATGTACTGCTCGATCGGGTAGTCCTGCAGGAAGCCGGACCCGCCGAGTGTCTGCAGGCTCTCGGTGAGCTTGGCGTATGCCTGCTCGGAGCCGACACCCTTGACCAGCGGCAGCAGCAAGTCGTTGATCTTGACCGCCAGCTCGGTATCCACCCCGTGCACTGCCTTGGCGACCGGGGCGTCCTGGAATGTCGCGGTGTAGATGTACAGCGCACGCAGACCCTCCGCGTAGGCCTTCTGGGTCATCAGTGACCGGCGCACGTCGGGGTGGTGGGTGATGGTCACCCGGGGGGCGGCCTTGTCGGTCATCTGGGTCAGGTCGGCGCCCTGTACCCGTTCCTTGGCGTAGGCCAGCGCGTTGAGGTAGCCGGTGGACAGCGTCGCGATCGCTTTGGTGCCGACCATCATCCGGGCCTGCTCGATGACATCGAACATCTGCGAGATGCCGTTGTGTACCTCACCGACCAGCCAGCCCTTGGCGGGCACGCCGTGCTGGCCGAAGGTCAGCTCGCAGGTGGCCGAGGCGTTGAGGCCCATCTTGTGCTCGACGTTGGTGACGAACGCGCCGTTGCGCTCACCCAGCTCACCGGTGGAGAAATCGAATAGGAACTTCGGCACGAAGAACAGCGACAGACCCTTGGTGCCGGGCTTGGCGCCCTCGGGGCGGGCCAGCACCAGGTGGAAGATGTTCTCGAACAGGTCGTCGGAGTCAGCAGAGGTGATGAACCGCTTCACGCCGTCGATGTGCCAGGAGCCGTCCTCCTGCCGGACGGCCTTGGTCCGGCCGGCGCCGACATCGGAGCCGGCGTCCGGCTCGGTCAGCACCATGGTGGAGCCCCAGTTGCGCTCGGAGGCGATGACGGCCCATTTCTTCTGCTCGTCGGTGGCGACGTCGTAGAAGATGTTGGCGAATCCGACGCCGCCGGCGTACATCCACACCGCCGGGTTGGCACCCAGAATGTGCTCGTTCAGCGCCCACATCACCGACTTGGGCATCGGCGTGCCGCCGAGCGCCTCGTCGATACCGACCCGGTTCCAACCGCCATCGATGGCGGCGCGAACCGACTTCTTGAACGACTCGCGCAGTGTCACCGTGTGGGTCTCGGGATGGAATTCCACCGGGTGCCGGTCCGCGTCGACGAAGGATTCGCCGATCGGGCCCTCAGCCAGTCGGACCATCTCGTTGAGCATTTCGCGGACGGTGTCGACGTCGAGGTCGCTGTAGTCGCCCTCGCCGAACACTCGGTCAACGCCGAAAACCTCAAACAGGTTGAACACCTGGTCACGGACGTTGCTCTTGTAGTGCCCCACTACATTCCTCCTTGGTACGAAATGCGACCTTCGGTTGGGTACTCAGAATTAAGTTACCCACCAGTAACGTGTCTAGGAATATACTCGTCCTGAGACACGACGCAAGCGAATGTGAGCTACATCCAAGTATCTAAGTAACCAACCGGTTGGTGTTGGTGGACAAAGTGGTACAGATCACGTCGGTTCGGGCCGATGCCGGGCAAGCCGGGTAGGGTCGGCAGCGACCCCGTCCCGTCGAGGCGAATGAATACCGGAGTGAACTCCCAGTGGGTTTCGAGAGCAAACTGACGCCGTCCTCGCTGCGCGAGGCGTTCGGGCACTTTCCGTCCGGGGTGGTGGCCGTCGCAGCTGAGGTTGACGGGGTGCGGATCGGTCTGGCGGCCAGCACATTCGTGCCGGTCTCGCTGGAGCCGCCGCTGGTGTCGTTATGCGTGCAGAACACCTCGACCACCTGGCCGAAGCTCGAATCCGTGCCGATGTTGGGTATCAGCGTGCTCGGTGCGGCGCACGACGCGGTGGCCCGCACCCTGGCCGCCAAGACCGGCGACCGGTTCGCCGGGCTGGAGAC
>JBDTKT010000158.1:0-6257 GCA_039935195.1 Mycobacterium sp.
CAACGAGCAGCTGCAGACCACGTTCGCCGCGATGACGGTGGTCGGGCCGGACCGTCATCTGTGGTCGACGGGTGTGCCTGCGGTGCAAGGCACGGTCGCCAGCATCGGAGTGCGCCCCCTGGGACCCGTGGGCATCTACACGGTCTACTACCGGGTGACCTCCGCCGACGGACACGTCGTGTCGGGTTCGTGGCCGTTCCGGCTGACGGTGCCGGGAACCGGTGAACCCGGCCCCCCGGTCGGGACTAACACCGACAAGGACGCAGAGGCCAGTACTGGCGGCGACATGCCGATCTGGCCGTTCGTGGCCGGTGCGGTGATCATCGTGGCCGCCGGCCTGTGGCTGGGCCGGCCCAAGTCGTGAAACCCGGCAGCCGGTGAACGACAGCGCGAACTGGCATGATGGTCACCGCTGTCGGTGTCCGCGATGAACCGAAAAGGAGCTGCCTGATGACAGAGCCGCAGGGCCAGTCCGACCACGAGCCCCCCGCTGCCCCGAAGCCCGCCGACCCGGCTGCCGCCGGTCCGCCGGCCGGTCCGCCGGCCGGTCCGCCGGCCGTGACGCCGCCTGTGACGCCGCCCGTGACGCCGCCCGAAAAGAAGCCACCCGCCAAGGCTGCCAAGAAGGCACCGGCGAAGAAGGCACCCGCCAAGAAAGCACCGGCGAAGAAGGCACCCGCCAAGAAAGCGCCGGCCCCGGCTGCGGCGCCGCCATTCGCGGAAACCAACGGCTCGCGTCAACTAGCCGCGGGTGCCCGGGAAGCCGCGGCACAGGCGAAGTCGACGGTGGAAGCGGCCCGCAACCCGGTTGCCCTACCCCCGCCGCCGTCGTCGTCGTCGGGGGGAAGCTCCTCGCCGGTCGCCCTGCTGGCCGCCGGCACGGCCGGGCTGTTCACGCTGCTGCTGATCCTGCGGTGGCGGCGGCGCGCCGCGCGCAACGGCTGATCCAGGCGGTGAGCGCAACCTTTCGGCCCACCGCCGACCTGGTCGACGACATCGGGCCCGACGTACGCAGCTGCGACACCCAGTTCCGCCAGTTCGGCGGCCGCGACGCATTCGCGGGCCAGATCCACACCCTGCGTTGTTTTCAGGACAACGCGCTGCTGAAGTCGGTGCTCTCAGGCCCCGGAGACGGCGGAGTGCTGGTGATCGACGGTGCCGGTTCGCTGCACACCGCACTGGTCGGCGACGTGATCGCCGAACTGGCCCGGGGCAACGGCTGGGCGGGGTTGATCGTGCATGGTGCGGTGCGCGACGCGGCGACACTGCGCACCCTCGACATCGGGATCAAGGCGCTGGGCACCAACCCGCGCAAGGGCACCAAGACCGGTGCCGGTGAGCGCGACGTGACGATCGAACTCGGTGGAATCGCCTTCGTACCCGGCGAGATCGCCTACAGCGACGACGACGGCATCGTGGTGGCCTAGTTTTTGCACCCATGCGTTCACCGGATGCGCAAAGCCGAAGCCGAAGGTAGGTAGATGTCACGCTGGGTGGACAAGGACAGTCCGTACTCGGTCCCCGAGACGCTGGACCGCCTGCAGGAAGCGTTGGTCGGCGAGGGTTTCACAGTGCTGGCACGGATCGACCACTCCGGGCACGCGGCCAAAGCCGGCCTGGACCTGCGGCCCACCCAGGTGTTGCTATTCGGCAACCCGCACCTGGGCACCCAGCTGATGCAGGCCGAACAGACGCTGGCCATCGACCTGCCGTCGAAAGCCCTGGCTTGGCGCGACGCCGACGGCCGGGTTCGGCTCGGTTACCGCGACCTGCGAGCGGTCCTGAGTGACCACGACGGCCTAGTCGGTGCGAGCGCGGCCATCGCGCAGTTGGCAAGCGCGATCGACCGGGCGACCGACGCGGCCGTCGCACCGTCGAGGTAGCCGCAGATGACCCCGGAAACCGACACCCTGCAGGCACGTTGGGAACAGCTGCGCCGGCGGGTCGACGACGCCTGCCGCCAGGCCGGACGCGACCCCGGCGAGGTCGACGTGCTGCCGGTGAGCAAGACGTTCGGCCCCGAATTGATCCGGGAGGCGGTCGCGCTGGGAATGCACCGGTTCGGGGAGAACAAGGTGCAGGAGATCCGGGACAAGGCGGAGCCGCTGGCCGACTGCGGGATCGACTGGGTGATGATCGGACACCTGCAGAGCAACAAGTCCAACGTGGTGGCGCGACTGGCCGACGAATTGCAGTCGCTAGACCGGCCCAAACTCGCCGCGGCCCTGGATCGTCACCTGCTCGCCGAGAACCGCTCCATCGACGTGCTCATTCAGGTCAAGACATCCGACGAGCCGAGCAAGTACGGGTTGGCGCCCGAGCAGCTGCCTGCCTTCCTCGACGAGTTGAGCGGCTACTCCACCATGCGGGTGCGCGGCCTGATGACACTGGCCATCAACACCCACGACCCCGACACCGTGCGGGGCTGCTTCCGCCGGCTGCGTGAGCTGCGCGACGAGTCCGCCACGCGCGGCCATGTGCTGCCGCGCCTATCGATGGGCATGAGTGGGGATTTCCCGCTGGCGATCGCCGAGGGCGCCACCGAAGTGCGGATCGGTACCGCACTGTTCGGTGCGCGTCCCTACCCGGACTCCTACTACTGGCCGGAATGAGGGCAGGCGGTACGCCCCCGGCGGAGCCGAACCTTACTGAACGCCTACCGGCGCACGGTGTTTGGTAAAGTGCAGCGATTTTTCGTCCACCTTGCCGTACCGGATCAGCCGCATGTCCAACAGGTAGTTCTGCTTGAGCCGCCACGGCGCCTCGGAGCCGGACTTGGGCAGGGTGTCCGCCACCCGGCTGAAGTAACCCGGGTTGAAATCCATGAACGGCCGCTCGGCCACCGCGGCGCCCGGATGCTCGGGTTCGACCTTCTCGAAGCCGTGGTCGTCCATGTAGTTGAGCAACCGGCAGACGAACTCCGACACCAGGTCGGCCTTCAGGGTCCACGACGCGTTGGTGTAACCGAAGCTGACTGCCGCGTTGGGCACACCCGAGAACATCAGGCCCTTGTAGGTCATCGACTTGGTCAGATCGACCGGCTCGCCGTTGCGCAGCAGGTGCGCGCCGCCGAGCAGTTGCATGTTCAAACCCGTTGCGGTGACGATGATGTCGGCGTCGAGTTCCTCGCCAGAGTTCAGCCGGATACCGGTCTTGGTGAAGCGGTCGATGGTGTCGGTGACAACGTCGGCCTTGCCGTCACGGATCGCGCGGAACAGGTCTCCGTTGGGGGCCAGACACAGCCGCTCATCCCACGGGTCGTAGCGCGGCCCGAAGTGCTTCGCCACGTCGTAGCCCTCGGGCAGTCGGTGCGCCGCCATCGTCATCAGCGTCTTACGCATGAGCTTCGGGAATATCCGGGACAACTGGTACTGGAAGGTACTGAACCCGATCGCCTTCCACCGGTTGGCGAAGTGTGCTGCCTTGCCGGGCAGGAACCGGTTGGCCTGTGCCGCGAACGGGTCGACCTCGGGAAGTGCGCCGACGTAGGTCGGCGACCGCTGCAGCATGGTCACATGTCCGGCGCCGTTCCTGGCCAGTGCGGGGATCAGCGTCACCGCCGTAGCGCCGGACCCGATCACGACGATCTTCTTGCCCGCGTAGTCCAGGTCCTCCGGCCAGTGCTGCGGGTGGATGATGGTGCCGGCGAAATCCTCCGACCCCTCGAACTTCGGCGAATAGCCCTCGGCGTAGTTGTAGTAGCCGCTGCAGGCGAACACGAACGACGCGGTGAACTTGGTCTCGCCGGCCCCGTCTTCCTGGTCGACGGTGACCGTCCACTGGTTGTCGGTGTCGGACCAGTCGGCCGAGACCACCCGGTGGCGGTAGCGGATGTGCTTGTCGATCCCGTTCTCGGCGGCGGCCTCGTTGACGTACGCCCAGATCGACGGCCCATCGGCGATACTCTTGGCCGAACGCCACGGCTTGAACCTGAAGCCCAGCGTGAACATGTCGGAGTCCGACCGGATACCGGGGTATTTGAAAAGGTCCCAGGTGCCGCCGAGATTGTCCCGGGCCTCGAGGATCGTGTAGCTCTTCGACGGGCAGCGCTGCTGCAGATGCCAGGCCGCGCTGATGCCGGAGATGCCTGCGCCAATGATGACGACGTCGCGGTGTTCAGTCATGGCGCGATGTTATCAACGGCGTGTCGAGTCAGTCAACAGGGTGTCGAGAAACTCGACAGTGTGTAAAGTGACCGTCGTGGCCGGCCTGAACCAGATGCGTACGCACGGTCGTCGCCCGGCGCGCCCGTCCGGCGACGACCGGGAGCAGGCGATCCTCAACACCGCCGAACGGCTGCTGGAGCAGCGCCCGCTGACCGCGATCTCCGTCGACGACCTGGCCAAAGGCGCCGGCATCTCCCGGCCCACGTTCTACTTCTATTTCAAGTCCAAGGACGCGGTGCTGTTGTCGCTGCTTGAGCCGATGATCGCACGGGCCGACTCGAAATTCGAGGGGGCGGTGCAGCGACTGCCCGCCGACCCGCGCGGGGTGTGGCGCAGCGGCATCAAAGCATTTTTCACCGCGTTCGGCTCCCATGGCACGATCGCCCGGGCCGGCACCGAGGCGCTGGCGGCGAGTCCGGAGTTTCGGGCCATGTGGAACCGCTACATGCAGAAGTGGATCGAGCAGACCGCGGCGATGATCACCGCCGAGCGGGCCCGCGGTGCGGCGCCGCACACCATTCCCGCCGTGGACCTGGCGACCTCACTCAACCAGATGAACGAGCGCACGATGATGGCGGCGCTGGCCTACGAGCAGCCGTCGGTGGCCCACGACCGGGTGGTCGATACGCTCGCCCACATCTGGGTGAGCAGCATCTACGGCGAGATGTCCTAAAACTGGCCGGCCACGAAGCCGGCCAGCAGCACCGCGAATCCACCGATCTCACCGACGATCAGCAGCACCATCCCGGTATGCAGGAACCAGCCGGCCTTCTCGAACTGGTTGGTGGTGTCGCGCCGTGCGCCGTGCAGCATGTAGCTGCCGATCGCGGTGACGAAGAAGTACACCGTGATCATCGCCGCGGTCAGGTTGACCCAGGTCGGCCAGGCGCTGAACTCGACGAACGCCGCGGTAAGCAGGGTGGCGAACGAGTAGAGCAGCGCCGCACGATGCGCGATATCCACGTAGATGTGGGCCTGGTGGTTCTCGGTGGTGGCGATCTGCTGGTATTTCCAGACCCCCAGCACCAGCGCCAGCAGGAAGATGAGACCGGCCGCCAGCAGGGTGACCTTGGTGTCGATACCCAGAATTATGTCCACGCCGTAACCCTAGTTACGCCGCTGCCGGCACGGCTACCCTGGGTACGATGCAATTCGCCTTCAAGACCTCACCACAGAACACCACCTGGGCGGACCTGTTAGCGGTCTGGCGGGCCGCCGACGACATCGACGTCTACGAGTCCGGCTGGACGTTCGACCACTTCTACCCGATCTTCGCCGATTCGGGCGGGCCATGCCTGGAGGGCTGGACCACGCTCACCGCGCTGGCCCAGGCGACCACCCGGTTGCGGCTGGGCACCCTGGTCACCGGAATCCACTACCGCCACCCGGCGGTGTTGGCCAATATGGCCGCGGCCCTCGACATCATCTCCGGCGGCCGGCTGGAGCTGGGCATCGGCGCGGGCTGGAACGAGGAGGAATCCGGCGCCTACGGCATCGAACTGGGCAGCATCACAGAACGCTTCGATCGGTTCGAGGAGGCCTGCCAGGTGCTGATCGGCCTGCTGAGCCGCGAGTCAACGGATTGCTTCACTTTCCAGGGCGCCTACTACCAACTCAAGGCCGCCCGCAATGAACCGAAGGGCCCGCAGCGCCCACACCCGCCGATCTGTATCGGCGGCAATGGCGAGAAACGCACGCTGCGGATCACGGCCCGCTACGCCCAGCACTGGAACTTCGTCGGCGGCTCGCCGGCTGAATTCGCCCACAAACGCGACGTGTTGCACGCTCACTGCGCAGACCTCAGCCGCGACCCGAAACAGATCCGGCTCTCAGCGCACGTGCGACTCGATCCCCAACTCGACTACCGCAAGGCCCTCCACTACGCCGCCGAACTCGGCGCCGAGGGTCTGGACCTGGCGATCATCTACCTGCCGGCGCCGTACGACCCGGCGGTGCTGGAGCCGATGGCCGAGGCGATCCGGGATTCCGGACTGCTCACCCCGGTTCAGGCCGGACCGCAGGGCGGCTAGCCGTCAGCAAACACGATCGGGTGGGCGCCAAGAGGTATCCCCGAAGTCAGGTCGCGAAGCG
>JBDTKT010000159.1:0-5644 GCA_039935195.1 Mycobacterium sp.
CGTGCAGTGCTCACAGTGGGTTCACGTTAGCCGCTCGGTGTCCCGTGGTCTCGGCCCGGTGCGGACCGGCCAAGTAATGTCGTGGCTTGTGACGCGACCCGCCGACTCGTCGGAGACCCCCGCACAGCAGATTGCCGCCGGCTACGCGATCGGCGGACAGGCCCTTGAACTGGGCACCGTCGTCGTCGACGGCACCGCAGACCCGTCGGCACAGGTCCGCATTCCGCTGGCCACGGTCAACCGGCACGGTCTGGTGGCCGGCGCCACCGGCACCGGCAAGACCAAAACCCTGCAGGTGCTCGCCGAGCAGTTGTCCGCGGCCGGTGTTCCGGTGTTGATGGCCGATGTGAAGGGTGACCTGTCCGGGCTGGCCCGGGCTGGGGAGGCCAACGACAGGACCGCCGAGCTCGCCAGGGACACTGGCGACGATTGGGCACCCGCGGCGTTCCCGGTGGAATTCCTGTCACTGGGTACCGGCGGGATCGGCGTTCCGGTGCGGGCCACCATATCCAGCTTCGGCCCGGTCCTGTTGTCGAAAGTGCTGGGACTCAACGCCACCCAAGAGTCGACTCTCGGACTGATCTTCCACTGGGCCGATCAGAACGACTATCTGTTGCTGGACCTGAAGGATCTGCGGGAGGTGATCGACTACCTCACCAGCGATGAAGGCAAACCGAAGCTGAAAACGCTGGGTGGGGTGTCCCCGGCCACCGCGGGGGTGATCCTGCGCGCGCTGGTCAACCTGGAAGCCGAGGGCGGAGACACCTTCTTCGGTGAGCCGGAACTGAAGCCGGAAGCCCTGATCCGCACCGAGGCGAACCGGGGTGTCATCTCGCTGCTGGAACTCGGTGACCAAGCGGCGCGTCCGGTGCTGTTCTCCACTTTCCTGATGTGGCTGCTGTCGGATCTATTCACCTATTTGCCCGAGGTGGGCGACATCGACAAACCCCGACTGGTGTTCTTCTTCGATGAGGCACACCTGCTGTTCACTGACGCCTCCAAGGCGTTTCTGCAGCAGGTCGAGCAGACGGTGAAGCTGATCCGTTCCAAGGGCGTCGGGGTGTTTTTCTGTACCCAGTTGCCCACCGATGTGCCCAATGCGGTGCTGTCCCAGCTTGGTGCACGTATCCAACACGCGCTGCGCGCGTTCACACCCGACGATCAGAAGGCACTGAGCAAGACGGTGCGCACCTACCCGAAGACCGATGTCTACGACCTGGAGTCGGCGCTGACGTCGCTCGGTATCGGTGAGGCGATCGTCACCGTACTGTCCGAACGCGGGGCGCCGACCCCGGTCGCCTGGACCAGGCTGCGGGCTCCGAGATCGCTGATGGGCGCCATCGGCAACGACGCGATCCGCTCCTCGGCGCAGGCAAGCCCGCTGCAGGCTGAGTACGGGCAGACCATCGATCGGGAGTCGGCCTACGAGCGACTCAAGGCCAGGCGGGCCGCTGCCCCGGAGACGCCGCCGCAGGCGCCCGCGGCACCGGAACGTCCGGGCTGGTTCAGAAAGTTCCTGACGAGTCGGTCCGGCCAGCGACTGCTGGCCGTGCTCGCCACCTTCCTCGGTCAGCAAATCAAGCAGAGGTTCGGCGGTGGCCGCGGCGGCAGCCGCGGTCGGCGCCGCTAGTCGCCGCCCAGCCTTTTGTAGACGGCGCCGACGATCGGTGTGACGATGGCGCGCGGGGCGTACTGGCTGGCCACCGACATCGCCTTGGATGTGATACCGGGTACGACGCGCATCTTGTTGCGCCCCAACGCATCCAACGACAGCTTCGCGGTGTGTTCGGTCGAGATCCACAGGAAGTCGGGGATCAGTTTGTCGACCAGCGATGCGTCGGTGGTATCGGGTGCATCGGCGCGCACCGGGCCCGGAGCCAACAGCGTGACGTGCACACCCGAGTGCAGCAACTCGCCGCGCAGCGACTCGCTGAACGTGTTCGCGAACGCCTTCGTCGCGGCGTAGGTGGCGTTGTTGGGGATCGGCGAATTGCCGGCCGCCGAGCCGGAGATCAGGATGCCGCCGGCCCGGCGTTCGAGCATCCCGGGCAGCACCGCCAGCACCAGGTCGTGCACCGCGACCGCATTGAGCTGCACCTGGGCTTTCTCGGCCGTCGGGTCCAACTCGGAGATCGGGCCGAAGGTCGCGGTGCCGGCGTTGGCGCACAGTATCGAGATGTTGCGTTCGGCGAGTTCGGCGCAGAGTTTGTCGCGCGCCGGCGGGTCGGCGAGATCGACCGCCCGCACCTCCACGGCAACCCGGTACTTGTCGGACAGTCGCGCGGCCACGTCGTTGAGTACGTCTTCGCGGCGTGCGGTGATGATCAATCCGTGACCGCGGGCGGCCAACTCGGTGGCTAGCGCCTCGCCGATTCCCTGGGATGCTCCGGTGACCACCGCGCGCGCATCAGGGCTGGGAGCGGGGATTGACATGTGGCAATCGTAGAGTGCAGGAATGGGTAACCCGGGGGTGGGCGGCCGCCGGCGATCCGTGATTGCGGCGTGGGCGCTGTGGGACTGCGGCGTCAGCGGTGTCGGTGCGATCGTGGTGACGTTCGTGTTCTCGGTTTACCTGACCAGCAGCGTGGGCCAGGGTATGCCGGGCGGGGCGTCCCCGGCCAGTTGGCTCGGTCGCACTCTCGCGGTTGCCGGATTGGCCGTCGCGGTGTTGGCACCACTGATCGGGGTATCGGTGGCAGCCCCGCGGCGACGGCGGGTGCTACTGGCGACCTTCACCGGAATGGCCGTCGTGCTGACTGGTGCGATGTTCCTGATCCGCGACACCCCCGGCTACCTGGCGCCCGGCCTGGTACTGCTGGCGCTCACCGCGGCCTGCGCCGACCTGGCCAGCGTCCCCTACAACGCGATGCTGCGGCAGCTCTCGACGCCGGCCAACTCCGGCCGGATCTCCGGGTTCGGCTACGCGGCCGGCTATACCGGCAACGTCGTGCTGTTACTGCTGGTCTACCTGGGTTTCATGACCGGAAGCGGCGATCGGCGGGGATTTCTTGGCCTGTCGACCTCCGACGGCCTCAACGTCCGTGCGGCGATGCTGCTGGCTGCGGCCTGGCTGGCGGTGTTCGCGCTGCCGTTGCTGTTGACCGCGCATCGGCTACCCGCGCCCGCCGAGGACACCCGCCCGGTGACCGGCCTGTTCGACGGGTATCGCCGGCTGTGGTCCGACGTCACCGCGGAATGGCGTCGGGACCGCAACCTGGTCTACTACTTGCTGGCCAGCGCAGTTTTCCGGGATGGGCTGACCGGGGTGTTTACCTTCGGCGCGGTGCTCGGGGTCACCGTGTATCAGGTCTCGAAGGCCGACGTGCTGATGTTCGGGGTGGCGGCCTGCGTGCTGGCCGCGGTCGGAGCGGTGGCCGGCGGATTGCTCGACGGCCGGATCGGCTCCAAGCCACTGATCGTCGGATCCCTGGCCGCGATCATCGCGGCGGGCATCGTCCTGCTGGTGTTGTCCGGCCCGGCGGCATTCTGGGGGTGCGGATTGGTCTTGTGTTTGTTCATCGGGCCCGCGCAGTCGTCGGCGCGAACCCTGTTGCTGCGGATGGCCAACGAGGGTATGGAGGGGGTGGCTTTCGGTCTGTACACGATGACGGGCCGCGCCGTATCATTCCTGGCGCCGTGGCTGTTCTCGGTCTTCGTCGATGTCTTCCACGCCGACCGGGCCGGCATGGGCGGCCTGGTCACCGTGCTGGTGCTGGGCCTGCTGGCGATGCTGGCGGTGCGGGTACCCGACCATCGCACCGTGTCGTCGTAGGGTGCGCGACAGTTAGGCGATCGCCGCGCAGACGGTCAGAATCGTTCCGGTGCGCTGGCGTAGCTGGGTGCCGTTCACGGTGACCGAGCAGGTGATCTGCTCGCCGATGTTGACCACCGTCACGGTCGCGGCCTTAGCCTCGGACGGTGTCAGGCTGACCTGCTTGTTCCACGGCAGCACCACGTTGAACTCGGTCTGCAGCACGCCGCCGGTATCGAGGTAGGCGATGCTGATCGCCCGGCCGCCACCGGTGATGCTGTAGATCACCGTCTCCTCATTGCCCGGGCTGGTCGAGTCCGGGGGTGGTGGCGTGGTGGTCGGCGAGGGTGTCCAGGGCGTGGTGGTCGGGGCGCGGGTGGGTGCGGTCGCGCCCGGGGCCGTCGGCAACGGCGAGACCGGCGAAACCGTGGTCGACTTCCTCGCCGAGCCGTTGGAGAGCACCAGCGCGATCACCAGGCCCACAACCAACAGCACCGCCGAGCCGGCCAGCAGCCACAGCCAGGACGGGAATCGCGGCGGTTCGCCCGCGCCATCCGTACCGCCGTCACCGGGACCTCCCGACGGTGGCTGGCCGGGTGGCTGGACCGGTCTCCAGTGCTGCTGCGCCGCCGGGCTCTGGACGGTCGGCGGTGGATTGCCGGCCGGGTACGTCGGCAGTTGACCGGCGTAGGCCGGGTCGGGCGAGGAGCGATCGCCGACGTTCGACGGATCGACGGACCCGGTGCCACGCCAGGTCGAGTTGTAGCCGTCGGGTCGATGCGGATCGGTCATGCCCACCTCATGGATTGCAGGGTACCTGCGTGCCGGATTATCGGCTGTGCCGCCGTCAGGGCACCGGTCAGCAGCCTGGGCTTCGACGCTCACCACCGACGGCGGTCAGCGCACCGACGGTCATTGCCCGCAGGACCGCACGCGAGTGTGCGGTGTCAGCCCGCCTGGTGCCGGCCGGCTTCATGCTGTGCGGTGTCGAGTTCAACAACCCGAACGCCGCGTGGGCCATCAACCGCGCATCGGATTCGGCCAAGCCGGTGTGCAACTGGCGCAGCACCCCGACCCAGACCTCGACATACTGGCGCTGCGCGCTGCGCACCTGACGCTGCGCCCCGGGCGGTAGATGCGCCAGATCGCGATCCTGGATGCGAATCAGATCCGGTTCACCCAGCGCGAAGTCGAGATGGAAGTCGATCAGGCCGTCGAGCGCGTCGGCCGGGACCGGACCGGCCGAGCTGACCTCGCGTGCCCCGGCCAGCAGTCGGGTGCTGATGCCGACCAGCAACTCGACCAGCAGCGCCTCCTTGTTGGGGAAGTGCCGGTAGATGGCCGGACCGCTCACCCCGGCCGCCGCGCCGATGTCCTCCAGGCGCACCGCCAGAAAGCCACGCTGCGCGAAGAGTCGCTCGGCGGCCCCGACCAGTTGGGTGCGCCGGTCGGACTTGAGCCGACTGCGCCGGCTGGCCGGCTCGTCATCGCCGGCCGGGGCGGACGCCGCCATTGCGCCTCCGCTCAGTATGGACACTTGAGTTAACCGTCACTAACGTAGCACCTGTTGGCCGTGGCTTTCTCGGCCTTCCGGCGGCGGCGGTGGAGGCGTGGTGGCAACTGCGGAACCGGTGGGACGCAGCGGGCTTTCCTACGCGAGCGGGGAGAATCGGCCCGCCTTGCTGGAGACGACGATCGGCGCCAACCTGGCTGCCACCGTCTCGGCGTTCCCCGACCACGACGCGGTGGTAGACGTCCCGACCCAGCGGCGCTGGACCTACGCGCAACTGCTCGCCGACGTGCGCCGACTGGCCACCGGCCTGCGTCGGGCGGGCGTCGGCGCCGGGGATCGGGTGGGCATCTGGGCGCCCAACTGTGCCGAATGGGTGCTGG
>JBDTKT010000160.1:0-14124 GCA_039935195.1 Mycobacterium sp.
ATTCCCAGAGTTCGTCGGCGGCGCACCACCGGCCTGCAGGTAGTGGTTGGCGGCCTGGTCGCGGGCGATGTGGTCATGAAACGCTGGGAAGCGGCTGCGCCCAGCCGCACGAGCATTTAGCGAACCAGCGGTTCCCGCCGGGTGCGTTCCAAATCTGCACGTCGTGCTCGGCGGTGGTGGCCGGCTGGTGGCGGTCGTCATGGTGGGGGCCTTCCCTATGGGGAAGTCTGCCCGGGCCGACGTGGTGCGTATGTGGTGCAAACCCTAGATAGTTGGGCTAGTTACCACTTGCGAACAGCAAATACTGTGGTGCGCGGTACTGGGATTGAACCAGCGACCTCTTCCGTGTCAGGGAAGCGCTCTCCCGCTGAGCTAACCGCGCCGGGAGCTAAATAAACGGAGGTGGAGACGGGAATCGAACCCGTGTGCACGGCTTTGCAGGCCGTTGCCTCACCACTCGGCCACTCCACCGCAGGGGTTGATGCCACTGAAAGTCCTCGAGCGGATGACGGGATTCGAACCCGCGACCCTCACCTTGGCAAGGTGATGCGCTACCAACTGCGCCACATCCGCGCGCAACGGACGAGATCGTCATCCGGTGCGGTGCATCACGTTAGCCGACGGCGGTGGCCCACACAAATCCCGTAGCGGATCGTCGTGGTGGGCAGTTGAGTTCGCTCATTCCCGCCCGATCAACTGACCGTGCTAGGTTCTACGTCGTTCACGGTCTCGTAGCTCAGGGGGAGAGCGTCCGCCTCACACGCGGAAGGTCGCTGGTTCGATCCCAGCCGGGACCACCGATCTGACCTGCATTAACACCGTTAGCACACGCCGTGGGTGGTCCGTTTTTTCGGCGCGCCGGTCAAGCGGGCTCAATCAGGGGAGGTCGTGGCATGCGTTTCGCGTTGGCGAATTCTGCAAGACTTTTCAGTTACGCGTGGGATAACTCAGTGCGTCGAATACCTCTCGCAACGATTGAGGCCAACGGCTGAGGTGTCGTGAACCGGACCACGATTTACCATGGCAGACAGAGAAATACACCCCATTGCCGACACTGCGTTCAGTTGGAGACCAACGCCGGTGGCCCCGGGCGTTTAACCGGCGGGTCCGGCGAGCGGACGGCAGACGCCTGACATGATTGCGAGATGACGGCGCCCGACACGGCGATCCGGCCCGAACGGGCTCGATCGCTGCCACCCAACGAGTTGGCCCAGGCATCGGTGATGGGCGCACTGTGCGCGGCGATCGCGATCATCGCGGTCGTCCTGCCGTTCGGCGGGTGGCTGGGACTGCTGGGTACCGTGCCCATAGGGCTGCTGGCCTATCGCTACCGGATCCGCGTAGCGATCACCGCGACGGTTGCCGCCGCGGTGATCGGTTTCCTGGTGGCCGGCCTGAGCGGCTTGCTGACGGTCTTGCTCAGCGCCTATGTCGGCGGGCTGGCCGGAATCGTGAAACGCCGCCACCGCGGCACGCCAACGGTGATCGGCATGTCCTTGGCCGCCGGTGTCGCCCTCGGTGCCGCGATGGTCCTCGCGTTGACGGTGCTGGCGCGGCTTCGGCAGCTGGTGTTCCACATCATCATCGCCACCGTGGACGGTGTCGCGGCGGTCGTGGCGCGGGTGCCGCACCTGCAGGGGGCCGCGCCGGACCTCAAGCGGTTGGTCGCCGAAGCGCTGAACTACTGGCAGTGGCTTGTCCTGGGATACGCCGTCGTCATGATCGTGGGCGCCTCAGTGATCGGTTGGTGGGGGCTGTCGCGGGTGCTGCAGCGACTGGGCGGCATTCCGGATGTGCACAAACTGGACGTGCCGGTCAGCAGCGGGGAAATCCAGCCGCTCCCGGTGCAGTTCGACGAGGTGCGCTTCCGCTACCCGAATGCCGACCACGACGCGCTGCGCGCGCTCAGCATGGAGGTTCAGCCAGGCGAATACGTCGCGGTCACCGGCACCAACGGCTCGGGAAAAACCACGCTGACGCTGATCCTGGCCGGCCGCGAACCGACATCGGGCACCGTCGGACGCCCCGGCGCGGTGGGGCTCGGTCAGCTCGGTGGCACCGCGGTCGTCATGCAGCACTCGGAGAGCCAGGTGCTGGGCACCCGGGTCGCCGACGACGTGGTCTGGGGACTGCCGCCCGGCAAGATCACTGACGTCGGTCGGTTACTGCGTGAAGTCGGCCTTGACGGCCTCGCCGAACGCGACACCGGCGGCCTGTCCGGCGGTGAACTGCAGCGACTGGCCGTGGCCGGGGCGCTGGCGCGGGAACCGGCGCTGCTCATCGCCGACGAGGTCACCAGCATGGTCGACCAGCAGGGCCGAGACGCACTGCTCGGCGTGCTGTCCGGTCTGACCGGCCGGCACCGAACGGCCCTGGTGTACATCACCCATTACAGCCACGAGGCGGAATCCGCCGACCGCACCATCAACCTCAGCCCTTCGCTGGATAACACCGCGATGGTCGAGACCGCGGTCGCGCCGGCGGCGACGGTCTCGGTGGGCCACCAATCCGGTGCGCCGATGCTCGAACTCGCAAGTGTCGGTCATGACTACGGCAGTGGCACCCCCTGGGAGAGGACCGCGCTGCGCGACATCAGCTTCGTGGTGAATGAGGGCGACGGGATGCTGATCCACGGTGGCAATGGCTCGGGTAAGTCGACGCTGGCGTGGATCATGGCCGGGTTGACGACGCCGACCACCGGTACCTGTCTGCTTGACGGGCGCCCCATCACTGAGCAGGTCGGCGCGGTCGCACTCAAGTTCCAGGCGGCCCGGCTGCAGTTGATGCGCACACGTGTCGATTTGGAATTGGCCTCGGCGGCCGGCTTTTCGCCTGACGATCACGCCCGGGTGATCGCGGCGCTGGCCGTCGTCGGCCTGGATGCCGCGTTGGCGAAGCGGCGTATCGATCAACTCAGCGGCGGCCAGATGCGCCGGGTGGTGCTGGCCGGGTTGTTGGAGCGTTCGCCGCGGGTATTGATCCTCGACGAGCCGCTAGCCGGCCTCGATGCCGTCAGCCAACGCAATCTGGTGCGACTGCTCGCGGAACGGCGCCGCGACACCGGCCTGACCGTGGTGGTCATTTCGCATGACTTCGGCGGACTGGAGGAGCTGTGCCCACGCACCCTGCACCTGCGCGACGGACTGCTGGAACCGGCGTCGGCCGGCCGGGGAATGTCGTGATCGCGACCTCGCCGGCGAAGCGCCGGACCCGCCGCCCGCCTCGCCCCGTGGTGCTGCTGCGCCCGGTGCCCGGGCGCTCCGCCATCCACGGGCTGTGGGCCGGCACCAAACTGATTGTTGTTTTTGGTATTTCGCTGTTGCTGACGGTCTACCCGGGTTGGGTGGTGATCGGGTTGGTGGCCGCACTGGTGATAGCCGCAGTGGCCGTCGCGCATATTCCCCGGGGCGTGCTGCCATCGGTGCCGCGCTGGTTGTGGATCCTGCTGGCAATCGGCACTTTCACGGCGGTGTTGGCCGGCGGCAGCCCGGTGATCCAGGTGGGCACGGTCTCGCTCGGTCTGGGCGGCCTGTTAAATTTCCTGCGCTTCGTCGCGCTGTCGATCCTGTTGCTCGGGATGGGCGCGATGGTCTCGTGGACCACCAATGTCGCCGAAATCGCACCCGCCGTGGCCGTTTTGGGTAGGCCATTGCGGCCATTGCGGATACCGGTCGACGACTGGTCGGTCGCTTTGGGGCTCGCACTGCGCGCGTTTCCCATGTTGATGGACGAATTCCGGGTGCTCTTCGCGGCCCGCCGCCTGCGGCCCAAACAGATACCGCGGACCCGCCTGGCCCGCCTTCGCCGACTGGCGATAGAGGTGATCGACATGATCGTCGCGATCGTCACCGTCGCGCTGCGGCGCGCCGATGAGATGGGCGATGCGATCACCGCCCGCGGCGGCATCGGTCAGATCACGGCGACTCCGTCGCGACCGAAACGGGCTGACTGGATTGCACTCTCGATCGTGTCGGTGGTGTGCGGCGCGGCGCTGGCGATCGACCTGGTGCTGATCGGCTAGCGGCTGATCGAGAAGCCGGAGAGATTGAGTTGGTGCGACCCTGGGTCAGAACCGCACCAACGCCGGCACGTCCGCCAGTGCGCAGTCCGGAATGCGTTCGGCTGCGCGAAGCAGGAAGTTGAGCTTCGCGATGCGCTCGCCGGACCGCGGTGCGCCGTTTTTCTGGAACGGCACCGCTAGCCCCACCGCCAGGTCCATCACGACATCGTCGATGACACCACCCGACCGGCCCGACGGAATCGTCACAATAGCGTTCTGCGCGGCGTATTCGAAGCAGTCCAGTGCCTCGGCGATGGTTCCGACCTGATTAGGTTTCATGATGAAACCGTCAACAGCGCAGGTCATTACGGCCCGTTCTAGGCGATGGCGGTTGGTGACGATGAGATCGTCGCCGACGATGATCGAGCGGTTGATGGTCTGGACCGCTTTGGTGAAGCCATCCCAGTCGTCCCCGTCGAGCAGATCCTCGATGAACACCATCGGGAAGTCCTCCGACAGTGCCCGGGTGTAATCGATCAGAGCCTCCGAGGTCACGCGCTCGCCGTTAAGCGGGTAGGTCTGCGTGCCCCTGTCGTACACCTCGCTCGATGCGCAGTCCAGCGCAAACGCCATGACATCAGCACAACCGGCGCGCTCGACGGCCTCGGCCAACAACCCCATCACGACCCGTGGGTCGCTGGACGGAGCGACGTATCCGTACGAGGGCGCTATCAGCGGTGTGCGACCGAACCGCTGCGTCAGCACTTCGCCCAGCACGGCGAACAAGCTCACTCCCTTCTCGACCGCCGACTCGATGGATTCGGCCCGGTAGGGCACGACGAGGAACTCGTTAAACGGCTGGAAGATATCCCCGTAGCGGCCACCGTTGATCATGTTGAAGCTGGGCACGGGCAGCGTGGTCGGCGGTGCTAGCCCCAGCAGTGCGCTGACGTAGCTGTAGGTGGGCGTGCCCGCCGCCGCGGACGCTGCGCGCAGCAGTGCGACCGAGGTGGAGTAGATCGCGTTTCCGCCGAGCCGGTGCTTGTCCGGCGTGCCGTCGAGTTCGATCATGACCCGGTCCAGGGTCCGCGGGTCGTCGAGTTCGGCACCGACAAGTTCGGGGGCGATGTCATCGGTCACGGCGGAGACGGCGCGGTGCACGCTCAGCCCGTTGTATTCGGCTCGGTTTCCGTCGCGCAACACGAATGCCTCGTGCACACCAATCGAAGTACCGGTCGGCGACGCGCCGCGGCCGACATGGCCGGTGTCAGTGATGATTTCAACCTCTACCAACGGCCGAGCCTTGCAGTCCAATAGTTGGCGGGCAACGACCGAAGCGATCTTCATCAGCGAACTCCCGCTACGAGACGATGCTCAGATCACACCGGTTGCTGCCAGTGTGCCGGTCATGACCGAATGTGTGACCCGCGGGCTACGCTGAGTCACTCAAGCCATTTCGGGTGCGTTCAGGTGTGCGATCGCCAGATCGAACTCGCCGGCCTCCAGCACCTCGACGGTGGCATCGTTGACGGCCTTCGCCCAGATCGCCTGCTCGGCTTCCCGGCTGGCCAGCATCAACGCCCAGTCGTCGAAGCTGACCGATGACACCGCCCGCCCGGACGACCGGTCCACCATCAGGCTGGCGCTGCAGAACCCGCCGAGATCCTCGATCTCGGGCAGCAGTGCCAGCTTGTAGGTGTCCACCATCCGGTCTATGCCGGCCGGGTCGGTCCGCAGCCAGGTGGCCCGCACGGCCGCCCCGCGCCGCGAACTGCGCTCGCGGCGCAGCGCGGCGATCTCCCAGCGAGAGGTCTCGGCGGTGGCGTGGAAGATCTCCGTCGCGTGGTCGCGCAGTTGCTCGGCCGGGCCCTCGCTGGCGCGCAGCGTGTCCTCGTCCAGCCACGACGAGGTGACGATGCACCTGCCACGGTCACGGTCAATCAGCATGGACAACCCGGCGCAGCCTTCCATGTGAGCGAACGTGGGCATCGCTACGTCGCGAACATGGGTGATCCCCTCGTCGATGAACGACGGGTGAGCGTGAATGGTGAAAGAGCGCGCGTACATGGCGGCCTCCGTATCTCGGGGGGCGACGCCTCGACGACGCCGCCGGTCACCCTCCACCATGCCCCGATGTCGGTGTTTCGACAACGTTACTGACCAGTCACGTCCAATCGGCGACGGCGCCGCGCTGACGTGATCGGACCTGACCTCACCCGGCGGCAGAGTCGGTTCCGCGGCGCTGCTGAGTTTCCAACTCGGCGATCTGGCGGCCGATCCGCTCGCGCAACGCGATTGTGCCGATGACGCCGACCACCACCGCGACGACCAGTGCGACCCAGGAGAACCGGGCCAGCCAGTGTTCGGCCGCCATCCCGGCGAAGTACACCAGGGCTGTGGTGCCGCCGGCCCAGCACAACGCCCCGGAAACGTTGGCGACCAGAAAACGCCGATAGTGCATTTTCAGCGCCCCGGCCAGCGGCCCGGCCAAGATGCGCAGCAGCGCGATGAAACGCCCGAAGAACACCGCACCGGTTCCCCAACGGGCGAAGAGTCCTTCGGCGAATGCGACGTGCCCGGGACCGAAGTGCCGGGGAAACCGCCGACCCAGTCGGTCGAACAGCGCCATGCCGAATCGGCGCCCGACCGAATAGCCGATTGAATCACCGATCACCGCTCCGATCACCGCCGCCGCGCCGACCCCGATCGGGTTGACAGCGAGGTCGTGCCGCGACGACAGCAGTGCCGCGCCGACGAGCATGATCTCGCCCGGCAGCGGAATCCCAAGGCTCTCTATCCCGATCACGGTGCCCACCACGACGTAGACCAGCAGGGGCGGGATCGACTGCAACAGGACGTCCACCGACATGTCGCCAAGCATGCCTGACGGACCGCTGATCCATCCCGCTGGACACCGTCGCCGCGCGGTGGCTCCACAACCTAGTAGCGTTGCCCTGACGCACCGATGGTCGGATATGAGGAGCGGCAGTGGAATTCAACCTCGCCCAGGTGTTCTCGGCGGTGGCGTCGGCCAACCCGGACCGCGATTGCATCGTCTTCGGGGACCGCAGATTCACCTACGCGCAGACCGACGACCGCGCCCGCCGACTGGCCCGGGCGCTGAACGGGTGGGGACTCGGGGTGCGCCGGGAACGCTCCGGGCTGGCCGGGCACGAGTCAGGGCAGAGCCACCTCGCGCTGTACCTGGCGAACGGCAACGAGTATCTGGAGGGCATGCTGGGAGCCTATGACGCCCGCGTCGCTCCGTTCAACGTCAACTACCGCTACGTCGCCGATGAGCTGATTTACCTGCTGACCGACGCCTCGACCGAGGCGGTGATGTACCACGCGCGGTACGCGCCGACACTGGCCGAGGCCCTGGCGCAGGCCGGCGACCGACTGCCGTCGATGCCGCTGATCCACGTCGACGACGAATCCGGCAACGACCCGCTGCCGGGCGCGGTCCGCTACGAAGAATTGCTGGTCGCCAACTCCGCCGACCCGCTCGACTTAGCGCTCTCCCCGGACGATCTGTACCTGCTGTACACCGGCGGCACCACCGGCATGCCCAAGGGGGTGCTCTGGCGCCAGCACGACATCTACATCAACGCGATGGGCGGGCGGGCCTTCGGCACCGGAGAGATCGTCAGCAGTATCGACGACATCGTGGCGCGCTCACTGCCGGGCGGGCCGGGGTCGATGACGGTGGCGCCGCTGATGCACGGCGCGGCGCAGTGGACGGCGTTCAACACCCTGCTCGGCGGCCGGCCGTTCATCATGTCGGCGACCATCGACCGATTCGATCCGGCCGAGACCTGGACGCTGGCCAGCCGTGAAGGGGCTATCTCGCTGTCGATCGTCGGAGACGCCTTCGGACGGCCACTGGCCGACGCCTTAGAAAACGCTGGAGCCGGTCAATATGACCTGTCCGGACTGTTCGTGCTGGCCAACGGTGGTGCTCCGTTGACCGCGCCGATCAAGGAGCGGTTCCATAAATTGCTGCCGCACCTGACCATCCTCGACGCCGGTGGATCCTCGGAGGCCGGGGCACAGATGGGCCAGTCGTCCAGCAGCATGCAGCCGTCCACCGGGCGGTTCACCCCGAATCCCGGTGCGGTGGTGGTCAGCGCGGACATGACCCGGATCCTCATGCCCGGCGACGACGAGATCGGCTGGCTGGCTCAGCAGGGCTTTGTCCCCCTCGGCTATCTCGGCGACGCGGAGAAGACCGCGGCTACGTTCCCGGTCATCGAGGGGATCCGGCACTCGGTGCCCGGTGACCGGGCCCGCTGGGACGCCGACGGCGGCATCGAACTGCTCGGCCGGGACTCGGTCACGATCAACTCCGGCGGTGAGAAAATCTTCGCCGAGGAGGTCGAGGCCGCGATCGCCCAGCACCCCGCCGTCTACGACGTCGTCGTGGTGGGCCGGCCCAGCCAACGGTGGGGCAGCGAGGTCGTCGCGGTGGTGCAACTGGCCGAGGGCGCCGAAGTCGGCGCCGAGGAGATTATCGCCGGGGCCGCAAACCATATCGCCCGCTACAAGTTGCCCAAAGACGTGGTGTTCCGCGGCAAGCTGCAGCGCTCACCGTCGGGCAAAGCCGACTACCGCTGGGCCAAGGAACAGGCGACCGCCGGGGCGTGATCGGGGCGTGAGTCAGCCCGAAATCCGCTTCGGTTTCGGCTCAGCTTCCGGCCCCGAACTGCGGCTTGCGCTTCTCCCGGATCGCGGCCAGGCCTTCGTGGACGTCGGGGCCGGTGAATCCGAGAAACTCCAACCCGAGCGCGGTTTCAAACGCCGGCGCAAACTGTCGATACCAGTGGTTCAGGCTGTGCTTGGTGAACCGGATGGCGTCCTGGGCGCCGTGCGCCAGGTCGTCGGCGATCCGGTTGGCGGTGGCCAGTACCTCGTCATCGTCGACGCACTTGGAGACCAGCCCGATCCGCTCGGCCTCCTCGCCGAGCAGTTGTTCGCAGGTCAGCAGGTAGTACTTGGCCTTGGCCATCCCCACCAGCAGCGGCCAGCAGATCGCTGCGTGGTCACCGGCGGCGACCCCGAGCTTGGTGTGCCCGTCGATGAGCCGGGCAGTGCGCCCGGCCACCGAGATGTCGGACAGCAGCGCCACCACCAAGCCCGCACCCACCGCCGGGCCGCGGATCGCCGAGACCACCGGCTTGGAAAAATTGACCATGTTGAGCACCATGTCGCGGGCTTCGCGCAGCACCTGCATCCGCCCGGCGTAGTCGCCGATGGTCTTCTCGATCAGATCGAAGCTGCCGCCGGCCGAGAATGCTTTGCCCTCACCCCGGACCAGTACCACCCGGACCGAGTCGTCGCGGTCGATCGCCGGCCACACGTCGGCCAGGTCGCGGTGCATGCGTGGCCCCACCGAATTGAGACCGGGTGCGTCCAGTACCAGCTGCAGCACACCGTTGCTGCCGGGCTCGAGTCGAAGGGTGGGGAAGTCTCGGTACGCGGAGTTGTCATCGGCCATCGTTCGTTTCTACCCGAACGCGATCAACAACACCCCTTACCTTTCGAAACTGCGGGGTTCGCGCCGCCACCGGGCTTGTGGGCGACGATGCCGACCCCGGCCAGCTGATCGCGATGAGCCCGGAAGGTGCGGCGCATCGCCAGCACCCGTCGTCGCGCATCACCATGCAGGAGCAGGTTTTTGACAAATCGCAGCGTCCCGAAGACCCCCTCGTCGGCGATCAGCCGCCGCGGTTCCAGCAGTGCCATCGGCGCGGTGCTGACCACGTCGACGACCAGTTCGTGGTCGGAGAGCAGCGCCATCCACTCGGAGACGGTCAGCGGGCGGGCATTGACCCGGATCGACGTCGCCAGCGACTGCTGGATATCGGACTTGACCGCGTCGTCGATGGTGTTCGGCGT
The DNA here is from genome assembly GCA_039935195.1 of Mycobacterium sp. Lineage (GTDB taxonomy): Bacteria > Actinomycetota > Actinomycetes > Mycobacteriales > Mycobacteriaceae > Mycobacterium. The sequence goes on from JBDTKT010000160.1 coordinate 9,896, forward strand.
CAGGGCCAACTCGTGGATGGCGTAGCGGCCGCCGGGGCGCAGCACCCGCGCCGCCTCGGCGATGATGGCGTTCTTGGCCGCATCGCCCTGCATGCTCAGCAGCGCCTCGCCGATCACGACGTCGGCGCTGCAGTCGGGCAATCCGGTCTCGGCCGCGTCGACGACCCGTACCTGGCCGCCACTTTCGCCGACGATTCGCTCTACCCTGCGGGCGGCGTCGGGGTCCTTCTCGGCGCCGACGTACGAGCGCGGCTGGTGGGTGAGAATCTCGGTGGCGGTGCGACCCATGCCCGGGGCCAGCTCCAGCACATCGGAGTTGGGCAACCCGGCCTGCTCCAGCAGGCCGCGGGTGAGCTTGATGCCACCCGGCCGCAACACCCGCTTGCCCAGCCGGGCCAGCAGCCAGTGGCCCGCCATGGTGGCGTCGTCACGATCGGCCGACGGCAATGCCGCGGCGCCCTTCGCGCCCGCCATCAGCCGCCCATCAGGCTCAGGAACTGCCGCTTCTGGTTGACAGCCAGATAGCGCAGTCCGTCGCAGCCGGCGCTGAACTGGCGGCGAGATCGCTTGGGCATGAACAGCAGTGCGCCGGGGGTCAGTTCGATGGTGCCCAGTTCGGTGTGTAGCTCACCGCTGCCGGACAGCACATGGATCAGCGCGTCCATCTCCGGGCCGGTGTGCATGCCGGTGTCTTCGTGGGCGGCAAGCGAGGTTACGTCGGCGTCCAACTCGCGGCTCTGCACCTCCAGCTTCCACACCACCCCGGCCGGGTCGGGCTCGACTCCGTCACCGGTGGTTGTGGTGTCGGTCAGAATCCATGGCACCGGGGTCGATGACAGCCGGGAGATCTTGGTCCGCCACAGTGCGCCGCGCTCCTGGCCCTTCTCCAAGTATTCCCAGTCGTAGCTGCCGGGGTGTTCACGCTCAAACTCTTGACGCAGCGGTTCCGGTTCGTGATCGTTGAGCAACACGAAGTGCTCACCCACTCCGAGTTTGGCGAACGTGGCGAAGATCGTCTTGTGCTTCACAGGCTTGGGGAGTACCCGGGCGTCGAGTTCGCTGACCAGCATTTATGTTCGCCTTGACCCTTCTGGTTTATACAAGTTTGGTTGTGTAAACTTTAGCCCATGGCATATGTGATCGGGAAGCCGTGCGTTGATGTAATGGACCGGGCCTGTGTGGAGGAGTGCCCGGTCGACTGCATCTACGAAGGCGGTCGAGCCCTCTACATCCACCCTGACGAATGTGTGGACTGCGGGGCCTGCGAGCCGGTCTGCCCGGTCGAGGCCATCTACTACGAAGATGACCTTCCGGATGAGCTTCAGATCCACCTGGCTGATAACGCGGTGTTTTTTACCGAGACGCTGCCGGGTCGCGACGAGCCGCTGGGCTCACCGGGCGGTGCCGCCAAGATCGGCGCGCTCGGGATCGACACTCCGCTGGTGGCCGCCTTCCCCCCCCAGGGTGACGCGAACGGGGAGTGACCGACATCGCCAAGCCGTCCGGGGGACCCGGAGGACCTGGAGGACCTGGCGGACGTCGTCTCGACGTACTGCGGCTGGTGCAGGCCGCGGATGCTCCCATGAGCATCGCGCAGATCGCCGATGAGTTGGGGGTGCACCCCAACACCGTTCGCTTCCATTTGGACACCCTGGTCGAAGAAGGCCGGGTCGAACTGGCCGAGCCCGACCACAAGGGACGGGGACGCCCGGCTCTGCTGTTTCGGGCGGTCAGGCAGATGGACCGTGGCGGAACCCGGCGATTCCGGCTGCTCGCCGAGATCCTCACCATCGGCTTGGCGGCGGATCAGGATCCCGGTGCCAAGGCACTGGCGGCCGGCCGCGCCTGGGGACAGCGGCTGCGGCCGCTGGAGGAGTCGGCGAAACCGGTCGATGCGGAAGAGTCGATCGACCACCTCGTCGATATGCTCGACGAACTCGGATTCGAGCCCCAGGGGCGGGAGTCCGACACCGAGGGGGAGAAGCAACTCGGGTTGCGGCACTGCCCGTTCCTCGAACTCGCCGAGTCCAGCACCGACGTCGTATGTCCGATCCACCTGGGTCTCATGCAGGGCGCATTGGAGGCGTGGGACGCGCCCGTCGCGATCGACCGACTGGACGCGTTCGCCGAGCCCGACTTGTGTGTGGCACACCTCAAGTCGGTGACCGAAGGCGAACGGAGGCCGCCGCCGATCGGGGTTCGCGTGCAACGTTCTCCCGCGGGGCCGATACATGTGGAAGGAATACCCGGTTGAGCGTCGCATCTTCGGTCGCGGTCGCCGCCACGTTTGTCTGGTTGGGCATGGTGGCGGCGATCTCCTTTGTGGAGGCACCGCTGAAGTTCTGTGCGCCCAACATAACGCTGCAGATCGGCCTGAGTATCGGTCGACTGGTCTTCCGTGCGCTCAACGCCGTCGAGTTCGTCCTTGTCGCGGTGATCGCGGTCGCCTTTGTCGTCGATCGGCCGCCGCTGAACATCATCGGGGCATTGGTGGTCGCCTGTGGTGCGCTCGTCGCCCAGTTGCTGGGGGTGCGGCCCCGGCTGAATCGCCGCTCCGAGGAGGTGCTGGCCGGGCTGAACCCGCCGCGCCGCTCGCAGGCCCATTACGTCTATGTCGGATTGGAACTGGTCAAGGTTGTGGCGTTGCTAACGTGCGGAATTCTTTTACTATCGCCGGTGAGTTAAGTGACTGACTGGGCGACAACCATCCCGAGAAACGGTAGGCACTGCTGATGGAATCCACCTCCCTGGACAAGCTGGCCGACGAGAAGCTGAGCGAGGCACGGCAGCACCACAGTGGCCGGTCCGCACACACCGTCTACGGCGGGTCCGTCCATCACCTGCGCCAGACCCTCGTCGCGTTGCAGAGTGGCCAGGCGCTGGCCGAACACGACAGCCCGGGGGAGTCGACCCTTCAGGTACTGCGCGGCCGGGTGCGGCTGACCGCCGGTGACGACGCTTGGGAGGGGTCGGCCGGGGAGCTTGTCATCCTCCCTCGCACCCGCCACGCACTCGAAGCGCTCGAGGACTCGGTGATCCTGTTGACGGTCGCCAAGAGCGAATCGCACTAGCGCATCCGCTGACACCGGTGGTGTTGTCCACGCCCTGGTCCCGCAGCGCCGGGCTGCGGGTGCCGATCGTCAATGCGCCGATGGGCGGGGTGGCGGGCGGCCGGCTGGCCGCCGCGGTCACCGCGGCCGGCGGGTTGGGCATGATCGGCATGGGCAGCACCGCGTCGGCGGCATTACTGGCCACTGAACTGGGTCGGCTCGGCGATACCGCCCGGTTCGGAATCGGCCTGGTGGACTGGGTGATCCGCGGCCAGCCGGACCTGTTCGACGCCGCGCTGGCCGCCCGTCCGACGCTGCTTTCGGTGAGCTTCGGCGCGGACTTCTCCTGGGTCGACCGTGCGCACGAGGCCGGGATCATGACCGCCACCCAGGTCTACGACCACGAGAGCGCCCGGCGTGCCCAGGGCGCCGGTGTCGACGTGCTGGTCGCCCGGGGTGCCGAGGGGGGCGGGCACGGCGAGGTGCGGCTGGCGACGCTGCCACTGCTGGACGTCGTCCTGGCCGCGGTGACCGTGCCGGTGCTGGTGGCTGGCGGGATTGCCTCGCCGCGCAGCCTGGCTGCGGTGCTGGCCGCCGGCGCCGACGGTGCGTGGCTGGGCACTTGCCTGTCGGCGTGCGCTGAGACGCTGACCGGGGATGGTGCCCGCCGGGTGCTGATCGCCGCGGCCGGCACCGACACCGTTACCACCCGGGTCTTCGATATCGGTCAACGGCTGGCCTGGCCGGCGCGGTTCCCGTCGCGGGTGCTGCGCAACGACTTCGTCACCCGCTGGACGGGCCGGGAGGAGGCGCTCTCCGGCGACCGCGGTGCCGGTGCCGAACTGGCGGCCGGGATCGTCGCCGACGATCAGCGGGTGGTGCCGGTCGACGCCGGTCAGGGGGTGGGGATGGTCACCGGCAGCGATTCGGTGGGCCCGGTGGGCATCGTCATCGATCAACTGTGCGCGGGTGCCGAACGGCTGCTGACCCGCTGGGGGTAGAGGGGTCAACCAGCGCCGGCGTTGCGGGGCGCCATCGTTACCAAAAGTCTATCGAGCAAAATGATTGACGATACAATTCAACTGCTCTACCATTCGATATGTAAATTTCGTCACAGTTTGGGAGGATGCCATGAGCACCAGCACACCCGCTCTTACCGAGCGACTGAAGGATCCGCTA
>JBDTKT010000161.1:0-13164 GCA_039935195.1 Mycobacterium sp.
CTCGCTGGTGCACGCCGGCGCCCTGCTGGTGGCCACCGGCCGGGTGCCCAACGGCGATCTGCTGGATGCCGAGCAAGCCGGGATAGTCGTCGATGGCGGCCGGGTGGTGGTCGATGAATACCAACGAACTTCGGCGCCCGGCGTTTTCGCGCTCGGGGATGTCTCGTCGCCGTACGAGCTCAAACACGTCGCCAACCATGAAGCCCGCGTCGTGCAGCACAACCTGCTGTGCGACTGGTCCGACACCGCCGCGATGACAGCCACCGACCACCGCTACGTGCCGTTCGCGGTGTTCACCGATCCGCAGATCGCCACCGTGGGGCTGACGGAAAACGACGCCATCTCCCAGGGGTTCGACATCTCGGTGAAGGTGCAGGACTACGGTGACGTCGCCTACGGCTGGGCGATGGAGGACACCACCGGGTTCGTCAAACTCATCGGCGAACGGGGCACCGGCCGACTGCTGGGCGCGCACCTGATGGGCTATCAGGCGTCATCGCTGATCCAGCCACTGATCACCGCGATGAGCTTCGGGCTGACCGCTGCCGAGATGGCCCGCGGGCAGTACTGGATTCACCCGGCACTGCCCGAGGTCATCGAGAACGCGCTGTTGGGTCTCGAATGACGGTCGCGAGGGTCAGATTCTGCTGTCGGCGTCGCGCCAGTACCGGTCACGAATCCGCCGTTTGAACAGCTTCCCGGAGTCTTCGCGCGGCAGGTCATCATCGAAGACAACCACTTTGGGCACCTTGAAGCCGGCGAGCCTGGCCCGAACGAACGTGCGCACCTCGTCTTCGGTCAGGGTGCATCCCTTCCCGACCTCGATGTGGGCCGCCAGGGATTCGCCGTACTCCTCGTCGGGAATGCCGAACACCGCGCAGTCGCGGACCGCCGGCATCTCATAGAGCACGGATTCGATCTCGGCGGGATAGATGTTCACCCCACCGGAGATCACCATGTCGTTGGCGCGATCGGTCAGGTACAGGTACCCGTCGCCGTCGACGCGGCCCATGTCTCCGACCGTGACGAAGCCGTCGAGTTCCATCTCGCGCCTCTTCTTGTCGTCGCCGTAGTAGGTAAAGTCCGGCCAGTATTCGGCGGGCTTGACGTAGACGACGCCGACCTCGCCCACAGGCACCTCCTGGTCGTCGGCGTCGACGATCCGGACCTGGGCGCCGTCGACGGGTGCACCGACCGTGCCGGGGTGGCTCAGCCACTCTTCGGCGTTGCACCACACCACCATTCCGGTCTCCGAACCGCCGTAGTACTCGGCGATAATCGGTCCGAGCCACTCGATCATCTGCCGCTTGATGTGTGCCGGGCAGGGCGCCGCCGCGTGCACGATCAACCGCAGCGAGGACAGGTCGTAGGCCTCGCGCACCTTTTGCGGCAGTCGCAGCAGTCGGGTGAACATGGTCGGCACCATCTGCACCTGCTCCACTCGGTGGCGCTCCACAGCTGCGAGAAACTCCTCGGGATCGAACCGGTCCAGCAGCGTGATGTCCATCCCGATTTTCATGGCGAGAGCCGCCATTGTGTTCGGCGCGGTGTGGTAGAGCGGCGCGGGAATGATGGTCCGCACACCGGGTCCGATGTCCATCCGCTGCATGCTGATCATCGCTATCCGCAGCAGATCCTCCGGCGAGATCGGCTCGCGCACAATCCCCTTCGGCTTGCCGGTGGTTCCAGAGGTGTAGATCATTCCGAGCCCGGCGGTCGGCGCGACCACGGCAGTGTCCGGATCTTGATCCCGCAGCCACGTTTCATAATCCAACTGGCCGGCGGTAGCCGACGACGTCGCGGTGTTGACCACCACCAGGGGGATCGATGTTCCGGTCTGCTGCACCGCTGCCAGGAAGTCGGCGTGTAAGAACGCGGCCTTGCTGGCACTGTTGCTCAGCAGATAGCCGAGTTCGTCTGACTTCCAGTGCCAGTTGACCGGCACCGGGTTGGCGCCGAGCAGTGCGATGCCGGCAGTTGCCTCGAGGAACTCAACCGAGTTGGCCATCACGATTGCGACGTTGTCGCCCTTGACGATCCCCAACGAACCGAGACCCGCCGCGATTCGAGTAGCCCGCTCCTGAAGCTCATCGTAAGACTTCTCGACAGTGCCGCAGCGGATCATCGGCGTCTCAGCCATGGCGCATTCCCTCCGGGTTACGTTCGGACGATCAGTTGTGTCGCGCGCGGTCCTCGTAGCTCTTGCGCTGCTCGACGTCCACATCGTCGAGGAAAATCGAGTCACCGCCCAGCGCTCGGGTCAGTGCCTCAGAGAGGCGGCGCGGGATGAACTTCTGGCTGGCCGCAACCGCACCGGCCAGCTTGGTCACCCGAACCCGCGGCCGTGGCTTCACAATCAGGCTCACCACGGCGGCGGCAATGTCCTCAGGCTCGGCATTCTTGAGTCCGGGGACTCCGTGTGTTCCGGCGGTCAGTTCGGTGTTCACGAACGACGGCATCACCAGCGAGAAGTGGACCCCGGTTTTGCGGTGCTCGATTCTGGCCGCATCGGTAAAGCCGATGACCGCATACTTGCTGGCGCAGTAGCTGGCCAGGCCGGCGGTGTAAATCTCACCGGCCAGCGAGGCGACGTTGATGATGTGGCCCCTGCCGCGGGGCACCATGCGCTGCGCGGCGAGTTTGGAACCGGTGATGACGCCCAGAACATTGATGTCGATGATGCGTCGCGTCACCTGTGCGGGTTCATCGATCAGACGACCTACCGGCATGATGCCGGCATTGTTGACCAGGACGTCGATCGGGCCGAGGGCTGCTTCGACCTCGTCGAGGAATGCGGTGAAGGAGTCCACGTCGGTGACGTCGAGTTTGCCGTAGAACGGCAAATCGAGTTCGGTCGCCGATTCCTTGAGGGTCACCTCGTCGACATCGCCGACCGCGATGCGGGCGCCGAGTTCGTGCAGCGCGGTGGCGGTGGCCAACCCGATGCCGCGCGCACCGCCGGTGATCGCGACGACCTTGCCTACAAGTGGTGACTTCGCTGCCATGGCCACGACGTTAGACACCGGCGCGGCAGAACTCTAGGACCGCAACGCGCGGCGGGTGTGACTCAACTGCGTCCCCGTCACGACGGGCGATAGGAGCCCGGCGGGCTGCCGGTCCACCGACGGAAGGCGCGGCGGAATGCGCTGGACTCGGAAAACCCCAGCCGATCGGAGAGTTCCTCGACGGTCTCGCGACCACTGACGAGGGCGGCGATCGCCTCGTCGCGCAAGACCTCCTCCCTGATCTCCCGAAACGACGTGTCCTCCTCGCGCAGCAACCGCCGCAGGTGCTGGGCGCTGACGCTCAGCCGGGTGGCTATCTCGTCGGTTGTCACGGCGTCATCGCGGCGCATCCGCTCGATGATCTTGCGGACCCGGCTGGCAGTGGTGGGGTTGTAGTCCTGCCGGAACAGCAGATCATTCGGTGAGTTTCGGATGAACTCGGCGAGTTCGTCCTCGTCCCGAATGGTCGGCGCGCTGAGATAGCGGCGGTCGAAGGTGATTACAGCGCCAGCCGCTTCGAAAGTTGGCGCGACGCCGTAAATCAGCAGGTATTCAGCGGCGTGCGGTGGGGCGGCACCCGGCAGATCGACTGAGTTGAGGATTATCTGTTGGCCGATCAGCCAGCCCGCGAATCGGTGTGTGACGGCCATGATGACGTCGATGACGAGCTGATCAGCCTGGCTCCGCCCTCCCGGGTCGAAGGACAGCCGCACGATCTCATCGTCTTCGAAGAAATCAACAGCCTCGAATCCCACGCCGACTCCGGTGAATTCAACGAGGCGCCGTAGTGCAGTCCGTAGGTCGGCGGTGTGGATCACACCGAGTGTCATCATCCGAAACATCCCGCGGGGTACCGGCTTGGGTCCCACGCCCAGCAGTTCGTCGTCGGTGGCGTCCCACAGCACCTGAATCAGGCGGGTGGCCTGTGCCTGTGTCACCCGGGCGGCATCCCGGTCGGTCAATGCCGGTGTGATGCCCGCCTGGCGCAGCGCTTCCTCGACGTTCAGGCCCTGCAACTGGGCTGTCTCCATCGCCGCGCGGATGAACCCAATCGCCACCGTGCGGCTTGCCACACCGGTGAAGCTACCACCGTCGGGCGCGCAGTTCGGTCACGGAATTCGCGAGCTGTGGTCATTGGTGTGGCACCGTCCGGCCTCTACCGTCAAGGCTGTGGCAGACCACGTGTTCAATACCGCCACCGACGCTGACCAGACCTTCCGCTGTCCCAGCTCGCGCCGCGGCACCCCGAGCGGCTGAAACGACTTGCGGTGCCATTCGCATCACCGGGCCGGCCTCATCGGGTGATGACGACGTCGATCTGGAACACCGGCAGTGGCATATTCATATCCGAGAGCATCAACGACGAGGGCCGGACTCTGATCAGAGACGGCCTCGCAGAGATCGAAGGAGCCTCAGCGTGAGCAGCAAGAATCGGGTTTTCATCATCGGCGTCGGGATGACCAAGTTCGAGAAGCCCGGTCGACGTGAGGGTTGGGACTATCCCGCGATGGCCAAGGAATCGGGCACCAAGGCCCTCGAGGATGCCGGCATCTCGTTCGACCTGATCGAGCAGGCCCACGTGGGCTACGTCTACGGCGAATCGACATCTGGACAGCGGGCCGTCTACGAACTCGGCATGACCGGCATCCCGATCACCAACGTCAACAACAACTGCTCCACCGGATCCACCGCGCTCTACCTCGCCGCCCAGTCAATTCGCGGCGGACTGGCCGACTGCGCGCTGGCACTGGGCTTCGAGAAGATGCAGCCCGGATCGCTGTCGACGAGTTACACCGATCGTGAACAGCCGCTGGGGCGACACATCCAGGCTGAAGCGGAGCTATTCGACTTCGCCTTCCCGGCTGCCCCGTGGATGTTCGGCGCGGCCGGCCTCGAGCACATGCAGCGCTACGGCAGCACCACCGAGCACTTCGCCAAGATCGGCGAGAAGAACCACCGCCATTCGGTCAACAATCCGTACGCCCAGTTTCAGGACTCCTACAGCCTCGACGAAATCAAGTCGGCGAAGATGATCTACGAACCCGCGCAACTGACCCGGCTGCAATGCTCACCGACATCGGATGGTTCCGGGGCGGCGATCGTGGCCAGCGAAGCGTTCGTCGACAAACACGGCCTGGCCGCCCGTGCGGTCGAGATCGTCGGGCAGGCTATGGTCACCGATCTGCCGTCGACGTTCTCCGACAACAGCGCAATCACCATCGTCGGTACCGACATGACCCGCCATGCCGCCCGAAAGGTGTATGAGCAGGCGCAGATCGGCCCGGACGATATCGATGTCATCGAGTTGCACGACTGCTTCTCGGTCAACGAGCTACTCACCTACGAGGCACTCGGGCTGTGCGGTGAGGGCGAGGGCGGCAAGCTGATCGACGCCGGTGAGACCACCTACGGCGGGCGCTGGGTGGTCAACCCGTCCGGCGGCCTGATCTCCAAGGGGCACCCGCTGGGCGCCACCGGTCTCGCGCAGGCCAGCGAACTCACCTGGCAGCTTCGCGGAACCGCCGACAAGCGTCAGGTCCCCGGCGCCCGCGAAAAATCAGGGGTTGCCCTGTCACACAACATCGGACTCGGTGGCGCCGCCGTCGTGACCGCCTACCGCCCAGCCGAGCGCTGAACCCGTGCTGACGCACGCCGGCGATTGCCCCCAACTCGACGTCGCGGAAGTCGCCGTTGCGCACGCACGCCAACTAGCCGTTACTTCAACCCACACGAAAGAGACCTCATGACCAGGCACCGCTCCAGCTGGATGGACGAAGACCTCGATCAGCTCGCCGAATTGGCCCGAAATTTCTTCATTAAGGTCTGCGCCCCCAATGAGGAACGCTGGGGCAAGCAGCAACACGTCGACCGTGACATCTGGTACCAGGCCGGCAAGCTCGGCCTGCTGTGCGCCAGTATCCCCGAGGAGTACGGCGGCGGCGGCGGCACCTTCGCTCACGAAGCGGTCATCGCGATCGAGCAGGTGGCGGCGCTGGCCCCGAGTCTCGGCACCGTCGTGCACAGCACCATCGTCGCGCACTACGTCAATGCGTACGGTACCGAAGATCAGAGGCAGAGCTGGCTGCCCAAAATGGCCAGCGGTGAGATGATCGGCGCGGTCGCGATGACCGAGCCCGGTACCGGGTCCGACCTGCAGAACATCAAGACCCGGGCGGTCAAGGACGACGACGACTACGTCATCAACGGTGCCAAGACCTTCATCTCCAACGGCTTCCTGGGCGACCTCGTCATCGTGGTGGCCAAGACCGCCAACGAAGGCGGCATCGGCGACGTCTCCCTGATCGGCGTGGAGACCAAGGATTTAGCGGGCTTCAGCCGCGGGCGCAACCTCGAGAAACTCGGCCAGCACGGCCAGGACACCGTCGAGTTGAACTTCGAGGACGTCCGGGTGCCGCAGTCCAACCTGCTCGGCGAGACCGAAGGCCAGGGCTTCATCCAGTTGATGCAGCAACTCCCGCAGGAGCGGCTCATCCTGGCTGTCTCGGCCGCGGCAACCGTCGAGAAGGCGGTGACGGAGACCGTGGCGTACGCCAAGGAGCGCACCGCGTTCGGCAAACCGATTTTCAAATTCCAGAACACGAAATTCGTTCTCGCCGAATGCGACACACTCGCCACGGTGTGCTGGAGCTTTCTGGACGATTGCATCGAGAAGCACCTCGCCGGCAAACTCGACGTCACCGGCGCCGCCAAAGCAAAGTGGTGGCTGACCGAGCAGCAGTGCATCGTGGTGGACCGCTGCCTGCAGGTGTTCGGCGGTTACGGCTACATGGTCGAATACCCGATCGCCCGGATGTACGCCGATTCGCGGATCCAGAAAATCTACGGCGGGACCAGCGAGATCATGAAGGAACTCATCGCGCGCAGTCTCTAGATTCCCAACACGATCGCACGGCTGCACGAATCCGGTGCGGTCGGCTGACGCTCTACAGCGGAGTGACGTAGGCCGAGCTGATACCGCCGTCCACCAGGAACGTCGACGCGGTAATGAACGATGCATCGTCGCTGGCCAAAAACGCTACCGCGGCGGCGATCTCGTCCGGCTCGGCAAATCTGCCCAGCGGAACGTGCACCAGTCGCCGCGCCGCGCGCTCCGGATCCGCTGCGAAAAGTTCCTGCAGCAGCGGCGTGTTCACCGGGCCCGGGCATAGCGCGTTGACTCGGATGCCTTGGCGCGCGTACTGCACCCCCAGCTCCCGCGACATCGCCAGCACCCCGCCCTTGGACGCGGTGTAGGAGATCTGCGAGGTCGCCGAACCCATCATCGCCACGAACGACGCGGTGTTGATGATCGACCCGCGCTGGGCAGGAACCATGTGCCGCAACGCCGCCCGGCAGCAGAGGTACACCGATTTGAGGTTGACATCCTGCACCCGTTGCCACGCCGGCAGCTCGGTGGTCTCGATCAGATCGTCTTCGGGTGGGGAAATTCCGGCGTTGTTGAACGCGATGTCGACCGAGCCGAACGTGTCGGCCGCGGTGTCGAACAGTGTGTCGACGTCGGTCTGCTCGGCCACATCGACCGGCACGAACAGCCCGTCCAACTCCTCGGCGACGGTCACACCGGCGGCCGGGTCGACGTCACCGATCACGATCATGGCGCCCTCGGCGCGCATGCGTCGTGCGGCGGCCAGGCCGATTCCGCCGCCGCCGCCGGTGACGACGGCCACCCGGCCGGCCAGACGCTGGGTCAGATCGATCACTACAGCTCCTTTACCGCGATGAACACGTTTTTGGTCTCGGTGAACGCCAGCGGTGCATCCGCCCCGAGTTCGCGCCCCAGGCCGGACTGCTTGAAACCCCCGAACGGGGTGTTGAACCGCACCGACGAATGCGAATTAACCGACAGATTACCGGCTTCCACGGCCCGGGTCACCCGCAGCGCCCGGGACAGGTCGTCAGTCCAGATCGATCCGGCCAGACCATACGAGGTGTCGTTGGCTAGTGCTATCGCGTCGGCTTCGTCGTCGAACGGCAGCACCGTCACCACCGGGCCGAAGATTTCGTCGGTGACGCACCGGTCGGTGCGGGCCGGGGTCAGCACCGTCGGCGCAAACCAGAAACCGGGGCCGGCGGGCGCGTGACCGCGGAACGCGACCGGCGCATCGTCGGGCACGTAGGACGCCACCTTCTCCCAGTGCGGGCCGGACACCAGTGGACCCATCTGCGTGTCGCGGGACGTCGGCTCGCCGACAATCACACCGGCCACCGCAGGCTCCAGCAGCTCCATGAACCGGTCATAGACGCTGCGCTGCACCAGAATTCTGCTGCGGGCGCAGCAATCTTGCCCGGCGTTGTCGAACACCCCGTAGGGCGCCGTGGCCGCCGCTTGCTCCAGGTCGCAGTCGTCGAACACGATGTTGGCGCTTTTGCCACCCAGCTCCAGCGTGACCCGCTTGACGTGTGCGGCTGCGGCGGTCATCACCCGCTTACCGGTGACCGTCGAGCCGGTGAACGAGATCTTTCGGACATCCGGGTGACTGACCAACCGCTCCCCCACCACCGTGCCGGTGCCGGGCAGCACCTGCAGCAGGTCGGGGTCCAGCCCGGCTTGAACAGCCAGCTCACCGAGCCGGATCGTGGTCAGCGGTGTCCACTCGGCGGGTTTGATCAGCACCGCGTTGCCGGCAGCCAGCGCCGGCGCGAACGCCCACGCGGCGATCGGCATGGGGAAGTTCCATGGCGTGATCACCCCGACCACGCCCAGCGGTTCGTGAAATGTGACGTCGAGTCCGCCGGCAACCGGAATTTGGCGGCCGGACAGCCGTTCCGGGCTGGCCGCGTAGAACGTCAACACGTCGCGAACGTGCCCAGCCTCCCACTCGGCGGCGGACACCGGGTGCCCGGAGTTTGTCACCTCCAGTGCGGCCAGTTCGTCGATGTGGGTGTCGACGGCCGCGGCGAATGCCCGCAGCATTGCCGCACGTTCGGCCGGCGGGTGTTTCGCCCATCGACGCTGCGCCACCTGTGCCCGGCGCACCGCGTCGTCGACGGCAGCGGCGTCGAGGTGCTGCACTGACGCGAACACCACCCCGGTGGCCGGGTTGACCAACTCGGCAGCGCTCATGTCTCGGCTCCCGCTCGTTCGTTCCTCACTCGCAGTCGCCTTCGGTGCTCATCCGAGCACCGACCCGCCGGCATACGAGCGTGCTGCGTCCACGATCGCCGTGAACAATCGTAGATCCGCCAGGGACTCCTCCGGGTGCCATTGCACGGCCAGCACGAAGCTCTCCCCGGGCAGTTCGATCGCCTCCACCACCCCGTCGCCCTCGTCCGGGCCGCGGCCGCTGACCACCAGACCGGCACCCAGGGTCGCGATCGCCTGGTGGTGGTAGCACTGCACGTCGCAGGATTCGCCGAGCAGTTTCCCCAGCCGGGTGCCGGGCTCCGTGCGCACCGGCAGCGTGGTGAACACCCCATTGCCGGCGCGGTGCCCGCTGTGCCCCAGCACGTCGGGCAGGTGCTGGTGCAGCGTCCCGCCGAGTGCCACGTTGAGCACCTGGGCGCCGCGGCAGATGCCCAGCACCGGCAGCCCCCGGTCGAGCGCCTCTGCCAGCAGGGCGAACTCCCAGCCGTCCCGGTCCGTGTCGGGTTGGTCGGTGGCCGGGTGCCGCACCTGGCCGTACGAGCCGGGGTCGAGATCCTTGCCGCCGGTGATCACCAGGCCGGACAGCCCGTCGAGCACCTGCGCAGCGACCCCGGGGTCCACCGGTTGCGGCGGCAGCAGCACCGCGATCCCGCCGGCGGCGGTGATCCCCTGAAAGTAGCCGGCGGGAAGAAAGCTGGCGCGGACGTCCCAGACGCCGGTTTGGGCACGGTCCAGGTAGGTGGTCAGACCCACCACCGGACGCAGGGGCTCAGAGTCGCTCAAATCCGCGTACCCTCTCCCAATCTGTGATCGCCGTATTGAACGCGTGCAGTTCCACCCGGGCGTTGTTGAGGTAGTGCTCGACGACGTCGTCCCCGAACGCCTTGCGCGCCAACGCCGATTCACCGAACAGCGCGGCGGCCTCACCCAGCGTAGTCGGCAGTTGTCGCAGTTCCCCGCGTAATCCGCCCCGGTAGGCGTCGCCGGTCACCGGCTCCGGCAGGGGCAGGTCGTTGTCGATTCCGTGCAGGCCGCCGGCGATCAACGCCGCGACCGCCAGGTACGGGTTCACGTCGCCGCCGGGTACCCGGCACTCCACCCGCAGGCTGTTGCCGCGACCGACCACCCGCAGCGCGCAGCTGCGGTTGTCCAGACCCCAGCCGATCGCGGTCGGCGCGAAGCTACCGCCGGCGAACCGCTTGTAGGAGTTGATGTTCGGCGCGTAACACAGGGTCAGCTCGGGCAGCACCGCCAGTTGGCCGGCGATGAAGCCGCGAAACAGCGCCGACATGCCGTGCGGTGCGTCCGGATCGGCAAACACCGCGGTCCCATCCGGGCTGCGCAGCGACATATGTATGTGACAGCTATTGCCTTCGCGTTCATCGTATTTCGCCATGAACGTCAGGCTTTTCCCGTGCTGGTCGGCGATCTCCTTGGCGCCACTCTTGTAGACAGTGTGGTTGTCGCAGGTGAGCATCGCCTGTTCGTAGCCGAAAGTGATCTCCTGTTGGCCGACGTGGCATTCACCCTTGACGCCCTCGCAGCGCAGGCCCGCACCTGCCATGCCGAGCCGGATGTCACGCAGTAGCGGCTCCAGGCGAGTGCCGGCAACCAGTCCGTAGTCGGCGTTGTAGTCGGTGGCCGGAGTCAGTCCGCGGTAGCCGGCCGCCCACGCCTGCCGATAGGTGTCCTCGAAGACCAGGAACTCCAACTCGGTCGCGGCGTAGGCGAGAAGGCCGCGTTCGGCGAGTCGAGCCAGTTGGACGGCGAGGATTTGTCGCGGCGCCACCGGGACCCGACTGCCGTCCGGCCGGTGCAGATCGGCCAGCACCGCTGCGGTGCCCGGCAGCCAGGGGATGCGCCGCAGCGTGGCGAAGTCGGGGGTCATCACCATGTCGCCGTAGCCGGTACTCCAGTCGGCGATCGGATAGCCGGGCACGGTGTTCATCTCGACATCGACGGCCAGCAGGTAACTGCAGCACTCCGCGCCGTGGTCGGCGACCTCTTCGAGGAAATACGGCGCCGCCACCCGTTTGCCCACCAGTCGGCCCTGCATGTCGGTGAACCCCAACACGACGGTGTCGATCTCGCCGGAGGCGACCAGTCGCTGCAGGTCAGTAACCGATAACATTCCGGTCACAATAGTCGCCGAGCGGTAGCTATGAACGCCCAGAGTAGCCGCAATACCGCGTGATGCATCAAGTCAAGATGCCCGCAAAACGTGATCCATGCATCACGTAAGGAATGCCCGCGAAACCGGGTCAGCTCCCCGCACGCCGCCCACGCGCCAATCGGCGCGTCGTCAAACGCAAGATGTCGAGCTACCAGCTCAAACACACCAGTCATCGCAACACTCCAACGATTCACCGCCGCCCGATCATCACGTCCTAAGCAAACGGTATTGAGGCTAGGAGCGGCGCGCCGTCAGTGCAGCCCTCCGAGCAAGGTCAGCAGATGGACCTGTAGCTCACCAACGACGAAGCCGAGCCCGCCTCCGAGCCAGACCACCAACCACTCGTCGTCCTTGAAGACCGGCCGGATCATCGCCTCGAAGTCGTCGTCTTCGAGTTTCTCGAACGCCTTCACCACCATGGTGTCGATGTCCATCGCGGTGGTCACGTACGACTCCAGCTGCTCGGCGGCTTGCGGCATCATTTCGCGGGCCCGGGCGACCACGAGGTCGCGAGCCGCGTTGTAACGCTTGGTCCCGATGGCCGCCGTCACGAGGGGAGCCGCCAGCCCGAGTTCATCCTTGATGGCCTGGTCGATCTCCCCGCGGAGCATCCCGAATAGCCGGTCGGCCAGAGCTCCGCTCATCAGCGCGTTCATGATCACCTTCGGCGTCAGGATGTCCCGGGCGATGTCGCGGGCGTAGCCGCCGATGAACTGGTCGCGGTACTTGAAGAACATGCCGTGCCATTCGAACAGCCCGAGGTACTTCTTGGGCTTGCGCGGGACGAACACCATCTGCAATGCGATCCAGTCCGACACGAGCCCGACCAAAAGGCCGAACAACGGGATGATCAGGGTGCTCTCGGTGAAGCAGTAGACCACCAACTGGACAGCGCCCACCACACCGCCGAAGATCAGCCCGAAGACCTTCATGAAGTTGAGGATCATCGGGATGTTGTTTTTGACCATGTTGTTGAGGAGCTGCTTCTGGTCGATGAGCAGCTCTGTAACGATGTAGCTGAGGTCGAAGAGTCCTTCGACGTTCGCCTTGGCGTAGGTGAACAGCGAATCGATCACCTGAGGCGACCGCGACCGCGCCCGCGCGATGATAGCGCCCTTCACTTGTCCCGGGAGTTGGTCCCAGCGGTCGCCGATCAGCTCATGAGCGATCGGGTCGATGGACCCGACGAGCAGGTTGTCGCATTCCTTGGCGATCTCCCGGGCGTCGAGCTTGTCGATCAGGTCGCGAGCGTCGAGGAGGTTGTGGAGGATGACGTCCGCGGCGTGGCTGGCGAACTTAGCTGCCCGGCGTGGCAGCTGGCCCTGCCAGCCGATGGGTCCGATGCCGACGAATTCAAGCGGTTTGAAGACCATCCAGATGGCCAGCACCTTGGTGATCCAGCCGATGAACGCGCCCACGACGGGCATCAGCAACAGGATGATCGGGTGCTCGATGAAGACCTGCCACGCCTGTGTGAGGGAGTTCATCCGACCGGCCTTGTGTTCTCCCACAGCTCACGGCCACGGTCGGTCAGCACAAGGGTACGACGCACCACCCTGGCCGGAAACTTGCCGAGCTCACCCTCTTTGAGGGCGACCCGCACGGCTTTATCGGCCTGCAGAAGCTCATAACCCTTGGCGTTGTTCTCGTCTTCCGGGCCGGTGTCGACGAGCCCGAGGCTGCGTAGGTGCGCCACGTACTGCGGTGTCATCTGTGGGATCGTCAGGGCTGCGGTGCGCCCGATGAGCGAGGCGTTCTCGAGGACCCGTCCGTGGCCCGAGCGCGGCAAGACATGCAGGAGCGGAGGCTGCTGCTTCGCCTCGGCGAGGGCGGCGATAATGCGGGCCTCATCGGGAACCAGTTGCGTCAGCACCGACGTG
>JBDTKT010000162.1:0-12886 GCA_039935195.1 Mycobacterium sp.
GCGCCGACGGTACGACCACCCTCACGGATGGCGAACCGCAGACCCTCGTCCATGGCGACGGGCTGGATCAGCTTCACCAGCATCTCGGTGTTGTCACCGGGCATCACCATCTCGGTGCCCTCCGGCAAGCTGACCACACCGGTCACGTCGGTGGTGCGGAAGTAGAACTGCGGCCGGTAGTTGGTGAAGAACGGCGTGTGACGACCGCCCTCGTCCTTGGCCAGGATGTAGGCCTGACCCTCGAACTCGGTGTGCGGCGTGGTGGTGCCGGGCTTGACCACAACCTGGCCACGCTCGACGTCCTCACGCTTGATGCCGCGCAGCAGCAGACCGACGTTGTCGCCGGCCTGGCCCTGGTCGAGCAGCTTGCGGAACATCTCGACACCGGTGACCGTGGTCTTGGTCGTGGTGTTTTTGATGCCGACGATCTCGACTTCCTCGTTGACGTTGACCACGCCACGCTCCACCCGACCGGTCACCACGGTGCCACGACCGGTGATCGTGAAAACGTCCTCAACCGGCATCAGGAACGGACGCTCAGTGTCGCGGACCGGGTCCGGGACAGACTCGTCGACGGCGTCCATAAGGTCCTGGACGGACTTGACCCACTTCTCGTCGCCCTCAAGAGCCTTCAGCGCGGACACCCGGATCACCGGGGCGTCCTCGTCGAACTCCTGAGCGGCCAGCAGTTCGCGGACCTCCATCTCGACGAGTTCGAGGAGCTCCTCGTCCTCGACCATGTCCGACTTGTTCAGCGCCACCAGGATGTAAGGCACGCCGACCTGGCGGGCCAGCAGCACGTGCTCGCGGGTCTGCGGCATCGGGCCGTCGGTAGCGGCGACCACCAAGATCGCGCCGTCCATCTGGGCGGCACCGGTGATCATGTTCTTGATGTAGTCGGCGTGGCCCGGTGCGTCGACGTGGGCGTAGTGCCGCTTCTCGGTCTGGTACTCCACGTGGGAGATGTTGATGGTGATACCCCGCTGACGCTCTTCGGGCGCATTGTCGATCTGATCGAATGCGCGCGACTCGTTCAACGTGGGGTACTTGTCGTGCAGCACCTTGGTGATAGCTGCAGTCAGTGTGGTCTTGCCGTGGTCAACGTGACCGATGGTCCCGATGTTGACGTGCGGCTTCGTCCGCTCGAACTTCGCCTTCGCCACTTCTATGTCCTCCTGGACTTGTTGGTGCTGAGTTACAGCAGGGTTGGTCTTTTCAGTTGTGCCACCGTAGCCGCCGAGGCGGCGTACTGCTTACTCGCCCGTCGCCTTCGCGATGATCTCCTTCGACACCTGCGCCGGAACTTCAGCGTAGGAGTCGAAGACCATGGAGTAATTCGCCCGGCCCTGTGTCCTCGACCGCAGGTCTCCGACGTAACCGAACATCTCCGACAGTGGCACATGCGCTTTGACGACACGCGCGCCGCTGCGCTCCTCCATGGCCTGGATCTGACCACGGCGGGAGTTCAGGTCACCGATCACGTCGCCCATGTAGTCCTCGGGCGTGATGACCTCAACGGCCATGATCGGTTCCAGGATCACCGGCTGAGCTTGCGCCGCAGCCTTTTTGAACGCTTGCGAGCCGGCGACCTTGAAGGCCATCTCGGAGGAGTCGACGTCGTGGTACTGACCGTCGAGCAGGGTGAGCTTCACGTTGACCAGCGGGTAGCCGGCCAGCACGCCGTACTGCATGGCGTCCTGGGCACCGGCGTCCACCGCCGGGATGTACTCCCGCGGGATGCGACCGCCGCTGACCTTGTTAACGAACTCGTAGATCGCACCGTCCTCGCCGTCGATCAACGGCTCGAGGCTGATGAGCACCTTCGCGAACTGGCCCGAGCCACCGGTCTGCTTCTTGTGGGTGTAGTCGACCTTCTCCACCTTGCGCTTGATGGTCTCCTTGTAGGCCACCTGCGGCTTGCCGACGTTGGCCTCGACCTTGAACTCGCGGCGCATCCGGTCCACCAGGATGTCCAGGTGCAACTCGCCCATCCCGCCGATCACGGTCTGGCCGGTCTCCTTGTCCAGGTGCACCTTGAAGGTCGGGTCCTCCTCGGCCAATTTCTGGATCGCCAGCGACAGCTTCTCCTGGTCGCTCTTGGTCTTCGGCTCGATAGCCACCTCGATGACCGGGGCCGGGAACGTCATCGACTCGAGCACGATCTGGTTGCTCGGGTCGCAGAGTGTGTCGCCGGTGGTGGTGTCCTTCAGGCCGATCACCGCGTAGATGTGCCCAGCCGCCGCCGACTCAACCGGGTTCTCCTTGTTGGAGTGCATCTGGAACAGCTTGCCGAGCCGCTCCTTTTTACCCTTGGTGGAGTTGATCACCGGCGAACCGGCGTCGATCTTGCCCGAGTAAACCCGGACGTAGGTGAGCTTGCCGAAGAACGGGTGGGTCGCGACCTTGAACGCCAGCGCCGAGAACGGCTCGGTGGCCGAAGGCTTACGAATGACCTCGACGTCTTCCTTACCGGGGGCGTGTCCGACCGCAGCCGCCACATCCAACGGCGTCGGCAGGTAGTCGATCACCGCGTCGAGCATCGGCTGCACGCCCTTGTTCTTGAACGCACTGCCGCACAGCACCGGGTATGCCTCGGAGTTGACCGTCAGCTTACGAATCGCACCCTTGATCTCCGCGACGGTGAGGTCCTCACCACCGAAGTATTTCTCCAGCAACGCCTCGTCGGTCTGGGCAACCGCCTCAAGCAACTTGGTCCGGTACTCGTTGGCTTTGTCGACCAACTCTGCCGGGATGTCGATGGTGTCGTAGTGCTCACCGAGCTTGGTCTCGCCGCGCCACACCTTGGCATTCATCTCGACCAGGTCGACGACACCCTCGAACTCACCCTCGGAACCGATCGGCAACTGGATCGGCAACGCGTTAGCACCGAGTCGCTCCTCGATGGTCCGCACGGTGAAGTAGAAGTCGGCGCCGATCTTGTCCATCTTGTTGACGAAGCAGATGCGGGGAACGTCGTACTTGTCGGCCTGGCGCCAGACCTGCTCGGATTGCGGCTCGACACCTTCCTTGCCGTCGAACACCGCGACGGCGCCATCAAGGACACGGAGCGACCGCTCTACCTCGACGGTGAAGTCGACGTGGCCCGGGGTGTCGATGATGTTGATCTGGTTGTTGTCCCAGAAGCAGGTGGTGGCCGCCGAGGTGATGGTGATCCCCCGCTCCTGCTCCTGCTCCATCCAGTCCATGGTGGCGGCACCGTCGTGCACCTCACCGATCTTGTAGCTGATACCGGTGTAGTAGAGGATGCGCTCGGTCGTCGTCGTCTTGCCGGCATCGATGTGCGCCATGATGCCGATGTTGCGGACCTTGGTCAGGTCGGTCAGCACGTCCTGTGCCACGGAAGTCTTCCCACTCTGTCGATTGCTTGCTTGCTTGCTTTATGGGTTCGAGCCGATACGTCCGGCGATCCGCCGGACGGCGATCACCAGCGGTAGTGCGCGAAGGCCCGGTTCGCCTCGGCCATTTTGTGGGTGTCCTCACGGCGCTTCACCGCGGCCCCCAGACCGTTGCTGGCATCGAGCAGTTCGTTGGCCAGTCGCTCCATCATGGTCTTCTCCCGGCGCTGACGCGAGAAGCTGACCAGCCAGCGCAGCGCCAGCGTGGTCGACCGCTCGGGACGCACCTCAATGGGCACCTGGTAGGTGGCGCCACCAACGCGGCGGCTACGCACCTCCAGCGCCGGCTTGATGTTGTCCAACGCGCGCTTGAGGGTCACCACCGGGTCGGTGCCGGTCTTGTCCCGGGCTTGCTCGAGCGCACCGTAAACAATGCGCTCGGCGAGTGACTTCTTGCCTCCGAGCAGCACCTTGTTGACCAGTTGGGTGACCAGCTGCGACCCGTAGACGGGGTCACTGACCAGTGGACGCTTAGGTGCGGGCCCCTTGCGCGGCATTAGCTCTTCTCCTTCTTGGCGCCGTACTTGCTCCTGGCCTGCTTGCGGCTCTTGACACCCTGGGTGTCCAGCGCGCCGCGGATGATCTTGTACCGCACACCGGGGAGGTCCTTCACCCGGCCGCCACGCACCAGCACCATCGAGTGCTCCTGCAGGTTGTGCCCCTCGCCCGGGATGTAGGCGGTGACCTCGACCTGGCTGGTCAGCTTGACACGCGCGACCTTGCGAAGCGCCGAGTTCGGCTTCTTCGGGGTGGTGGTGTACACGCGGGTGCACACACCACGTCGCTGCGGGCTGCCCTTGAGGGCCGCGGTCTTGACCTTGTTGATCTTGTCGCGGCGCCCTTTGCGGACGAGCTGCTGAATGGTTGGCATCTACCGGCTTCCTGTGTTGCTCATCAAGTCTTGTCCTGCTGTTATGCCCCACCACGTCATCCCGTGGTCGGGCATCTCGCATGCGCTCACCGCGGATCGCTCCGCTGCATAATGGACACGCTAATTTGGCCCGGCCCGGCGCTGTATGTCACCAAACGCGCCGTCGGTGGCCGGGCACGGGTTCTCACAGTACCCGGCACTACTCTGGCAGGTCAAAGCGCGTAGACGACGGCGCCTCCACCCGCGCCGGCCCGACCTATTCGAGGTCCCGTTGAGGGCCCCGTTGGGTGTCTCGGTGGGTGTCCTGTTACTTGTCCAGTTAGTTGTCTAGGGCCAGGGACAGTCGGCGCACCAGATCGGCGAAGACCGCGTCGGTGTCGACGTCGTCCATCACCCCGGTCATCTCCAGCAGTACGAAGCCGTGCAGCGCCGCCCAGAACTCCAGTGCCGCGTAGAACGCCCGGTCCCCGTCGAGTCCGTAGGAATACAGCACCGCGATCACCGGCGCGGCCGCGCGCGTCGCGGCGGCGGTGTACTCGGGGTCCTCACCGGCCAGCGGCATCCGGGTGAACGCCGAATAGCGCCCCGGGTGGTGGCGTGCGTAGCTGCGGTACGCACCGGCCATCACCAGCACTGCGTCGTCGCGGGCGCGGCCCTCCCCGACGCGGGTCAGCATCTCGAGGATGTCGTCCATCACCCGCATCCGCATCGCCCGGCGCAGGTCGTTGAGGCTATCCACGTGGTTGTACAGCGACGGACCCTTGGTCCCGAGTTGGATCGCCAGCGCGTTGATGGTCAGCGCGTCCCAGCCCTCCCGGTCCAGGAAATTCAGTGCCGTGTTGACGATGACCTCGCGGCTCAGCTTGGCCGTGCGCGCCGATGATTTCCCGTTGGCGCGCGACCGACCCCCCGCCACCGGCGGGCCTGGTCGAGCTGGCATGGCGTTCGCCCTTCTTAGGGAGACCGGACTACGGTCAGCTCCGAATTCTAGAGGACATCGCAGTTCGCTCCCGCTAAGCGGGGGGAACCGGCACACACCGGGGTGGAGGCGACGTAAGCTCGGGTCAACGTTGTCCGGTGCCGTTGGCGAAACTGGGCGCGAGCGGGCGCAGCGAGAGGGGCCGGCAAGTGAGATGGACCATCCCGGGCGCGGTGCTGGCCTGCATCGCCGTCATCCAGGCACCCGTCAGCGCACCGACCGCACGCGCCATCTCCGGCGACACCCACATCGTCGGGGTGAACCAGACGCACACCATGGACTGCAACGGCGGCACGTTGTTCGTCAACGGGGTGAATGTGGTGGTCTACGCGCTGGGCACCTGTTATGCGGTGAGTATGCAAGGCTCGCGGAGCACGGTGATCGCCGACACCGTCCTCAACGACATCACCGTCTACGGCAATGACCAGACGGTGTACTACCACAACGGCGACCCGTTCCTGTTCGACCGCGGCCGTGAACTCGGCATGACGAACCGGCTGCAGCGCGTCCCCACGTGAACCGGGCGCGCACCCACCCGCCGGCCGTCGTGCTCGGAGTCGCCGTGGGCATCCTGGCAGTTGTTGTCGGCGCGGCGGGCTGCGGCGGCTCGAATAACGGGGCATCGAAGCCGTCGCGGTCGAAGAGCTTCGAGGCACAAATGGAATTCGGCCACACCATCAACTACGGATCCTTCGGGACGACCGCCGAGGTTGACTGCGTCGATGGCAAATCGCTGAACGTCGGCGGCTCGAACAACACGCTGCGGGTCCGCGGCACCTGCGAGTCGGTGCACGTCATCGGCGCCGACAACAGGATCACCGTCGAGCGGGTCAACAAGTCGCTGCTGATCACCGGTTTCGGCAACACCGTCACTTTCCGCGCGGGCGAACCGAAGGTCGACGACAACGGCTCGGGCAACACCGTCAACAAGCGCTGAGGGGGGACTCAGGCCTTGGTGCCGTGCCGGCCGGCGCCCGCGGCGAATCGCCCTGCGCCGTGTTGGGCTTCCTCGGCAACCCGGGCGATGCTGGCGAATTCGTAGTCCATCGCACCGGATTCGGACAAACCCCACTGGTGCAGCGCCGACAAGCGGTCCGAACGTAGACACTGTTGCGGCAACCCGGCGAGTTCGGCAGCCAACTGTTCCGCGGCGTCGCGCGCCTGCCCGTTGGGTACCAACCTGTTGGCCAACCCGATCGCGTGCGCCTCGCCGGCGTCGACCGTGCGACCGGTCAGGATCATGTCCATGGCGCGACTGTGCCCGACCAGTCGGGGCAGTCGCACCGTCCCACCGTCGATGAGCGGCACCCCCCAGCGACGGCAGTACACCCCGAACACCGCGTCGGCCTCCGCCACCCGCAGGTCGCACCACAGGGCCAGTTCCAGACCGCCGGCCACCGCGTAACCGCTCACCGCGGCGATCACCGGTTTGGACAGTGTCATCCGGGTCGGCCCCATCGGCCCGGGTCCGGTGCGGTGCACCTGGTTGGCACGTTCGGTGCCGAAAGCCTTGAGATCGGCTCCCGCACAGAAGGTTCCATTGGCACCCCAGAGCACCGCCACCGCAGCGTCGGCGTCGGCGTCGAAGGCCTCGAACGCGTCGTAGAGCGCGGCGGCGGTCGGACCGTCGACCGCGTTGCGCGCCTCCGGGCGGTTCAGGATGACCGTGGTCACCGCACCGTTGCGTTCCACCCGCACCGCGTCATTCATCTGGCCTCCATCGGTTGGTAGCGCCGCTCGCCGAGTTCGGCGGCGAAGCTCTGGTAGGCATCGCGCAATCGCTCCCCCGGCCATCCCGGCGCCAGCAGTTCGGCGGGCAGCACCGGGTCGGTGAGGAGGTGGCGCACCATAGCCGCCGCGACGACAAAGCGGCCGGGAACGTCGTCGGCTTGCGTCATGGCGTCCAGCAGATCCGTTCCGGTGGACGCCCAGCCGGACAGGTCCCACAGCCGTCGGGCCAGCTCTTGCGGCTCCGCATCGCGAGC
The DNA here is from genome assembly GCA_039935195.1 of Mycobacterium sp. Classification (GTDB taxonomy): domain Bacteria; phylum Actinomycetota; class Actinomycetes; order Mycobacteriales; family Mycobacteriaceae; genus Mycobacterium. Next base: position 7,252 of record JBDTKT010000162.1, read on the forward strand.
GGCGAGCAGCCGCGACCTGCCCCGGATCTCGGTGCTCAACTCGACGTCGAGGTTGTCCGGTCGCAGCCACACCCCTTCGCGTAGTTCAGCGAACCGGCTGTGGGACAAAGCGCTTCGCAGAGCTGCCCGCGAGCGGGCGTCTTCCCCGACACTGGTGATCACCACCGTCGTCCAGTCGCCCCGCCAGTGCCGCACCCGGGGGTGCAGCGCCTCGTCCTGACGGCTTTGGCGGGCCAGCAACCGGTCGGAGAGCCGGTAGCCGTCGGCGGAGCGGATCAGATCACCGGCACTCACCATCCGGGTCAGGGCCACCCGGAGCGTGGTGTCTTTGAGACCGAATTCCGCCGTCAGCCTCAGCAGTTCACCCGCGGTCGCCGCCGCCGCCGGATGCGCACCGAGCAGCACCGACAACACCACCGACCGGGCGGTCATGCGGGCCGACGTCGTCCGCCGAGCTGGCATTGCCTAGACCTGGGATGCCTGGCGGCCCGAGTCGCCGAACGGCTCGTCGCGGTGCCGCACCGCTTCGCGGAAGCCGTGTTCGACCGCGTCGGCGACAAAGGCGTGGCCCTCGGGGGTGTGCCGGGCCACCCCGTCGAACACGGTGCTGACCATCCGACTGGTGGTCACCCCCTGGGCAAAAAGCGCGGTGTTCAACGCCAGCTTCACCATGATCCGCTGGTTGACCGGCATCGCGGCGATCCGGGCAACCAGCCGCTCGGTGCGTTCGTCGAGGTCTTTCGGATCCGGAGCCTCCACCGCCAATCCCCACTCGGCGGCCTGTGCGCCGGTGATGCAATCTCCGGTCAGCAGCAGGCGTTTCGCGCGCTGATCGCCGAGTCGGTGTGCCCACAAGCCAGCAGCCGGAACCCCCCACACCCGGGTGGGCGGGTAGCCGATCTTGGCATCGGAGGCCGCGATCACCTGGTCGGCGTGCAGCGCGATATCGGTGCCGCCGGCGATGCAGTAGCCGTGGATTTTCACCACGGTCGGCTTATCGGCGTGCATCAGCGATGAGAACCCCCGCACGAACCGGCTCATCATCTGATAGTCGATCATCGGGTCCCACGGCTGGTCGGGTTTGTGGTTGACGGCCTGGGTCTTGCCGTCCAAAGCGGTGCCCTTATATCTGGCGCCACCGCCCGCCGACGACGACCCGTCGGCGTAGGCGCTCAGATCAAAACCCGCACAGAACCCTTCACCGCGGCCCGACACCAGGATCACGTGCACGTGCGGATCCAAGTCGGCACGTTCGACCAGGGCGGCGAGTTCCAGCGGGGTATCCGCAACGATCGCGTTGCCCTTCTCCGGCCGGTTGAAAGTGATCCGGGCGACCCGGTCAGCGACCTCGTAGGTCATCGTCCTCAAGTTGTCGAACTCGACCGGTTCAATGGTGTGCCGCATAGTGCTTCATCCTTTCACCAAAGCGCGCTCAAGGATCGGTGCGACATCCAAGCCGACGGGCAAGGTGCCGAATGCGCCACCCCACTGCCGGTCGAACCGGGTGGCCAAGAACGCTTCGGCGACCGCCGGGTGTCCGTGGCGCACCAGCAGCGCACCCTGCAGCGCCAGGCAGATGTCCTCGGCGATCTTGCGGGCCCGGTACTGCGCACTGTCGAGGTCGCCGAGGTCACCGAGTTGGGCCTTGAGCGCACCGATGTGAGCGTCCAGGCGCCGGTCTTGGCCGGCGGCCCGGGACAGTTCATCGAACAGCACCGCGACCGAATCCGGCTGGGTCGCAACGGCCCGCAAGGTGTCCAGGGCGCTGACGTTGCCCGAACCTTCCCAGATGCCCATCAGCGGCGCCTCCCGGTACAGCCGCGGCATCAGCGAATCCTCGATATAGCCGTTGCCGCCCAGGCATTCCATCGCCTCGGCGGCGTGCGGTGTGGCGCGCTTACACACCCAGTACTTGGTGGCCGCCAGCCCGACCCGACGCAACAGCGCCTCGCGGTCATCGCCCTGGATCGCCTTGTCGGTGGCGCCGGCCATCCGCATCGCGACCATGGTGGCGGCTTCGGCCTCCACCGCGAGGTCGGCGAGCACATTGCGCATCAGCGGCTGATCAATCAGGTAGGCGCCAAACGCCTTTCGGTGCTGAGCGTAGTAGACGGCGCGGGTCAGGCCGGACCGCATGCCGGTGGCGCTGCCCAGCGCGCAGTCCAGCCGGGTCAGGTTGACCATCTCGATGATGACCGACACCCCGCGACCCTCTTCGCCGACCAGCCACGCGGTGGCGCCGTCGTACTCGACTTCACTGGACGCATTGCCGTGGTTGCCGAGCTTGTCTTTGAGGCGCTGCAACAACATCCGGTTGCGGGTACCGTCGGGCAGCACCCGGGGCAGAAAGAAGCAACTCAGCCCGCCCGGCGCCTGCGCCAGCACCAGGAAGATGTCGCACATCGGCGCCGAGGTGAACCACTTGTGCCCGGTCAGGGTGTAGCTACCGTCGGCGTTGAGCGTCGCCTGGGTGCTGCCGGCGCGCACGTCAGAGCCGCCCTGCTTCTCGGTCATCGACATGCCGGCGGTGATGCCGGCCTTGTCGGTGGGCACCTTCAGTTCCGGGTCATAGACGCACTCCGTCAGCAACGGCTCGAAGGTTTTGGCCAGCTCGTCGTTGTAGCGCAGCGCGGGCACGACGGCATAGGTCATCGAGATCGGGCACATGTGGCCGGGTTCGGCGGTCCACACCCCGGTCTTGGCGGCGCGCACCACGTGGGTGCCAGGCCGCGGGTCGGCCCACGGGGCGGCGTGTAATCCGTGGGTGATCGCGGTGCGCATCAGCTCGTGATAGGCCGGGTCGTATTCCACCTCGTCGATACGGTTGCCGACGGTGTCATGGGTGTGCAGGACAGGCCGATTGCGGTCGGCCAACTCACCCCAGCGTTGCGTTTCTTTCGATCCAGAGATGGCCCCGAGTTCGGTGACCTCGTCGACGCCCCACTGCCCGCCCTCGCGGATCAGTGCCTCGATGAGGACCGGGGACGACGCCGGATTGTGGTTCTCCAGTGGAGGGACCTGGTTGGTGACGGTGTGGGTGTCGGACATGCACGCAATGTTACAGTCATACGACGATTGCACAAGAGTTGTAACGGTGTTTTTGACCGTGCATTGCCCACCTCAAGGAGCGACACAAGTAGGCTACATGTCATGTCTACTTCCACGACCACGATTCGTGTTCCGGTCGACACTCGTGACCGCCTCGCCGCCCAGGCCCGGAAACAGGGTGTCTCGGTCGCCGCTCTGCTGACAGAGTTGAGTACCCGTATCGAGCGCGAGGCGATCTTCCGCGCCGAACGCGACCACACCCGCACCGAAGCGGCGATGCACGCCGTGTGCGACGAGAACCGCGACTGGGACGCCACCACCGGCGACGGTCTTGCCTGACCCTCGGCGCGGCGAGATTTGGCTCGTGGCTCTCGGCGCCGCCCGCACCGGGGAGCCCGGAAAGCATCGCCCCGCGGTCGTCGTTTCGATCGATGAGATACTCGCCGGCGTCGACGACGAACTGATTGTGGTGGTGCCGGTGTCGAGTTCACTCACCGACAGCCCGTTACGGCCACCCATATCGCGCGCCGAAGGCGTTGACGCAGAAAGCGTCGCCGTCTGCCGCGCGATCCGCTCCATCGCGCGCACCCGCCTACTGAAACCGCTCGGCGCCGTCGCGCCTGGCACCATGCGCCACATCGAACGCGCCCTCGCGCTGGTTCTCGGCATCCCGACCGGCTAGGACTCGGCCAACCAAAATCGTTCGAGGGTTCTTAGGCCGCCAGCCACAAGCGGGCGACGGCGGAAACCTCCGCTCACAAGACCGCGGCCACGGCCACGCACTACCTGCCTCTCGCGACCATCAGCCGACCCGCTCGCGCAGGAACTCGATGTCGTCCTTGCGGCCTTCCTCGGCGGTCTCGCAGATCACCGGAGCATCGGCGGCCTTGACCACCGCGACCAGTAGTTCAGGATCGATCTGTCCGCTACCGAAGTTGGCATGCCGGTCCCGGCCGGATCCCTCGGTGTCTTTGGAGTCGTTGCAGTGCACCAGGTCGATACGCCCGGTGATCGCCTTGATCCGGCCCACCACGTCAACCAGCCCCTCCCCGGCCGCCCAGGCGTGGCAGGTATCCAAGCAGAACCCAACACCGGTGTCGCCGATGTGATCCCACAGCTTGGCGATCGTGTCGAAGCGGCGGGCCATCGCGCGGTCCCCACCGGCGGTGTTCTCCAGATACACCGCCACGTCGGTGTCAAGGGTCTCCAGCGCCTTGCGCCAACGGCCGAAGCCGGCTGCCAGCTCGTCATCGTCGGCGGTGACGTAACCACCGTGGACGATCACCGCCACCGCACCGATGCCGGCGGCGACGTCGCAAGTCTGCTGCAAGCTGGTGCGCGACGGGATGCGAACCCGACTGTTCGGTGAGGCAACGTTGATCAGATACGGCGCGTGCACATAGATCGGCACCCCGGAGGCCCGCAGCTCCGCGGCATCCTCGCGGGGCTTGGGCGGTTTCCAGCTCTGCGGGTTGCCGACGAAGATCTGTACCACGTCGGCGCCCTCAGCTTCGGCGGCCGCCAGCGGCTGCTGCGCACGGACGTGGGAACCAATCAGCACGGCCGTGAGTCTAGTGGGTCGCCCCTCCCCCGCGAGCAGACGCAAAAGCCCCCAGTTCCGGCCGAAATGGGGACTTTTGCGTCTGCTCGCCGGGGATTAACCGACCAGGCGTGGCCGGTCCAGGTGGGTGTTGATACGCGCCACCAGACCCGTCGGATCGCCCCTGATGTCGTCGACCGTCACCGGAATAGTTGTCCATCCGCATTCCTGGAGTCGGGCCGTTTTGAGGCGGTCGTGCAACAGAGCTTCGCGACCCACATGCCACTGCACGCTGTCGTATTCGGCGGCGATCATCGCTTCCGGCCACGCGAAGTCGACGCGCCAGAGTTTGCTGTAGCGGTCCACGATGCTGTACTGCAGCTCCGGCATCGGCAATCCGCCGTCGATGAACACCAGCCGCGCCTCGCTCTCCATCGGCGACTCGACGCGACCGTCGGCGTCGCCGATCAAATCCCGCACCATGACGATGCCCCGTCGACCGCGCTGCTCCAGCACTGCGCGCTCCAGTTCCCGCTGGGTGCACCACCCCGAGCTCAGTGCGGCGTCGAAGGTCGCCAGCCGGCCCACCAGATCGGGCTCCACAAGCGCATACACGCCGCGCCACATCCGAATTAGCCTGCCGGCCTTCACATGTCCCGCAAGGATTTTGCGGCTCAGAGCGTTCAGCAGTTGTTGTGTGGTGGCCAACCCAGCGTTGGTCGCGAAAATCTCGTCGCCGAACATGCACAGATGCTGGCGCGGGTCCGCGGGGATCAAAAGTCAGTGCTGTGGATAGTGTGCCGAGCTGGGGGTACCTCCCGCTTGCGGGGGAACGCGCAGGCCCCCGACACGCCTTGCGTGCGGGGGCCTTTGCGTGGGGTAACCCCGCTTGCGGGGGACTGCTCGCGCTAAAAAAGGTCTAGCGGTAGTCGCTGTAGCCGTAGTCGTCCAGCGGCACCGCGGGACCGGTATTGGCGCCGAAGTCCGGGCTGTAGTACTGATCCTCGTACGACGGGATCGTGTACGCGGCGGCCCGAGCCTCCTCGG
>JBDTKT010000163.1:0-15210 GCA_039935195.1 Mycobacterium sp.
TGTCACCGACCTCGACCCGCTCGGCAAGACCGACTCGTGGATGGCCGTCGACGTCGGGGGTCAGCGCCATCTTGTCGCTGTCATCGAGGGTGATCAACCCGATGTCGTAGTCGTTCCAGTGGTTGCCGCCGTACACGCTCTCGGCGAACCGGCCGACGGTCGGATACACATAGAGGCCGCCGTGGTGGATGGCCACCACGCCCGTTGTGCCCGGCTCGTTGCAGTGACCCGCCGACAGCAATCCTGGACGGCCGTCGCTGGTGTGCAGCAAAAATCCTGCGGTGCAGCTCATGCCGCTCGAGCCGTCGTTGCGGGTGATGTCGATACCGATCCCCGGGCCGATGGCCCGCGCAGCCGGCATCGGGACGAGCTGGCGCCCCGGGTGGGTGTGGTCGACCCACAACGCACCCACAATGATCGCGACCACGACGCCTGCAACCGCGACCTTGCCGGTCAGAGCCTTGAGCAGGCGTCGTCGTAATGAGGTAGCCATCAGGGGTTGCGCTCTCGTGAGGTGTGTCGCTGGGAATGCGCCGACTGTACCGAGTGGACCGAGCGTGCCGGCCGCCCAGGCTTGCAGGAGTTCGCGGCCGAAACGCGTGTGATCGAGTCGTCGTGCGGGTGGCACCGATCGGTCGGATAATGCTGGGTGATGTCTACCGCCTTTACCCCCGACCCGACCCTCTACCCGTTCACCTCCCGCTGGTTCGACAGTTCCCGCGGCCGGATGCATTACGTCGACGAGGGGAGTGGTCCGCCGCTGCTCCTCTGCCACGGCAACCCGACCTGGAGTTTCCTGTACCGCAACGTGATCATCGAACTGCGTGACCGGTTCCGCTGTATCGCGGTCGACAACCTGGGGTTCGGCCTGTCGGAACGGCCCCGGGGCTTCGGCTACACCGCCGCCGAGCACGTCGTCGCGCTCGGTGAATTCGTCGACCGCCTGGGCCTCGACGGCTATCTGAGCATGGGCCAGGACTGGGGTGGGCCGATCAGCCTGGGCGCCGCCCTCGACCGGGCCGACCGCGTGGCCGGTGTGATCCTCCACAACACCTGGTTCTGGCCGGCCGACGCCGCGTCGATGAAGGTGTTCAGCGCGGTGATGTCCAGCCCTCCCCTGCAGTACGCGATTCGACGGCATAACTTCTTCGTCAACCAGCTCATTCCGGCCGTTGCCGCCCACCGGCTCACCCCGCAGGTGATGGCCCATTACCGGGGCGTGCAACCGACCCCGGCCGACCGGGTGGGAGTGGCCCGGCTGCCCAGGGAAATCGTCGCCGCGCGCCCGCTGCTGCAGCGACTGGCCGACGAGGTGCCCACCACGCTGGGCGCGAAGCGTGCGCTGATCTTCTGGGGGATGCGCGACCCGGCGTTTCGGCCCGGGATGCTCAAAAAGGTGCGTGCCGCGTTCGCCGACCACGTATTCGTCGAACTGCCGCGGGCCAGCCACTACATCCAGGAGGACGCCCCGCACGAGATCGCCCAAGCGATCAGCGAGAGGTTCGGCTGATTCGGGTGTGCCCGAGTCGCTCACGTAACTCGCAGCGGTGAGCACCGCCGGCTGGAATGGTCGCTGTGGCCAGCTACTTCGCCCGGAACCGGCCCGAGTTGGCCGTCCGGTGGCAGGCTGAGACCCAGCCCGACCCGAAGCGACGGGGTGGAGCGCTACCCGGCCCCGGCCGTTATCTGATTGTGACAATTGGCTCCGGTGCCCGCTATGGTGTCCTGCGTGCTTGGACACGGACCAACCGGTCGACGCCTCACGCAGGCGCTGCTGGCAGCGACCCTGTTGACGTCAGCGACCATCGTCGGAGCGACCGGCGCCGACGCGGATCCGGTGAACCCGGAGGCCGCGCCCGCTCTGGTCGCCGACGCTCCGCCACCGTCTGAAGATGCCCCGCCGCCCCCCGAGGACCTACCGCCGCCGCCCGAGGACCTACCGCCGCCCCCCGAAGACCTACCGCCGCCGCCACCCGACGACGCTGCGCCACCGGTCGAGGACCCCCCGTTGTCGCCGGAACCACCGGGCGAGCCGAGGTCGGGTGAAATGCTCTGGGCCGCCCCTGTGGGTGATGCGTCGCAGATGCTGACTGCCGATGTGGCATCGGAGCAGGGGATGCAGGTCAAGACGATTCTGGTGGCCCGCAGCATCAGTGCGGCATTCCCGCAGATCAGCAACATGATCGGTGTCCGATCGGACTCGCAGCGCTGGCATCCCAACGGGCTGGCGCTCGACATCATGATCCCCAACCCGGGCAGTTCCGAAGGGGTGGGGCTCGGGGATCAGATCGTCGCTTACGCGTTGCGGAACGCCGACCGGTTCGCGCTGCAGGACGCCATCTGGCGCGGCACCTATTACACGCCCGGCGGTCCCGCCCGCGGCGGTTACGGCCACTACGACCATGTGCACATCACCACCTTGGGTGGTGGGCGCCCGAGCGGCAGCGAGCAGTACCTTCGTGCCGACGAGGAGACCGCCAACCAGCCGCCACCGCCCCCGGAGATTGCGCCGGCCGCAGACGACTTCCCGCCGTCACCGCCGGACGAGGCTCCGCCGCCACCGCCGGAGGACGCCCCACCGCCGGGTGAGCCGCTGCCTGAAGGACTACCTCCCGAACAGCGAACCTAATTGCGGCTGTTGGGTCTGTTCCAGCGCGTGTTCCACGACAGCGTTCAGCGTCGCGATCAACCGCATGTCGACACCGGACATCACTACTGCCGTATTGAACTCGCATCGTCGGCCCATACCGGCTGGGCCAGGATCGCCTCCCCGACCCAGCGTCGGATGAACCGCCGCAATTCGGGTGCCGGCCGTACCGGATCGTTGGGGGCGGCGAAGAACGACATCATGATCCGCAGCGCGAACTCCACCAGATCCCGCAGGCCGGCCTCGTCGAAACCGTAGTGCTTCCAGTCGACGTCGAACCGGCCGATCATCCGCATCCCGAACGCCTGGGACTGCGCGGAGGCCATGTCGCCGGTGTGGTTGTGCGGGTAGGACCCGGACATCAGAATGCCCAGGCTGGGCGTCTGGCCGACGGCGTCGAGGGTGTAGAGGATGCCTTCGGTCATGGCATCGGCCGGGTTGCCGATGCCGTGGACGTGTGTGGCCAATCGGTCGAGGAAGTCGTCGACCGACGCGATAGCCGCCGCGTGCATCAGGGCGTCGGCGGTCGGGAAGTAGCGGTACACCGTCTGTCTGGTGATGCCCAGCGCGTTCGCGACATCACCGAGAGAGATCGCCGAGCCGGTCGCACCGATGAGGCCGACGGCGGCGGCGACGATGCGATGCGCGGCATCATCGTCACTGCGGGGGGGATCGCCTCCCCAACCTCGCCTGCGTGCCATCGCGTGTGTCCTCGACAAGAAAATCCGGAAGTTAAAGGTTGACAGATCGTGCCGCCGTAGCAATCATACAGCGAGACATTAAATTGTATAGTCGTGTGATTGCTGCTGTCAGCGGGGTCGGCGGCAACCCGAGCGTGTGAGGTGTTCCCCAGATGACCGATCTCCAAATCCGCAAGATGCGTTTCGGCTTCTCCGATCACGACGTGCCATTCCTGTGGAACGAAACAAACCCCGGGTTCTCGGCGATGGCCAACGCGGTGTCGTTCCTGGCCGTGCCCTTCGAGAAGATGATTGGCGCGTTGATCCCGGAGGTCAAGCCGCTGATCAAGGATCCTGCGGTCGCCGAAGAAGCGGATGCCTTCGTACGCCAAGAGGGCCAGCACTCGATGGCGCACCGCCAGCACGTCAAGGGGCTGATCAAAAGCTATCCGGCACTGAAGGAAACGTTCGATCAGGTGATGGCGGCGTTCGACGATCTGACCGCCAACGCGTCACTGCAGTACCGGCTGGCCTACACCGCCGACCTGGAGGCCACCTTCACCCCGGTGTTCAAGCTGATGCTGGACAATGACGACACGCTGTTCGCTCCGGGCGATGACCGGGTGGCGTCACTGTTCCTGTGGCACTTCGTCGAAGAGGTCGAGCACCGCAGCTCCGCGCTGATCATCTACAACGACGTGGTTGACGATCCGTTCTACCGGGTGAAGGTGGTTCGGTCAGTGTTCAAGCACGTCCTCGGTGTGCTGCAGATGGCCGCTGCGGGTTTCAACGAGCACATCCCGTTGGAGGTGCGCAAGGTTGATGCGATGTCGACCTTTGCTACCTACCGGTACAAGAAGGCGCTGTTGGAGCGACTGCCTTTCGTTCCGCGTCCCGCCGACCACGGCCCGGTGGTCAACCCCTTCGCGCAGCTGGCGGTGCGCGAGCAACTGGCCGCACTGACCGGGATCGTGCGCAGTCAGCTGCCCAACCACAAACCGGAACACGAGAAATTACCGGCGCTGGCCGACGTATGGTTCGACCGTTACAACGAGGGTTACGACGTCACCAACTGGTACACCGCCACCGCGAAGTAATCGAAGTAAGGACAACGATGTCTGATCTGTGTGCGCCGACGTTCGAAAAGCTTGCGTCGGAACTGGGCTTTTCGTGCGGACAGACCGGCGGCGTGGTGTCATTTCGCAGCCCGTTCGGATTGGAGAACGCGACCCTGCCGGTGCTGGAAGTCACGGTGATCACCGGCGCGGTGCTGGCACTGGTCTACGCGGTCATGCGGTTCCGCCGCGGTGACGCGACTAATCTGGCGCTGTGGTTCGGCGCGATCGCCTATCTGCTCATCATCGAGCCGCCGCTGTACTTTCCGGCCGCATTCGGCATCGGCGAACACGTCGACACGATGTTCGCGCACAACCTGTTCAGCGTTGACTTCCTCTGGGGCCGACTGCCGCTGTACATCGTGGCGATCTACCCGATGATGGCCACGGTCTCCTTCGAGATCGTGCGGACCCTCGGGGTGTTTCGCCGCTACGGGACGCTCGCCGGTGCGGTCTGCGTGGGCTTCGTCCACCATGTGTTCTACGAGATCTTCGACCACCTCGGTCCGCAGCTGCGTTGGTGGGAGTGGTCGGTCGACAACCCGCTGAACCAGCCGATGTTCAGTGCGGTGCCGATGGGCAGCGTGGTGGTGTTCGCCGCGCTGTGGCCACTGTCCCTGGCGTTCTGTGTGCAGTTCTTCGTCGGTCGCCATGTTGACCGGGGACGGCGGTTCAACGGCTGGCAGGTGACCTGGCGCACCGTAGTCGTGGGCGTTTTGGCCTCGCTGGGGACCGCGGTGCTGCCGCTGCCGGCCACGATCGTCGGGGCGTTCACCAAAAACTTCACGCTGCAGGGAATCGTTTACGCCGCAGAACTACTCGTGGTGGCCGGAGTGGCCGGCTACCTGCTATTCCAGCAGTGGCAGCGGCTGCGCCACAGCGGGGCCAGCGCCCTTGATGGCAGCCCCGGCGCCAGGGTGTACGCCAACCCGCTGATAATCGGTTACGCGGCGGCCTATCTCGCGGTGATGGCGATCTTGTGGCTGACATCGCTGCCGGCGTACTTCGGTGCGGTCGACGGGTTCACCACCAACGGTGATCCGGTCGGCAGCCTCTGGTATGTCGTCGGCTGCTTCATCGTCGCAGGACTGTGCGTTGCGCTGGCCGCGAAGGTGCGAGAAGCACGAATCGGCCAGTCGGCGGTGGTGGCCTAATCATTTTGTGGCCCAATCCATCCCACTACCGGGTGCCGGGAAAGTAGGTCCGGCAGCTGTAGGTCGCCGGGTCGCACATCACCGGCAGGGTGGTCCAGCCGCCGTAGGTGCCCGGCACGTCCCAGGTGGGCATCAGCGGACCGTTATATCGGGGATTGGGCATGTACCGGCAGGTGTCGAAGGCCGCGCACGGCGGCGCGTCGGCGCGCGCAACCGCCACCTGGCCCAGATCCAGACTCAGACCCAGACCCAGACTGAACGCCGCCAGCGTGGCGAGAGTGATTCTGCGCATTGAAGACTCCTTCGCTATTTTCGATACTTGCAGTCTCCCATCGGAGACCGACAAGGCCGTAGGGTCGAACGCGATCGGGAGGACAATCAGATGACGCAGACACCGCCCGGCACCGTCGAGCAGCGACTGGTGGCCCTCGAGCAGATCGAGGCGATCAAAAGGCTGAAATACCGGTACTTTCGGTCTTGCGATGCCAAGGATCCCGAGACGTTCCGGTCCTGCTTCATCGCCGGCGGCGCCGACATCGACTACGGCCCGCTGGGCGGGTTCAGCGGACCCGACCAAGCCGACCAGATCGCTGACGTGTTCCGGCGCATCGCACTGCACACGGTCGGCGGCAAACCCGCCGTTGTGGACATGCATCACGGGCTGCACCCGGAGATCATCCTGATCGAACCGGATCGCGCCACCGGATGCTGGACGCTGAAGTTCCGCCAGGTCAACCTCGTCGAGCACACCGAGAGGGTGCTCACCGGCGAATACGACGACGAATATGTCATCGAGGACGGGGTGTGGAAGATCGCGCGCTGTCACTTTCGGCAACTGTGGTCGATCACCCGTCCGCTGGGCGCCGACGCGACCGTGGAGTGTTGAGATGACCCGGATCGCCCTGGTCACCGGGGCCAGTCGCAGCGTCGGCAAGGGAATCGCCTTGGCGCTGGGCTCCGACGGTTGGACCGTCTACGTCACCGGCCGCGACGAGGTTGACACCGGCGGAGCGCTGGATGTCACCGCCCGCGTGGTCACCGAACGCGGCGGGCACGGGATCGCGGTGCGGTGCGACCACCGCGACGACGAGCAGATCGCCGAATTGTTCGCCCGCATCGCCGACGAACAGGCCGGCCAACTCGACTTGCTGGTCAACAATGTCTGGGCGGCGCCGAAGAGCTTCGCCGGGTTCAAAGACCGGTTCTGGGAGCGTCCGATCAGCGACTGGGACACCTTGATCGGGGTGGGACTGCGCGCGCACTACGTCGCTTCGGTGCAGGCCGCCAAGCTGATGGTGCCGTGTCGGTCGGGGATGATCGTGAGTATCTCGTCGTTCGGCACCCGCGGACACCTGCACTCGGTGCTCTACGGCATGTCCAAAGCCGGACTGGACAAGATGACCGCCGACATGGCGGTTGAACTCGCCGGCACCGGGGTGACCGCGCTGTCGCTCTGGCCCGGCCTGGTTAAAAACGAGGCGATGCTGGCGCTGGGACTTGATGACTTTCAAGGTATTTCGCTGGCCAACGCCGAGACGCCGGAGTTCATCGGCCGGGTGATCGTTGCGCTGGCCAACGACCCCGGGGTGGCGGAGCGCAGCGGCCGCACCCTGATCACCGCTGAGACCGCGCTCGACTATCACGTGACCGACGTCGAGGGCGGTCAACCGGACTCACACCGGGCTCTGTTCGGCGGCGGGCCGCTCTACTAGCGCGGGGTGCCTGTGGTCAGCTGTTCCGACGGCCTACGCGTCCTTGAACCACCGCGGGATCAGCTCGGGATCCGGCAGCGGGTACCGGCCGAAAAAGCCCGCCGGATCACCTCGCAGCACCTGGGCGTTCTCGGTCTCGGCTCGCTGTCGGAGCGCGGTGTTGCGGGCGAGTTCGGTGGCCCGCAGTTCTGCGTGCCATCGCAGGAACCACCGGGCGGCGAACACGATCGCGGTACCGAACAGGACGGCCAGGATGATCCACCGCAGCCACCACAGCAACGCGATGACCATGAAAATCCCGAATAGTGCACCGCCTCCGTCGGACTGGCTACTGCGGCGGCTGCTCATGGTTGTCACGATAGCGCCGGGCACCGACAGGAAACGGCGCCTCTGCGCGACGGGTTTTAAGCCTCCCGCAGTCGCAGAGCCAGCCCACTGGCCCGCACCGCCCGCCGCTCCAATGCGGCGCGGATCTCCGCCGCCGACCCGACCACCCGCACCCGGTCCCGGGCACGGGTGACCGCGGTGTAGAACAGCTCGCGGGTCAGCAGCCGCGACTCCACCGGCGGCATCAGCACGGTGACCTCGCGGGCCTCACTGCCTTGACTCTTGTGGATCGTCATCGTGTACATCGTCTCGATGTCGGAGAGTCGCCCGGTGGCGAACTCCACCGGCCCGGACGCCGTCGCAATCACCGCCCGCAGGCCGTCATTGCGAACCACGACCACCCCGGTGTCGCCGTTGCGCACCCCCAGTCCGTAGTCGTTGGCGGTGACCAGCAGTGGCCGCCCCGCATACCATTCCGCCCACGATGGATCCCCGGTTTCGTCGGCCAACCAGCGCCGCACCTGCCGATTCCAGTGCAGCACCCCGTGCGGGCCGGCGCGGTGCGCGCACAGCATTCGGTGCTCGTTGAGATTGCGCAGCGCCTCGCCGGCATCCCCGAACCGGGCGGCTTCGCGCACCCGCAGGGCGTGCGGCAACAGAATCTTCCGCAATGGCCCGGCCGGGTCACCGCAGACCTCCGGGTTGATCCATTCCAGATGTTGGTCGCCGGCCTTCAGCAGCGCGATCACCGCGTCGTCGTCCCCATCGCGAATCGCCGCAGCCAGCGCGCCGATGGACTCCTTGTACCGGTGCGCGGTCAGCAGCGTCGCCACCCGAATCTCCGGGCGTGCTGAAAGCCCGTCCACCAGATCGGCCAGCACCGCGCCGGCCTCCACCGACGCCAACTGGTCGGCATCGCCGACCAGGATCAACCGGGCATCCGGCCGCACCGCCTCCAGCAGTCGCGCCATCATCGTCAGCGACACCATCGAAGTTTCGTCGACCACGATCAGGTCGTGCGGCAACCGGTTGCCCCGGTTGTGCTTGAACCGCACTGAATTATCGGGCCGGAAGCCCAGTAGTGAGTGCAGTGTGCTGGCCTGCAACCCGGCCAGCCTCGCCTGGTCCACCGGATCGAGATTGGCCACCGAGGCGGTGACCGCCTCGGTCAGCCGGGCCGCGGCCTTGCCGGTCGGAGCGGCCAGCGCGATCCGGAGCCGCGTCCCGCCGGCCACCTCCGCATGCTCGGCGAGCAGCGCCAACAGCCGGGCTACCGTCGTGGTCTTACCGGTGCCCGGGCCGCCGGTGAGTACCGTGACCGCCTGAGACAGCGCGATTTCGGCGGCCGCCCGCTGCTCGGTGTCGGTGGGCGGGAAAAGTCGTTCGAAGCCGGGCAGCTCAACCGGGGCGGCCCCGGGCGTCGACAGGGCCAGTAGGTCGGCGCAGACCTGTTCTTCCTCGCGCCAGTACCGGTCCAGGTAGAGCAGCCCCTCGCCGCCGACGCCGTCGTAGAGCCGCAGCACCTTCCGGGCCACCAGCGTGCTGGCCCGCACCGCGGCCAGCCAGAGTTTCGAGTCCGGCCAGGCCAGCTCCGGCGCTTCGGCGTCCGCGGCGACCGCCCGCAGATCCACACAGACCGATCCGCTGCGCAGCGCCCGAACCGCCAGCGCCACTGCCAGCGCCACCGTCTCGTCGGTTTCAGCACCCAGTGTTGTAATTCGATGGGCCGCATGTACATCCGCCGCGTCAAGCACCCCGGCCTCGTTGAACATTCGCAACAGCCCGGCTGCTCTGGTGGCGATCCGGGGCGACAGCGGGTCTGATGCGGTATTGATGCTCATGTCGGCGACCGCCCTTCATGTAGCAGATCCGATAGGGCTACCACCAGCGCTGCCGGTGGGCGCCAGCTGAACACCCCGGCGGGCTGGCCGTCGATGATCGGGGTGTTCGGCCCGCACATGCCGCGCACGAACAGATACAGCACTCCCCCCAGGTGCTGGTCCGGGTCGTAGCCCGGCTGGCGCCAGCGCAGGAACCGGTGCAGTACAACCACGTACAGCAGTGCCTGCAGCGGGTAGTCGGAGTGGAGCATGGCCTCGGCCAGGCGGTCGAAGCTGTATCCGGCGGCCGTGTCGCCGAGGTAGTTGGTTTTGTAGTCGACGACCAGGTAGCGCTGCCCCGGCACTCGCAACACCACGTCGAGCGAGCCGGATAGATAGCCGCGCAAAGATTGACCGCCCAACCCGTCCGAGACCAGTCGGTCCGCATACGCGGCGAACGGATCGTCGGCGTCGAGGTGTTCGCGCAGCAGCACGCCGAGGTCGGCGACGCGCACATCCGGCGCCCGGCCACGGGTGTCACCACCGGCCAGTGGAATCTCGAAATCCAATTCCCGCAGCCGGTCTGCCACCCCGACCTGGCGCAGGGTGAGGTCGTCCGCCAGCGGGCCCAGCGACGTGTCGTGCATCGGCACCAGTGCGTCGGCCAGTGTCGGCGCGTCGACACCGACCGGCCACCAGCCCTCGTGCAGATGCACCTGCGCAGTCAACTCGGTCGCCAAGTCGGCGGCGAACGGGTCGGCCGTCTCCAGTACCGCGTGCACCAGCGATCCGAACGTCGTGCCACCGGGCAATCCGGCCAGCGGGGAGGCCACGTCGGCGCCGGCGGCCGCCGGCGCCCGGGTGACGACGGTGATGTCGTCGGACTCGTCGTCGCGGACGGCGACCTCCGCCTCACTGCGCACCCCGGCTGCTCCGGCCTCTTCGACGTGCCGGATCAGCCCCGAATAGGAGGTGCGCCGCCAACCGGTGTCGATCTTGCGGTGGAAGTGGCGCACCGCCAGCTCGCCCGGTGGCTGCGGCGGCGCTGCGGTGAGCGGGAGGCCGATCACCGATTCCTCCACCACCGGACCGCCCGCGGCCTGCCACTTGGCGAAGAGGGCCCGGGCGGCGTCGTCGGAGATACGCGGCGTGCACCGGGTCGGTACCTGCACGTCACCGATGTCGCGTCCGCGAAGCAACCGGGAGAGGCCGCCATTGACCTCATCGCTGCTGGGCGCCCACCACACCACCACCTGCGACTGGGCCCGGGTCAGCGCGACGTAAGTGATGCGGAGGTGGTCGAGAGCTTCCTCTCGCCGGTGTAGCTCCTTGGCGTCGTCGCGATCCGGGCTGGACTTGTCGCCGAGATGCAGGCAGCGCAGCTCGGTCCCGCCCAAGCCGGACTCATGGTAGAGCAGGATGCCCTCACTGCGGATGTAACGCCGGAACATGAACGGCAGGTACACCATCGGGAATTGCAGCCCCTTGGCGGCGAACACCGTCATGATCTGCACCGCACCGGCGTCACTGTCCAGCCGGCGGGTGCGCTCCACCGCACCGGAGCGGTCCTCGCGCTGGCGGCGCAGCCAGCCTCGCAGCGCCGGCAACCCCAATCGGTCCCGGTGCGCGGCCTCATGCAGCAGCTGGCCGATATGGGCCAGGTCGGTCATGTGCCGCTCGCCGTCGCGCCGGCCGAGCACCCGACGCCCCATCCCGGCCAGTTGTGCCGCTTCGAATACTGCCGCGATCCCGCGCAGCCGCGCATGATCGGTCCACTCGCGCAGGGTCTGGGCGATCCGGTCGGTGAGGCGATCGCCTTCGCGGGCCAGGGTTTCCGCGGTCTCGCCGAAGAACATCGTGCAGGCCGCCGCGCGGACCACCCCGCTGCGGTGCGGTTGGTCGAACGCCTCCAGCAGGCACAGCCAGTCTTCGGCGGCGTGTGAGGCGAACACGTCGGCGTCACCGGTGTAGACCACCGGGATGCCGAGCCGGGTCAGCGCGTCACGGCACAAGCGGGCGTCCTGGTGGTTTTCGACGAGGACCGCGACGTCGCCGGCGGTGACCGGATTGCCGGCGAAGGTCGCGCCGGCGGCCAGCAGCGCCGCGATGTCGGCCGCCAGATCCTGCGGGATGTGCCGGCGCAACTTGTCGATGGTGATGTTCTGAACACCCTGGTTGCCGACCGTCGACCGGCTGACGACCCGCATCCGGAACGGCGCGTTGCGTGGCGCGCCGGCCAGTCGGTGCCCGTCGCGGTGGGCTTCGATGTCGGGGACCACGATCTCGGAATGCCCCAACTCGGCGCCGCCCAGCACGGTCTGCAGGCTGTCCACCAGCACCCGGTCGCTGCGCCAGTTGGTGCCCAGCGTGCGCTGGTCATCGGCGGCCCGGGCGGCAGCCAGGTAGGTGTAGATGTCACCGCCGCGGAACCCGTAGATCGCCTGCTTGGGATCACCGATCAGCACCAGGGTGGAATGACCGCTGAATGCCCGGCTGATCACCTGCCACTGCACCGTGTCGGTGTCCTGGAATTCGTCGACCATCACGATCTGCCACCGTCGGCGCATCCGATCCGCGGCGTCGGAGTCGTTGCGCTGCAACTCCTTCGCCAGCAGAGTGAGCAGATCGTTGTAGTCGAGGATGCCGAGCCGCTGTTTACGCCGCTCGAGTTCTGCCAGTACCTGCCGGGCGAACCGGAGCCTCGCCCCGTCGGCCGATGCCGGGTCGGCACCGGCGGGGCGTAATTGCGCGGCCGGATCGCCGACGACGGCGGTGGCCAGACTGAGGGCATCCTTGCGGCTGAACGCCGGTTCGTGCTCGTCGTTACCGAAATGCGCCAGGTAGATGTCGTCGACGATCTCGCCGATCAGGTCGGTGAGGCTTTCCGTCAGGGTCAGCGTCTCGTCGATATCACCGGCCACGCCAAGCGATTTCAACACCAGCGAGCAGAATTGGTGGATAGTGACGATCGTCGCGGCGTCGAAGCCGGCCAGCGCCTCCCGCAACCGGTCATAGCGTTCGGTGCGCAGATCCGGGTCGGCGGCCAGCAGGTAGACCTCCAGGTCGTTGGTCGGTTCCCGCCGACCCGACAGCACCGCGATCGCGTCGGCGATCTGGGCGCGGCTCCGCTCCCGCAACTCCCGGCTGGCCAGCCTGCCGAACGTGATCAGCAGCAGCTGATCCAGGCTGGCCTGCCCGTCGGCCAGATACCGGGTGACCAGCCCGGCCAGCGTGAACGTCTTGCCGGTGCCGGCGCTGGCCTGCAACAGCACGGTGGATCCCGTCTCGGGCAGCGGCCCCAGCAGATCGAAGCGTTCCATCACAGGGTTCCTTCCGCCGAGAGCGGCGGGGACCACAACCGAACCGCCAGGGCGCCCAGTCGGGTGCCCTCCCTGGGGATCTCCTCGCCGGGGCGCGGTGTGCCGAGCAGCTTCTCCAGCGGGGTGTCGACGCCGAACACCTTGACGTACGCCGGTTCCTTGCTCTCGCCGAAGTTGCCGGCCCACTCCTTGCGGGCGGGGTCGAGGGGGTCTTCGCCGGTGCGGCGCGCCGCCGCCCAGGCGTAGGAGGTCTTCAACGGCAGTGGCAGCGGTTCGCGCCGCCCCGCGTCGTAGATCGCCACCAGTTCCCGCAACACCGCCAGCGGGTTGGGGGCAGGGGTGAACAACCGCTGTCGGATATGCCGGCCCATGCCGCGGCCGATGCACAGCGCGGTCCACGGTTGCCCCGGATGCGCAGCGGCCAACGCCAGCAGCGGAAGCCATTCTTGCAGAATGTGTTTGGCGGCCAGTCGGGAGTAGTTGACCGACACGGTGCGGTTGCCGTAGACACCGGAGACGGTTCCGGTCAGCTGCCGTCCACCGCCCAGATCGACGGCGATGTCATAGGCGGTCGGATCACCGGGCCGATAGGGGAGCGCGGCCTGGGCAAGCGTGCGTGACAGGTCGCGGATTTCGCAGGCCGCGCGCATACCGATCCGGCCGGGGGGCAGGGCGCCGCGACGCCATTCGGCGTTGGCCGCATCGTCGGGGTGCATGCCGCCCAGCATGTCGCCGAGCATCCGGTGGCCGACCGCCCACTGCTCCAGCCCGCTGATCTCGACGGGCATGGCGTCCTTGATCCCGTCGACATCCCACGGCAGCGTGTAGTCCAGTGCCCGAAAGAAACCCCGGACCGGATCTTTGAAGAATGCGACAAGCTCAGCCAGTTCCACATCGCCGGCAGGCGGGAGCGGCAGCAGCGCACCGAAGGTCTCCGGGGGGTCGCTACGCTCCCCGGCGGCGGCCTCGGCGGCGGCCCTGACAACCGGGTCGAACGTGAACGGCCGGTTCGGCACCCCCAGCGCACCGGGGGTGACGTTTTTGACGTCGAACGGCTGCAGCGGATGATTGACAACGACGCGATCCCGCACCCGGTCCGGTGTGCTCGCATCCAGGGCGTCGAGCAACTCGGCCAGCGGCACCGCGGGCGGCTGCGGCTTGCCGGTGTGCTCATCGGCGCCGGTGTAGGTGATCACCAGCGTCTCGGTGGCTGCGCAGACTGCGTCGAGCAGCAGTTGCCGATCCTCTGAGCGGATGTCGCGCTCCCCGGTCAGCGGGTCCCGCGCCAGCACGTCGTCGCCGTCGAGGTGATCCAAGCGCGGGAACACCCCGTCGTCCAGGCCGACCAGGCAGACCACCCGGTGCGGCACCGACCGCATCGGGACCATGGTGCACACGGTCAGGTTGCCGGTGCGGAAGTTCGCCCGGGTGGGCCGGCCCGCCAGCCTGCGGGCCAGCAGGGCGCGCACGTCGGAGAGCCGCAGCGGGGCTGTGCTGTGCGACTCGGCCTGCCGCAGCACCTCGGTGAGCTCCCGGTGCAGTTGACCCTCCTGCCAGGCGTCATCGGCGGACACCCGGGTCAGGGCGGCCACCCCGGCGGTGAGCGCATCGACCCATGCGGTCAGCGGCTGGGCGCCGGTGAGTCGATCGGCGGTGGCCTGCAACCGGTCGATGAACTCGGCCAGCCGCCCGGCCAGCTCGACCCGATTGCTGCCGACGTCATCGAGCGGCAGCGCGGTGTCCAGCCACGCCCGCGAGTCCTCCGACATCGCCACCCCGGTCAGGATCCGGTCCAGCCCGAATTGCCAGGTGTTGTGCTGAATGTGCTCCAGCCCGTACGGCGCCCGGTGCGCGGCGTCGAAGCTCCAGCGGATGTTGGCTTCCCGCACCCAGGTGGTGATGGAGTCCAGGTCGTCGTCGGTGAACGCGAACCGGGCCCGCACCGGTGCCGACTGGGCCAGGTTCAGCACTCCGCTGGCGGTGGCCCGGCTGTCGGCGATGCTCAGCAGTTCGGTCGCCACACCCAGCAGTGGGTTGGTCTGGATGAGCGACCGATCGGCGAGCTGCACCCGCAGGAAATGCGCCGGGTGGCTCTCGCCGGCCAGCTCGCCCAGCCCGAAGCCGGCGACGATCAGCGGCGCGTAGGTTTCGATATCCGGGCACATCACCACGATGTCGCGTGGCTCCAGGGTCGGGTTGTCGTCGAGCAGGCCGAGCAGCACCTCGCGCAGCACGTCGACCTGGCGGGCCGAGCCGTGGCAGGCATGCACCTGAACCGATCGGTCGGCGCTGTCGTGGGACCGGCCGGCCGGGCGTACCGCGTTCGCGGCGATGTCCGACCGTAGCCAGCCCAGTAGGGTGTCCGGATCGGTTGTGCTGGAAAGGTATTCGTCGGCCTGTATGTCGTCGGGTAGCGCGCGCTGCAGTTCGCGCAG
>JBDTKT010000164.1:0-28917 GCA_039935195.1 Mycobacterium sp.
ACTCGGTGACGGTGAGGGGCAGCGACGGGTCCAAGATGGTGGTCAACGGGTCGACGAACGGCACCTGCGCGACCACCCCGGCGAACAGCTCCGGCGCCAGGTTCGTCACCGCGCCCATCAGCAGTCCACCGGCACTGCCCCCCATCGCCACCAGGTGTTCCGGCGTGGTCCGCCCCGACTCGACCAGATGGCGGCCCACCGCGACGAAGTCGGTGAAGCTGTTCTTCTTCTCCAACAACTTGCCGTGCTCGTACCACAGCCGGCCCAGTTCGCCGCCGCCGCGCACGTGTGCGACGGCGAACACCATGCCGCGATCCAGCAACGACAACCGCGCGATCGAGAACTGCGGGTCCTCACACATCTCATAAGCGCCGTAGCCGTAAATCAGTGCCGGCGAGGGAAATTCGATGTCAGCCCGATGCACCACCGAAACCGGGACTCGGGTGCCATCCTCGGCGGTCGCCCAGTCGCGGTATTCGACGTAGTCGGCGCGCCGGTAGTCGCCCAGCACCGGCTGCTCTCGAAGCAGGGTGCGCTCGCCCGTCGCCAGGTCGATGTCGTAGACGCGCACCGGGGTGATGAACGACGTCGCGCCGACCCGTAGCTTGGGCGAATCCCAGTTCGGGTTGGTCGCCAGCCCCGACGACATCAGCTCGGTGTCGAACGATATCTCCTGCGGCGCCTGGTAATCACCGTCGTCACCGACCGTCCACAGCTGGATCCGCGGCAGTCCCTCGGCGCGGTAACTGACCACCAGGTGGTGCGCAAAGGCATCCACCGCGTCAAGGCGCACATCGTCGCGGCCGGCAATCAGGGTCTGCTGCGCGGCCGGGTCGGCCACCGACGTCTGCACCAGGGTGAAGTTCACCGCACCGTCGTTGTGCAACAACAGGAACCGATCCTGACCACCGACCACCGCGTGTTCCACGGAGTATTCAACACCGTCGCGGCGCGGCCACACCACACTGAACTGCGCCTGCGGGTCGGCGGCGTCGGCGTAGCGCACCTCGGCGGTGATCGCCGACCCGGCTGCGATCAACAGGTAGGCGTTGCTGCGCGTGCGGCCCACCGACAGCCAGAACCGCTCGTCGGTTTCGTGGTAGACCTGCTCGGCGGGCGCAGCGGAGCCGAGCCGGTACCGCCACACGGTGTCCGGGCGCCACGCCGCATCGACGGTGACGTAGTAGACGGTGCGGTTGTCGGTCGCCCAGGTCACCCCCGCACCGATGTCGGCGATCTCGTCGGGGTACAACTCGCCGGTGCGCAGGTCCCTGAACCGCAGCGTGTATCGCTCGTCGCCGACAACGTCGACCGAGTACGCCAGGATGTTGCCGTCGAGGCTGACGCTGGCCGCGCCCAGGGCGAAGAAGTCGTGACCGGCGGCTTCCTCGTTCTGGTCGAGCAGCACCTGCTGCCCCGCAATCACGGTGTCCTCGTCGAGGATCGGCGGGCTCCAGTCATCCGGATCCTCGACGGGGCAGCGGCATTGGACACCGTACTGCTTTCCCTCGAAGGTGCGGGCGAAGTACCACCAGTCACCGCGGCGACTCGGCACCGACAGGTCGGTTTCCTTGGTCCGGGATTTGATTTCGTCGAAGATCTTCTGCTGCAAGGGCTCCAGATGCGCGGTAATCGCGTCGGTGTAGGTGTTCTCCGCCTCCAGGTGGGCGATCACTTCAGGATCCGACTTGTCACGCAGCCATTCATAGGGGTCGACGAAGACGTCTCCGTGGTGCACACGAGTGCTCTCCACCCGCCTGGCGTCGGGTGGCCCGGGGGTACCGCTCATGTGGTCGGACCGATCCAGTCGTCGAACGCCAGGCCCGAGATCTTTTCGTAGGCCTCGATGTAGCGGGTGCGGGTGGCCGCGATGATGTCGTCCGGCAGCGGCGGGGGCGGCAGTGTCCCGGCCCGGTCCCAGCCGGAGTCGGTGCCGGTGAGCCAGTTGCGGACAAACTGTTTGTCGAAGCTGTTCTGCACCACCCCCGCCCGGTAATCGTCGGCCGGCCAGTACCGCGATGAGTCCGGCGTGAAGACCTCGTCAGCGAGCACCAGATTGCCGTGCTCGTCGACGCCGAACTCGAATTTGGTGTCGGCGATGATGATTCCGTGCTTGAGCGCATGGTCGGTCGCCTGCACATAGGTCTGCAGGGTCCGGTCCCGCAACTGGCTGGCCCGGACCGGGCCCACCAGTTCGATAACCCGCGCGAACGCGATGTTCTCGTCATGGTCACCGAGTTCGGCCTTGGTCGCCGGGGTGAACAGCGGGTTGGCGAATTTACTGGCCTCCACCAGGCCGGGCGGCAGCGGGATCCCGCACACCTCGCCGGTCTGCTGGTAGTCGAGCAGACCCGACCCGGTCAGGTAGCCGCGGGCCACACACTCCACCGGCATCATCTCCAGTCGACGCACCACCAGCGCCCGGCCCAGCACTTCGTCTGGAATGCGCGGGTCGTCGGGCGGGCCGGCCAGGTGGTTCGGCGCCTCGATGAGGTCGAAGAAGAACACGCTCATCGCGGTAAGGATGCGGCCCTTGTCCGGGATCTGGCTCGCCAGGATGTAGTCGAACGCCGAGATCCGGTCGGTTGCGACGAACAGCAGGTGCTCGTCGTCGACGCGGTACAACTCGCGGACCTTGCCACTGGCCAGGTGCTGGTAGTCGGAGAGCGCGGGACGCGGCATTGGGCCAGCCTATCGGCTCACCGTGTGTTGGGATCAACCCCATGAAATCTCGGATGTTGCCGTACGCCACGACTCCCGGACGGCTGTTGGCTCAGTTGTTCAGCGACGTGGTGATCGCGGTGTGGACGTTCCTGTGGGTGCTCGTTGGTCTGGCGGTGCACGGCGCCATTAGCACGATCGCCGGGATCGGGCGACAGTTCGAGCGGGGCGCGCACGGCGTCGCCGACAGCCTGGCCTCGGCGGGCCAGAGCGCGGACCGTATCCCGCTGGTGGGCGACGCGGTGAGCAAGCCGCTGACCGCCGCCAGCGAGGCCGCCGTCGACATGGCCGGTGCCGGGCACAATCTGGACACCACCGCCGGTTGGCTGGCGATCGTGCTGGCGATCGCGGTCGCTGCACCGCCGATCCTGGCCGTAGTGATGCCGTGGCTGCTGTTGCGGCTGCGCTTCTTCCGGCGCAAGCGGGCGGTGCTCGCGCTGGCCGCCACCCCGGCCGGTGAGCAATTGCTGGCGCTGCGGGCTCTGACCCAGCGTCCACTGGGCAAGCTGACCGCGGTCAGCCCCGATCCGGCGGGCGCCTGGCGCCACGCGGACCCGCAGGTAATCCACGGCCTGGCCGCCCTGGAACTGCGCTCCGCCGGGCTGGCGCGACGTCCTCGACCGGCCTAGGCGGTCAGTTCGGTGAACTCTCGAATCTGCCTACCGCCCAAGCGGACAACTCCGTAGCCTGATCGGCGCTCCCGGCTGAGCAAACTGAAACCTTCGTTGCGCGCTTCACCTCGACCACAGCGAGCTAGGCTGCCGATGTGAACCTCGAGAAGGTGGTTTTCGGTTTCTTTGTGCTGTTGGCCGCGACCTTGAACTTCGGCTTCTTCGTCGGCGACGTCGGGGACCCCACCATCCACAACGCCTGGGAGCTGTTCTTCGCCCTCATCGTCGCCCTCATCACCACAATCCTGAAGTTCGGTGACCGTACCCAGCTCGGCGCAGTCCACCTGGCGACCAGCCTCGTCGCGCTACTCCAGCTCGCCGCCGCAGCGGCCATGTGGGTGTTTGCCACCCAGGTCTCGATCCACGGACTGGACCGGCATGCGACGGCGAGCGTGGTGTCGCTGTCGGGCGGGGCGCTGCTGGCCAACATCGTGTCCGTCACCCTTCTCGTGGTCGAGACGGCATCGTTTAGACGTCGATAGCCGCCGTTAGCCGATGCCAAACTCTCTGCACCTGCTTTCGTTCTGGACCCGGCGACCAACGAAGCTGCGGCCCAAACCGATCCGCGTTCCGACGACGGTGCACACCACCGACGCCATCTTCCTCCTCATGCGGCGCATGCGGGCGCCATTCATCTTCGTGATCACAACATTCAGCATCTGTGCCGCTGGACTCATGCTCATGCCCGGCACCGACGCGCAGGGAAATCCTTACCGGCTGACCGTCTTCGATGCCTTCTACCAGATGACCATCACGCTGACGACGGTCGGCTACAGCGAGGTACCGCACGCCTTCAGCTACCCGCAGCGGATGTGGCTGTCCATGTCGATCTACCTGGTCGTCATCAGCTGGGCGTTCGCCATCGGGGTCTTTTTCTCGCTCATCCATGACACCGCCTTCCAAGACGCCATCGCCGCCCAGCGGTTCCGTCGTCAAGTTCGCCGGCTGGTTGAGCCCTTCGTCATCGTCGCCGGCTACGGCCATGCCGGCCGGGCCGTCGGCGCCGAACTCGACGAACGCGGACGGCGGTTCGTCATCATCGATAAGCAGGAGGCCAGGGTCGCGTCGGTGGTATCCGAGCAACTCAGCTTCGACGTCCCGGCGGTCGAGGGCGACTGCGCCGTACCGGCCATGCTCGGCATGGCCGGGCTTGCGCATCGCGACTGCGAGGGTGTCCTGGCCTTGACGAACGATGACAACGCAAACCTCGCGGTGGTGATGACCGTATCGCTGCTGCGCCCTGAAGTGCCCGTCTTCGCCCGCTGCAGCGACCAGAAGATCCAGGCTCGTATCGAGCATTTCTCCCCGGCGGGGGTCATCAACCCCGACGACCGGTTCGGCGACTACCTCGCCCTGTCAATCCACCATCCGATCAATCACCAACTGCTGCGCTGGCTTATGGACAATGACGAGGAGCAGTTGCCACCGGTACAGCGGGGTCTCGCCACCGGCAGGTGGGTGGTCTGCGCCGGCCACGAGTTCGGCCATGAGGTGGTACGTGATCTCATCGCCAGCGGGCTGACCGTAGACCTCGCCGACCCGGACGGCGGCGAACCCGACGTCTCCAGAGCTGTCGGATTCATCGCCGGCACCGACAACGACACCACGAACATCGCCATGGCCGAGCGAGCTCGGTTAGCCAACCCCGATGTCTACCTGGTGGTCCGGCAGCAGACGAAGGCCAAAAAAGCCCTGCTCGATGCTCTGCAGATCGACTCCGTGTACATCGCGACCGAGCTCATTGCCCGAGAGATCCTCGCCCGTATTCTCACGCCGGTGTTTTGGAGCTTCGTAGAGCACGCCTTCGGGTGCGACGAGCAGTGGGCCACCGAGGTGCGCGACCACCTGCAGGAGCGCTGCGGCCGGCGGACGCCCAAGCGGGATGTGATCGCGTTGTCGCCGGAGCAGGCTCCGGCCATCGCAGACTGGTTGCTCCGCGGAGAAACCCTGACACTGGGCGACCTCATGCGCCGACCCGACGACCGCGATGCGACGCTGCCCCTGGCCGCTCTGGTCCTCCTCCGTGATGGCGAGCCAAGGTTCATGCCGGCCTCGGAGACCGCCCTGCTCCTAGGCGACCAGGTGCTGCTGCTCGGCAAGCCCGACGGGTTGTCCCAGGTACGAGAGATCTGCCACTATCCGACCACGGTGGAGTACCTGGCAACCGGCCGCGACGTGCCCTTGACGTGGGTATGGGCACGGCTTACCGCCCGAAACCGCAACCGGATGACCTGAACGTCGTCAGCGCCGCCGCAGGGCGGCCAGGTCAACGTCCCGCACGCGCAGCATCCCGGCTATCACCACGATCAGCCACGCCGTCAGCGCATTCCAGAAGAACACCAGCGAAACCGTCTGCATCGACCCCATCCCGAGTTCTGCCGCCATCGCATCGGTGGCCACTGAGTACATGCCCAGCGGGAACACCACCGCCCACCACACCCCGTCAAACTTCAGCATCCCCGGTCGCCGGTGGACCCGATGCAGCACGAAGTAGATCAGCGGTGGAATCCACAGACTGGCCACCACCCAGGTGACAATCGTGACGACGCGCACCGACTCGGCCAGCCAGGCCGGCGCTGAGCCAACAAGGGCGGCGTGAATCCAGTCGCCGGCCACCGTGGCGATGGCCATCGCCCCCATCAGGATCCAGTCATCGGGCTCGAAACCCTCCAAGTCCAGGCGTTCGGTGGTCGAACGCCACAGGATCAGCCAGGTCATCAGGCCATAGATTCCGAGCGCCAACACCCAGGCCGGCACGGCGAGCAGCAGCCACCGGTGGTCGTCGGTGTGCCGGGCCGCCTGCGCCGCCACGATGGCCAGACCGGAGGTGCCGACGCTGCCCAGTTCCCACGCCCCGTGCGCGCGGTCGCGCAGCGCCGCCCAAGCCTGCGCTGCCATGTTGCGGACCGTCGCCACCCCCAGCAGCAGCCACGACCCCAGGGCCAGCACGCCGAGGCCGCGCACCGCCACGGGGTGCGCGGTCAGCCGCGAATCGAGCACCGCGCAGGCCGCCACGAACGTGAACAACCGCAGCGTCACGTCGGGATCGGTGAAATCCCAGCCGACCCGGCGCCGGACGGCAAAGGTCACCGGCACCAGCACGACGAGCACCAGCAGCCCGGCGGCGGCCAGCACCCCGAGGGTGTCGCTGATCCAGCGGTAATGATGGTTGCGCGCGGCGATAGACAGGATGCCGGTCGCCATCACCGCCGCGAAGACGTCCGGTGGCAGCACCAGGCCACGCAGCCGGACGGTCACGACGCGCCGCGCAGTCATGGCGTTAGAGGATCGCGCCCGGGGTGTACTCGGCCGCGTCCGGATAGCGGGCTACCAGCGCCTGGACCGTCGCCGCGACCTCGTCCACCTGGTCGGCGGCGGCGCCGGTGAATCCCTGTTTGTCGGCGAGGGCGGCCTGCAGCGCCGCGGCGTCCAGCGGCAGTCGCGGATCGGCGGCCAGCCGGTCCAGCAGATCCGGTTCGGCGCCGCGTTCCCGCATCGCCAGGGCGACCGCCACCGCATGCTCCTTGATCACCTCGTGGGCGGCCTCGCGGCCCATGCCGGCGCGCACCGCGGCGATCAGCACCTTGGTGGTGGCCAGAAACGGCAGATAGCGGTGCAACTCGCGGGAGATCACGGCCGGGTAGGCGCCGAACTCGTCGAGCACGGTCAAAAACGTCTCGATCTGGCCGTCGACGGCGAAGAAGGCGTCCGACAGCGCCACCCGGCGCACCACCGAGCAGAACACGTCACCCTCGTTCCATTGCGCGCCGGCCAGTTCGGCCACCATCGAGGCGTAGCCGCGCAGCACCACCTGCAGCCCGTTGACCCGCTCGCAGCTGCGGGTGTTCATCTTGTGCGGCATCGCCGACGAACCGACCTGGCCCGGCGCGAATCCCTCGGTGACCAGCTCGTTGCCGGCCATCAGCCGGATGGTGTGCGCCAGCGATGACGGACCGGCGCCCAGCTGCACCAGCGCGGAGACCACGTCGTGGTCCAGCGACCGGGGGTACACCTGCCCGACGCTGGTCAGCACGGTGGAAAACCCCAAAAAATCGGCGACGCGGCGTTCCAACTCGGCCAGCTTGGCGGTGTCGCCGTCGAATAGGTCCAGCATGTCCTGGGCGGTGCCCATCGGGCCCTTGATGCCACGCAGCGGGTAGCGGTCGATCAGCTCGGAGACCCGCTGCAACGCGATCAACGTCTCCTGGGCAGCCGAGGCGAACCGCTTGCCCAGCGTGGTGGCCTGCGCGGCGACATTGTGGCTGCGTCCGGCCATCACCAGGTTCCGGTAGCTCACCGCCCGCTCGACCAGTCGGGCCACCACGGCCACCCCGTGGTCGTGGACGAGCTGCAGTGACCGGCGGATCTGCATCTGCTCGACGTTCTCGGTGAGGTCGCGGCTGGTCATCCCCTTGTGGATGTGCTCGTGACCGGCCAGCGCGTTGAACTCCTCGATGCGAGCCTTGACGTCGTGGCGGGTCACCCGCTCGCGCTCCGCGATGGAGGCCAGGTCGACGTCGTCGAGCACCCGCTCGTAGTCGGCGATCGCCTGCTCGGGTACCGGCACACCCAGGTCCGTCTGAGCGCGCAGCACCGCCAGCCACAGCCGCCGCTCGGCGACGATCTTGGACCGAGGTGACCAGATGTCGGTCATCGCGGTGCTGGCGTAGCGGGTCGCAAGGACGTTCGGGACACTCACAAGCAGACAGCTTACGGTCGGGACTGCTGCCGATCTGTCCCGCTGCTCACGGTGAAGTCGCGGGTCACCCCGGTTAACGGTGTCAGCGTCGCATCGGCGCCGCGGGCGACGCCGTGGTGGACGACCCGGTAGCTGCCGGGCGCGGTGTCCTCGGGGATAGTCCACTCGATGGTCGCCACCGAACCGGTCCGCCCGACACGACGCCAGCGAAATGTGGTGGCCCAATCGCCGTCGTCGGCGACGCGGACCCAGTCGCTCCCGTCGGCGCGCTGCACCTGGAGAAACGTCCGCCCGCGGTGCAGGTCATTGTTGGGGTAAGCGCTGACGAAGACCGCCCGGACCGTCTGCTGCGGCCGGTAGTGGTCGTCCGGTTCGGTAACCACGGCACCGAATTCGCCGGTGTCGGCGCGGGGACGCCGCAGCCAGCTCGCTCGGGTCATGGCACCCGGGCTCACCCCGGGCGGCGCGGGCACGCCGTCGCGCATCGCGGTGGCCAGCCCGGCCACCGTCTGCATGAGTGCCGGTAGCTGCCAGCGCCCGAACAGGGTGCTGCCGCCCTCGTAACGCTGTTCCAGGTACTCCTCGGGGGTGGTGACGTAGTGGATGTAGGCGTTGCTGTAGCCGACGCACAGCACCTCCGGCAGCGGCGCTCCGGTGATCTCAGCGACGATGCGGCGCAGCCGCAAGCCGGACACGATCGTCGGCTCACCCGGGACGCCGATCAGATACAGCCGTCCGATCCGCAGCAGCTGCACCGGCACCCGTTCCTGCACGAACGGCCGGATCCGGTTGAGCGCGCTTCCCGGTGCCACCAATCCCTTGGGCGCCTGGCTATCCCGTAGCTTCGCGCTGGCCCGGTACACGGCGGCGGACACCGCATCCCACGCTCGATTGCGACCCTGCCGGAAGCCGGGGAACCCGGCGCCGTCGTCGGTGCCGGCCAGCGAGGCCGCGGCCATCATCGGGCGAGAAGTCCGGTGGGCCCGCCCATCCGGAGTGAATTCTGCACTGACGGTGACGTTGCCCAGATCGACGCGGACCATCCTGGCGTCGACGGTATCGCCGATCGACGTTCCGTCCGTCGTCTGCGCGGCTGCGGCCCGATACTGGCGCAGACCGATGACACGGGTGTTCTCGACCTCGTCACGAGTCGGCCCGATACCGTTGCGGCGGTGAATGTTCGGGCTCATATCACCGGGGTTGGTCTGCGCGAACGCCGCAATGAACTCAGGTCGACCGTCGAGGTAGTCCTGCGCCTGGACCAGTCGCTCCCAGTGGTAGGCGGCGTAACCCTTGTTGTCGCTGGAGATCAGGGTGTTGCGGTTGGTCATGCTGGTGCCGTGGGTGGCGAAGAAGTTCACCGCCCCGACCGGCCGACCGTCCCGGTCGATGCGCAGCAAGGTGGTCTGCGGGTCGATGCCGTCGGGGAACACCGACCGGTCGGCTTCCGGATTCCGGGCGAACGCGGTCGGTGAGCGGTTCACGCTCGCGTCGTGGAGTTCGCCGTGCGACAGCACCACCTCGGCCGGGGCCAGGTCGGCGGTGGCCAGCACGACCGCCTCCACGATGCCGGCCACGATCGCCTCGAACGTCGCCGGGCGGAACCCGTACGTGGTCAGGTTGTAGAGCAGATGGCCGCAGTAGCCGCCCGGCCCCGAGTGGGTGTGGGTAGCGGTGATCATCGTGTTCTGCGCGGTGTAGCGGGCGCCGAAGCTGCGATGCAGCCGCGCGAGCACCTCGTCGGTGACGCTCTGCATCGGCAGCGGCAGTTCGGCGACGACGAGCAGGACCCGGTTACCTCCGCGATCGACGTCGCGGCCGGTGTCGCAGTCGAACACGAACGCCCGGGCACGCAGCCGCAGATGGATGCCGGTGGTGCGCTGCTCGGCCTTTCCGTAGCCGAGCATGCCGCACTCGGCGGGTTCGCCGGTGATGTCGGCGATCCCCCGTCCGACGTGCACTACGCCGATACCGCGCGCTGGTCCAGCGGCGCCAACAGGTCGATGACGTCGATCAGGATGGCCCGAGCGGCGACCCGTGGATCTCGCCGATCGTCGACCAGTGCCGCCACCACCGCCCCGTCGACCATGCACACCAGGGCATAGAGCAGGTCGACTCGCGCGATGCGGCCCGAGCGTTCGACGGCCTCGACGACGGCATCGGATCGCTGGTGCAGGATGCGGCGCTGGATGTCGCGCAGCGCGGGCAGCCGAGCGCAGGCGATGTAGCGCTCGTAACGGGAGATGAGCTGATCGGCGAGCCACGGGCCGGACTCCTCGCCCACCAGTAGCTCGATCAGCATGTCGGCGGTGGTCTCGGCACTGCGCCGGCGTCGGGACAGACCGGCGGTGCAAGCCCGCAGTTGGGCGACCTCCAACATCCCGATGTGTTCGACGGCGCTGGCGATCAGCTCGTCCAGCGACGAGAAGTAATAGGTGGTCGATGCCAGCGGCAGGCCGGCCCGCTGGGCCACCGCACGGTGCCGCACCGCCTCGAATCCGCCTTCGTGCAGCAGCTCGGCGGCCGCGCTGATCAGCGCGTACCGTCGGCGTTCCCCCTTGGGAGTGACCGCTGCTATCACGGGTAGACATGGTGCCAGCCGGGCCGGTCTCGCATCGCCCTTTCGCGCCTTTTCAGCCAAACGGCCGACGGTGGCATGATGACCGGCATGCCCGAGTTGAGCCGACGGACGGCGTTGCGCCTCGGTTTCGGTGCGGCCGCCGGAGCCGCGGGAGCGGTGATCCTGAGTCCACGGCTCACTGGCCGGCAGCCGACCGCCACCCCGCCGCTGGTGATGACCGCCACCGGGGTGCCGCTGGCACCGCCCAGGGAGCCGGCGCCCGCCCCGGCACCGACCATGACCACCGGCTCGTTCGTGTCGGCGGCGCGCGGCGGGATCACCACGAACTGGGCGATCGCCCGCCCGCCGGGCCAGACCGGGGCGCTGCGGCCGCTGATCGCGTTGCACGGAAAAGGCAGCGACGCTTCGACGGTGATGGCCGGCGGCGTTGAGCAGGGTCTGGCCGAGGCCGTCGACGCGGGGCTCCCGCCGTTCGCAGTGGTGGCCGTCGACGGCGGTGGCAGCTATTGGCACCAGCGGGCCTCCGGGGAGGACGCCGGGGCGATGGTGACCGACGAGCTCATTCCGCTGCTGGCCGACCAGGGTTTGGACACCTCCCGGGTCGCGTTCCTGGGCTGGTCGATGGGCGGCTACGGGGCACTGCTGCTGGGTGGTCGGCTCGGGCCGCGCCGCACCGCGGCGATCTGCGCGGTCAGCCCGGCGCTGTGGCTCTCCCCGGGGGCGGCGGCGCCCGGCGCTTTCGACGGTGCCGCTGACTTCTCGGCGAATTCGGTGTTCGGGATGCCGGCGCTGGCGTCGATCCCGATCCGGGTGGACTGCGGAAACAGCGACCCGTTCTACTCGGCGACGCAGGCGTTCGTGGCCCAGCTGCCCAACCCGCCGGCCGGAGGCTTCTCTCCGGGCGGGCACGACGCGTCGTTCTGGAGCGCGCAATTGCCCGCCGAATTAACCTGGGCCGCACCGCTACTGACGGCCTGACCGGCCGTCATGCCTTCGCCGTTCGGTTGGGACCTGCCTTACGCCTGGCCGCGCACCCCGGTGCTGGCCCGCAACGTCGTGTGCACGTCCCAGCCGCTTGCCGCGCAGGCCGGGCTGAGGATGCTCGCTGACGGAGGCAACGCCGTCGACGCCGCGATCGCCACCGCGATCACCCTCACGGTCGTGGAACCGGTGTCCAACGGCATCGGGTCGGACGCCTTCGCGATCGTCTGGGACGGCACGGAGTTGCACGGACTGAACGGGTCGGGCCGCTCCCCGGCGGCGTGGACGCCGGAGTACTTCGGCGGCGGTCGCGTCCCGATGCTCGGCTGGAACTCGGTGACCGTCCCAGGGGCGGTGTCGGCCTGGGTCGAACTGCACACCCGGTTCGGCAAACTACCCTTCGAGCGATTATTCGAGCCGGCGGCTTCCTACGCGCGCAACGGCTTTCTGGTCTCTCCCGCGGTGGCCGCGCAGTGGGCTGCGCAGGTGCCGGTGTTCGAATCCCAGCCCGGTTTCGCCGAGGCGTTCATGCCCGGCGGACGGGCGCCGAAACCCGGTGAGCAGGTCAGGCTCCCCGACCACGCGACCACCCTGGAAACCATCGCGACCACCCGCGGCGAGGCGTTCTACCGCGGTGAGCTGGCAGCCAGGCTCGAGGCGCACTCGAGCGCCAACGGCGGTGCGATGCGTGCCGCTGACCTCGCCGCGCACCACGCCGACTGGGTCGGCACGATCAGCACGGACTACCGCGGCTACACGATCCACGAGATCCCGCCCAACGGCCAGGGGATCGTCGCGCTGATCGCACTGGGCATACTCGGGCACTTCGACATGACCGGCACCGCAGCTGATTCCGCCGACAGCGTCCATCTGCAGATCGAGGCCGTCAAGCTCGCGTTCGCCGACGCGCAGGCCTACGTCGCCGACATCGACGCGATGCGGGTGCGCCCGGAACACCTGCTGGACCACGAATACCTGCGCCAGCGAGCCGCGCTGATCGACCGCGACCGGGCACAACCGGCCTCGGCGGGCACGCCGGCCGGGGGAACCGTGCTGCTGACCGCCGCCGACGCGGCGGGGATGGTGGTCTCGATGATCCAGTCGAACTACGCCGGGTTCGGCTCCGGGGTGGTGGTGCCGGGGACCGGGATCGCTCTGCAGAACCGCGGCGCGGATTTCGTTGCAACACAAGGACACCCGAACCAGGTGGGCCCCGGGAAACGTCCTTACCACACCATCATTCCGGGCTTCATGAGCCGCGATGGCGCGCCCGTGATGAGCTTCGGGGTGATGGGGGCGACCATGCAGCCACAGGGGCACGTTCAGCTGGTGGTGCGCATCGTCGACCACGGCCAGAACCCCCAGGCTGCCTGCGACGGGCCGCGGTTCCGATGGGTGCACGGCAATCAGGTCGCCTGCGAGATCGGGCTGCCGCAGGCGACGCTGGACGAACTGCACCGGCGCGGCCATGAACTGGTTGTCGTCGACGACGACAACCAGTTCGGTAGCTGCCAGGCGATCTGGCGCCTCGACGACGGTTACCTGGCGGTCAGTGACCCCCGCCGGGATGGTCAGGCCGTCGGCTACTAGATCCGAATCTTCCCCTCCGCGGCCGCCAGCGCGATATCGGTGCGAAAGTGCCCGCCCGGCAGGCGGATCGAATCCAAGGTGTCATATGCGGCGGCACGGGCCGAGGTCAGATCGGCCCCGGTGCCCACCACAGACAGCACCCGACCGCCGGCGGACACCACCGCTCCATCGTCGCGAACCGCCGTGCCGGCGTGCAGCACGCCGTCGGCCTTGGCACCGACGATAACGTCGCCGACGCGCGGCCGACCGGGATAGTTCTCCGCGGCCAACACCACCGTCACCGCCGCACCGTCGTGCCAGCGCAACGCTCCGAACCCGCTGAGTTCACCGGTAGCGGCAGCGTGCAGTAACTGCCCGAGGGGCGAGTCCAGCAGGGCCAGCACCGCCTGGGTCTCGGGGTCACCGAAGCGGCAGTTGAACTCGACCACCGAGGGCCCGGCCGACGTCATCGCCAGGCCGGCGTACAGCAGACCGGAGAACGGGCTGCCGCGACGCACCAGTTCGGCGGCGACAGGTTCGATGGCGTCGCGAACTATCCGCGCCGCCGTCTCCTCCGGCAGCCACGGCAGCGGGGCGTAGGCACCCATCCCGCCGGTGTTGGGGCCGGCATCCCCGTCGCCGAGCCGTTTGAAGTCCTGTGCCGCCAGCAGCGGCACCACGACTTCGCCGTCGACGATGCTGAACAGCGACAATTCGGGGCCGTCCAGGAAAGACTCCAGCAGCACCGGATGGCCGGCTTCGAGCAGTCCGGCGGCGTGTGCCCGCGCCGCGCCGCGGTCCGGTGTCACCACCACTCCCTTGCCGGCGGCCAGCCCGTCGTCCTTGACCACCCAGGCGGCCTCATCGGCGTCGGGTCCGAACCGGCTCAGCGCTGCGTCAAGATCCGCAGGGTTGTCCACCACCTCAGATCGGGCGGTGCGAACTCCGGCGGCGGCCATCACGTCCTTGGCGAACGCTTTCGACGCTTCGATCCGGGCCGCGTCGCGGCTCGGCCCGAAGCAGGCGATCCCGGCCTCGCGAACCGCGTCAGCCACTCCCAGCACCAGCGGCACCTCCGGCCCGATCACCACCAGGTCGGCCCCGACCTCGCGGGCCAGCGCGGTGACCGCCGCGCCGGAGGTTATGTCGACGTCACGCTGATCGGCCACCGCAGCGGTGCCGGCGTTGCCGGGGGCGATAACCAACCGGCCGACCCGGGGGTCCTTGCGAAGCGCGAGCAACAGTGCGTGCTCGCGGGCACCGGAACCGATTACGAGGACGTGCATAGCGTCGGTGGACACGGCTCTCAACCCTATCCGGTGGCGCGCGGTACGCGGTGACGGCGAGGACGCCCAGCCGGGCGACCCGCCGGGGACGGCATCCGACGGCACCTTAGAAAGGTGTTATGTACAAATTAGGAAAATAACAATCTGATCGACATGTGGTCATCAACGCGCATTATCAGTCGTTAATAGTGTACTTATGTGTCGATTCGGGTCGGATTTTACGGTAGCCTCACCGAGACTTTGAGACGTAGCGACAGCGGGGGAACTCAGATGATGCAGGCGACTGCGCGCCGGGGACAGCACATGAAGGCGGGTGCGGCGCTCATTACGGCGGGCGTCCTCGCGGTCACCCCGATTGCGCCGATCACGCCGCGACTGTCCGGGATCTCCGGCATCGATCGGGCGGTGCAGCTTGTCGTGGACGGCTCCATCCTCAACATCCCGTTCAATCTGTTCCAGGACATCGTCAACATTCCGGCCAACGAGGTCGCGGCGATGGACGTGCTGAACAGCTCACTGTTTTTCACCGGCAACTGGTGGACTCCGAGTGCCACCAACTTGTGGGGTGAAGACCCCGCCGACCCGGGGCATTTCATGGCGGTGACGAATTTGCTCGTCCCGTTCCCGGAGATATCCGGCCTGGGCAGCCCCGAGATCGACCCGGAAGCCCTCGCGAACGGCACGGCCGGCCTGGGGCAGCAGGCTGCCATGGTGGCCGCCGCCATGCTGCCGGCCAGCACTTCCTGCGATGCGACCGCCTGCTTGCCGATGGTCCCAGTTGAAACGGTCACCGGAATCGTCGCGATCGACCGACTGATCGCATTCCAGCAGGCACTGAGCGACCCCGGCTTCGGGCTGTTCAGCAACTGGTTCAAGGTGCCGCTACAGGACCTGACGAATGGGTACACGTTCCCCGACGACCTCGCCAACCCGTCGGCGGGCCTGGGCCCGGACGGCTCGGTGCCCGACGACGACGTCTTTGGCTTCCCCGGCACCCACCTGGGCCCGGACGGTCAAAACCTCGAGCCGTGGGCGGGCCTGGACTTCAAGTTCGACCCACTCGGGCCGTTCCAGAACTTCTATAACAGTCTGCTGGCCGAGCCCGACCTGAACGGCTTCCAACTGGTCGGGCTGGAGGACATCGGCCGGGCGCTGCAGAGCCTGACCGCGGCGCTGGTGGTGGACTTCAACCCGTTCGTCCCCGGCAGTCCTGCCTGCCTGGGCCCGTGCACAATCTTCGACGCGCTCAACCTGACCAGCGCCGACACCGTCAGTTCGATCGGCAATGCCTGGCCCGGTAACCAACTCATCGACCACTGGTTGGCATTGAACGACGAAGGTCTGGCCAACGGCCCCACGTCGGATCAGGTCGCGGCGTCCATCGCCGGCCTGCAGGTGGGGATGTTCCAGTTCAGCCCGGCCGACACGGCCGAGGTCAACGACCTACTGGCGCAGATCAACCCCTACCTGCCGAACTACCTCACCAACGCCGGCGTGCTGACCGACCCCGCCTACGCGGGTTGGGATGGCAGCGAGGAAACGATCCCGCCGATGCTCTCGCCACCAGACGGCCTCCCGATGTTCCCCGGGAACGATCCGGACTTCCTGGGCGGTCACGACCCGAGCCTGCTGTGGCCCGACTTGTTGTACGGCATCGACCCGACCGGCGGGCTCTACGACGAACTCGCGGAGTTCTTCAACCTGTTCGCCGTCATCTAAACCGGCTGGGCGTCTCAGCCCTGCGAGTCGCCGGCTTCCTTGGCCAACACCGCGTCGACGTTGGCCCTTTTATCGTCGGCTCGGCCCGCGGCTGCGGCCTTGTTCCGCTTGGCGATGACCCGCTCCACCACGCTGTTGAACAACGAACCCAGCGGAAACCCGACGTAGTGGGTGATGAAGACGGCCATTTCCCGCAGTTCGTCGGCGGTCAACTCGTCGTTGTGCAACGCCGCGTTGACCTGAATCTCCGCCAGGTCCGGCAATCCGAGCGCGGTGACCACCGACAGGGTCATCAGCCGCTTGTCGCGCATGGACAGCCCGGGCCGGGTCCAAATCCGGCCGAAAAGGTGGTCTGCGGTCAGCGCGAAGAACTCGCCAGGCATGTCGGGCATCTCCCACGCGTAGACCTCGTTCATCTTGTCCAGGCCGGCACGGCGCAAGTCGTCCATCACAGGTCTCCCATCAGTTCCTCACGTGCGGCACACCCAGGGCCGCCGCCAGGGTCTGCAGCGCCTCCCGGGCCAGCGGCAGATCCACCCCGATCGCCGCGCCCAGGCCCAGCGCCAGGCTCAAGTCTTTCTCGCCCAACCCGCGAGCATGGGTGAACGGTTGGTACAGCAAATGATCCACGGGCAGTGGACCCGCCGTGTCGCGCAGCATCACCACGCCCGGGCCGCCGGTGAAGGCGTCAGTGTGGCGCACCACCCGGCCGAGCGTCTGCAGGTCGAGTCCGGCCGCCTCGGCTAGCCGCATGGCCTCCCCTGCGGCGGCGAACGCGGTGAACGACAACATGTTGCGGGCCAGCTTCATCCGGGTGCCCGCACCCGGCTCGCCCGCGTGGATGACCAGCGATGCCCACCGCTTGAACGTCGGCTTGACCCGTTCGTACACCGCCCGTTCGGCGCCCACCATGGTCGCCAGCTCGCCCTTTTCCGCCGCCGCGGCGCCGCCGCTGACCGGTGCGTCGACGAGGTGAATTCCCAGCGGCTGCAACTGGGCGGCCAACTCGACGGCGGTGGTGTCGCTGATCGTGGAGTGGATCGCCACCACGGTGCCCGGTTTCGCATTCGCCGCCAGCGCCGCGACAACCTCACGCACCTGGGCGTCGTCGAGGACGGTGACGCTGATGATGTCGGCGGTGCCGGCCACCTCGGCGACACTGCCGGCCGGCGTTGCGCCCGCTTCGGCCAGCGGCGCCACCGCTTCGGCCCGCACGTCGAACACCGTCACCCCACCGGGTGAGTCGAGGAGCCGTTTTGCCATCGGCGCACCCATGTTGCCCAGCCCGATGTAGCCGAGCCTGGGCTCCGCGGGCGTCATGACCGGATGATCTGTCCGCCGTCGACGTTGAAGATCTGCCCGGTGATCCACGACGCCTCATCCGACAGCAGGAACAGGCACATGGGCACCAGATCCTCCGGGGTGCCCATCCGGGCCAGCGGAAGGGTCTGCACCATCTGCTTCACGATGGCCTGCGGGGTGGTGGTCCGGTTCGCCTCGGTGTCGATCGGACCCGGGGCGATCGCATTGATACGGATTTTCCGCCAGCCCAGCTCGCGGGACAACTGCTGGGTCAGCCCGTTGATGCCGACCTTCGCCAACCCGTAAAAATTAGCGTAAATCCAAGCGGCGGTGGATGACTGGTTCACGATAGCCCCACCACCACGTTTCTCCATGTGCCCGTAGACCGCCCGGGTGCACACCAGCGCCCCGTCGAGGTTGACGCTCATGAACCTCTGGTAGTAGTCCCACGGCACGGTCAGCAGGCCGTCGAGTTTCATGCCGCCGAAGATCGCCGCGTTGTTGACCAGATAGTCGATCCCACCGAATTCCGCCACCGTGGCCTCGGCCATCGCCTGCGCGGACGCCGGGTCGGAGACATCGACGGTCACCGGAAGCGCCCTGCCGCCGTCGGCGACGATCGCTTCGGCCACCGCCTGCGCGCCATCGGTATTGATGTCGGCGATCACCACCGCGGCGCCCTCGCGGGCCAGTGCCTGCGCGTAGGCCTGCCCGATACCGCCACCGGCCCCGGTGACGATCGCCACCTTGTTGTCGAACTGCCCCATGTGTCGCCCTCCTGCTAGTTCGCTGATGTCGCAACCACTTTGGTCTCCAGGTACTCCTCGAACCCGGCGACGCCCATCTCCCGGCCGTTGCCGGACTGCTTGAAGCCACCGAACGGCACGTCCGCGGAGTACCAGACCCCGCCGTTGACGTTGACGGTTCCCACCCGCAGCCGCGCCGCCACCGCGGCCGCCCGCGCCGCGTCACCGCCGTAGACGGTGGCGGACAGGCCATAAGGCGAGTCGTTGGCGATGCGCACCGCGTCGTCGTCACCGTCGTGGGCGATCACCGTGAGCACCGGGCCGAAGATCTCCTCCCGAGCCACTCGCGCCTCGTTGGTCAGCCCGGCGATCACTGTGGGCTCGATGAAGAAGCCGGCCGGTTGGTCAGCCGGTCGTCCGCCGCCGCAGGCGAACGTCCCGCCTTCGGCCAGGGCCAGATCCAGGTAGCCCTGCACCCGGTCGCGCTGCCGGGCCGAGATCACCGGCCCGCAGATCGTGCCGGGCTTGGCCGGGTCACCCGGCTTGATCGAGCCCATGGTTGCCGCCGCGGCGGCAACGGCTTCGTCGTAGCGGGCACGCGGCACCACCAGTCGGGTTGTGATCGCGCAGCCCTGCCCGGCGTGCATGCAGGCGGAGAAGGCCGATATCGAGCACGCGGCGGCCAGGTCCGCGTCGTCGAGCACGACGAACGCGGATTTGCCGCCCAACTCCAGGAACACCTTCTTGATGGTGACGGCGGCATCGATCATCACGTTGCGGCCGGTGGCCGTCGAGCCAGTAAACGAAATCATGTCCACCCGATGGTCTTTGGCCAGCATCGCACCCAGGCTGTGGTCACTGGAGGTGACGATGTTGACCACACCCGGCGGGATGTCGGTCCCCTCGGCGATCAACTGTCCGACGACGGCCGCACACCATGGAGTGTCCGGAGCCGGCTTAAGGACGATGGTGTTGCCGGCGGCCAGGGCCGGGCCCAGTTTGGCCAGGTTGATCTGGTGCGGGAAGTTCCACGGGGTGATGGCACCGACGACACCGATCGCCTCGCGGGTAACGACCCGCAAGGTTGGAATTCCCAGCGGCGCTGCCTCACCCAGATCCTGCGTCCACGAATATCTTTCGGCGGTGTCCGCGGCGAACCCGAGGTCGCCGATCGGCCCTTCGAGGTGCGGGCCGGCGGTGAGCATCCGGGGGGCGCCGGCCTCGGCGATGGTCAGTGTCCGCAACTCCTCAAGGTGCTCACGCAGCACGTCGCGCAGCTGCCGTACGCAGCGCACCCGCAGCTCGGTGTTGCGCGACCAGTCGGTGTCGTCGAAGGCGCGCCGCGCCGCACCAATAGCCCGGTCCATATCGGCGACGTCAGCATCGGCGGCCTCACCGAGCACCTCCTCGGTGGCGGGGTTGATGGTGGCGAAGGTGCCCGCCGCCCCGGCGACTAACTTGCCGTCGATGAGCAGGCTGCTGATACCGCCGGTCGGTAACGCCATCTGCAACCTCCTAGTGGACAGCTGTCTGACATCAGTCGACTGAACCCTAGCCGCAGTTTCCGAGGCAGCACAAGACGTGCGACTGAACATCATCGTGAACAGCGCGTTTGCATGCATCTACCCATTTCAGCTAACTTGGACAGGTGTCCAGTGAAATCGTGACGATGGTCACTCCCGAAGCGGGTGGTCAGCCGCCCGCGGTGGCCCGGAACCGTCGTCAGGAGGAGACGTTCCGCAAGGTGCTGGCCGCAGGCGTGGACATGTTGCGGGAAAAGTCTTATGCCGACCTGACGGTCCGCGCAGTCGCCGCCCGGGCGCACGTCGCCCCGGCGACCGCCTACACCTACTTCTCGTCGAAGAACCATCTGATCGCGGAGGTCTATCTCGACCTGGTGCGTCAGGTTCCGTACTTCACCGACGTCAACGAGGCGATGCCGAGCCGGGTGAACCAGGCGTTGCGGCACCTGGCCCTGGTGGTGGCCGACGAGCCCGAGGTCGCCGCGGCCTGCACCGCGGCCCTGCTCAGCGGCGGCGGCGACCCGGCGGTGCGCACCGTGCGCGATCGCATCGGGGCGGAGATCCACCGCCGCATCACCTCTGCGATCGGACCCGGCACCGATCCCCGCATGGTCTCCGCACTGGAGATGACCTTCTTCGGCGCACTGGTCAACGCCGGCAGCGGCGCCTTCACCTACGACCAGATCACCGACCGACTGGCCTATGCGGCCGGCCTGATCCTCCAATCCGACACCGCCGCAGGAGCAGGCCAGTGAACGTCCGGATCACCGAGCCGATGCTCAACCCCTACGACTACGACTTCCATGAGGATCCGTACCCGTACTACCAGCGACTGCGCGACGAGGCACCGGTTTACCACAATGAGGAGCTGAACTTCTGGGCGCTCTCCCGGCATCACGACGTGCTGGAGGGGTTCCGCAACAGCGATGCGCTCTCCAACGCGAATGGCGTTTCATTGGACCCGATCTCGCGTGGGCCGCACGCGCACAAGGTGATGTCCATCCTGGCGATGGACGACCCCGGTCACCTGCGGTTACGCACCTTGGTCTCGAAGGGCTTCACCCCGCGCCGGATTCGCGAACTCGAACCGCAAGTGGTGGCGCTGGCTCGCCGCCACATGGACGACGCACTGCGCGAACATCCCGATGGCCGGCTCGATTTCATCACCGACTTCGCCGCCAAGCTACCGATGGACGTCATCTCCGAACTGCTGGGTGTTCCCGAACCCGACCGGGTGCACATCCGGGAACTGGCAGACGGGGTGCTGCATCGCGAGGACGGCGTGGCCAACGTTCCGCCATCGGCGATGCAGGCCTCGGTGGAGCTGCTGACCTACTACGCCCAACTGATCACCGACGTTAAGAAGACGCCGGCCGACAACTTGACCTCGGCGCTGCTGCAAACCGAGGTCGACGGCGATCGACTCGATGACGAAGAGATCATGGCGTTCCTGTTCCTGATGGTGATCGCCGGCAACGAAACCACCACCAAGCTGCTTGGCAGCGCCGTCTATTGGGGCTATAAGAACCCCGACCAGCTGGCACCGGTCTTCGCCGACCGGTCGCGCATTCCACTGTGGGTGGAAGAGACCCTGCGTTACGACACCCCCAGCCAGATTCTCGCCCGCACGGTCAGCGAGGATTTCACCCTGCACGGCACCACGATTCCCGCCGCATCCGTGCTGCTGCTATTGCCGGGCTCCGGCAACCGCGACGATCGGGTCTTCGACAACGCCGCCGACTTCCGCATCGGCCGCGACATCGGTTCCAAGTCGCTCAGTTTCGGCAGTGGCGCACACTTCTGCCTCGGTGCCCACCTGGCCCGGATGGAGGCCCGGGTGGCGCTCGACGAGCTACTCAGCCGGATCAGCGGCTACGATGTCGACGAGGCCAACGCGGTGCGCGTGCACTCATCCAACGTGCGCGGCTTCGCGAGCCTCCCGATCAGCGTGACCCGGGGGGCGTAGATGCCGCGGTTCGAGCCTTCCCCCGCCCGCCGGCCCGCGATCGTGGCGGGGGCCTCCTCAGGTATCGGCGCGGCGGCCGCAGAAGAACTGGCGCACCGAGGATTTCCGGTGTCGTTGGGCGCCCGGCGTATCGAAAGGTTGGCCGCGCTCGTCGACAAGATTCGCGCCGACGGCGGCGAGGCGGTCGCGTTCCCCTTGGATGTCACCGATACCGACTCGGTGAAATCATTTGTCGCCCAGAGCATCGACGCCCTGGGCGAGATCGAGCTGCTGGTTTCCGGCGCCGGTGACATGTTCCCGGGCCGCATCCACGAGACTCCCACCGAAGCGTTCAACGACCAGATTCAGGTTCACCTGGTGGGCGCCAACCGGCTCGCCACCGCGGTGCTGGGCGACATGGTGGCGCGGCGGCGCGGCGACGTCATCTTCGTCGGCTCCGACGTCGCGCTGCGCCAACGCCCGCACATGGGCGCTTACGGCGCAGCCAAAGCCGGCCTGGTCGCGATGGTAACCAACCTGCAGATGGAGTTGGAGGGCACCGGGGTGCGGGCCTCCATCGTGCACCCCGGACCGACGCTGACCGGTATGGGTTGGCAGCTCACCGCCGAACAGGTGGGGCCGATGCTGGCGGACTGGGGCACGTGGGGTCAGGCGCGGCACAGTTACTTCCTGCGGCCGGCCGACATCGCCCGGGCGATCGCGTTCGTCGCTGAGACTCCGCGCGGGTCGCACATCGTCAGCATGGAGGTTCAGCCCGAGGCACCGCTGACCGACGCCGCCGCCGAACGCCGGCATCTGCAGTTGGGCGAGGAAGGAATGCCGACATGACGGTCACCACTGAGGTTCCCCGGGTGTCCGGTGGCGAGGCCGAGCACGGTCACCTCGAAGAGTTCCGCACCGACCCGATCGGATTGATGGGACGAGTGCGACAGGAATGTGGGGATGTGGGCTGGTTCGACCTGGCCGGCCGCAAGGTGGTGCTGCTGACCGGTGCCGAAGCCAACGAGTTCTTCTTCCGGGCCACCGACGAGGAATTCGATCAGGCGGAGGCGTACCCGTTCATGACCCCGATCTTCGGCAAGGGCGTGGTGTTCGACGCCCCCCCGGAGCGGCGCGCGGAGATGCTGCACAACACCGCCCTGCGCGGTGACCACATGAAGCGGCACGCCGCCACCATCGAACGCGAAGTCCGCCAGATGATCACCGATTGGGGCGACGAAGGTGAGATCGACTTGCTGGACTTCTTCGCCGAGCTGACCATCTACACCTCAACCGCGTGCCTGATCGGCCGCAAGTTCCGCGACGAACTCGATGGCCGCTTCGCCGCACTGTATTACGAGTTGGAGCGCGGCACCGACCCGCTGTGCTACGTCGACCCGTACCTGCCGATCGAGAGTTTCCGCCGCCGCGACGAAGCGCGGGTCAAGCTGGTCGAGCTGGTCCAGGGAATCATGAACGGGCGGAACGCGAATCCATCGGAGGACAAGAAGTTCCGGGACATGATCGACGTAATGGTGACGGTCCCGGACGAGAACGGCAACCCGCGGTTCACCGCTGACGAGATCACCGGCATCATCATCTCGATCATGTTCGCCGGGCATCACACCAGCTCGGGAACCACCGCGTGGACCATGATCGAACTGTTGCGCCATACCGACGCGCTCAGCTCCGTTGTCAGCGAACTCGACGAACTCTACGCAGACGGCGGAGAGGTCAGCTTCCATGCGCTGCGTCAGATCCCGCACCTGGAGAACGTGCTCAAGGAGAGCCTGCGGCTGCATCCGCCGCTGATCGTCCTCATGCGGGTGGCCAAGGGCGAGTACGAGGTGTGTGGGTACCCGATCCACGACGGCGATCTGGTGGCGGCGTCACCGGCGGTGTCCAACCGGATCGCCGAGTCCTTCCCGTCTCCCGACGAGTTCGTCCCGGAACGCTACGAACCGCCGCGCGAGGAGGACATCGTGCACCGGTGGAACTGGATTCCGTTCGGCGGCGGCCGGCACCGCTGTGTCGGCGCGGCGTTCGCCACCATGCAGATCAAGGCGATCTTCTCGGTGCTGTTGCGCGAGTACGAGTTCGAGATGATGCAGCCGTCGGAGACCTACCGCAACGATCACTCCAAGATGGTGGTGCAGCTGGCCAAGCCGGCCAAGGTGCGTTATCGCCGCCGCAGCAGTTAGGGGCCGCAAATCATGGGTTATCGAGTCGAAGTCGACCTGGCCCTGTGCCAGGGCCACGCCATGTGCGAGCTCGAGTCACCCGACTA
The DNA here is from genome assembly GCA_039935195.1 of Mycobacterium sp. Taxonomy (GTDB): domain Bacteria; phylum Actinomycetota; class Actinomycetes; order Mycobacteriales; family Mycobacteriaceae; genus Mycobacterium. The sequence continues at coordinate 24,031 of JBDTKT010000164.1, forward strand.
CTTCCGGGTGCCCAAACACGGCAAGGTCGAGATCATCGATTCCGACCCACCCGAGGCGGCCCGCACCCAGATTGAAGCCGCGGTGCGGTCCTGCCCCACCCGCGCCTTGTCGATCCGAGAAAAGGATTAAGCATGTCGACTTCCCCCCCGTTCCCCCGCGACGAACTCGAAGATGTTGTGGACCGCTGGCTGCAGGCCAACCGCGACGCCGAAAACTCCGGCGACTGGCGTAATCTCGCCGCCTTCTACACCGACGACGCCACCTACGGCTGGAACATCGGCCCCAAGGAGGACGTCATGTGCATCGGGATCGACGAGATCCGCGACGTCGCGCTCGGTCAGGAGATGGAGGGCCTGCAAGGCTGGCGCTACCCCTACCAGAGGGTGGTCATCGACGACCGTCAGGGCGAGGTGGTGGGTTTCTGGAAGCAGGTCGCCAAGATAGGAGCGGCCGCCGACGACGTCGCCGAGATCTACGGCATCGGCGGCAGCTGGTTTCGTTACGCCGGCGACGGCAAGTGGAATTGGCAGCGGGATTTCTTCGACTTCGGCCACGTCTCGGCGCTCTACATGGAGCTGATCAAAGCCGGCAAACTCTCCGAGGGCATGCAGCGGCGCATCCAGCGCAGCGTGGCCGGCGAGAGGTTGCCGGGCTATTACCCACTGGGTAAATCTCCGGCGCCACTGTGGTAACAGTGCACCACGGCGGCCGGAAAAGATTTTCCGCGAGGCATTCCGTGGCCCCGCTGTGCGCTATAGGCTTCGGCTCATGGGTTGCCACCGCTATTAGCGGCCCCCGCGCCGGTAGGCCGGGTCACCCATGAGCATCAGCCCACATCCGACCGTCTGAGGTTTGACATGAAAGTAGGTTCACGGTGAAGACAAAGGGCGCGCTGCTCTGGGAATTCAACAAGCCATGGGAGATCGAGGAGATCGAGATCGGCGACCCGCGCCGGCACGAGGTCAAGATCCAGCTGGAGGCGGCCGGGATGTGCCACTCCGACCATCACCTGATGACTGGCAGCATCCCGATGGCCGGCTTCCCCGTCCTCGGCGGCCACGAGGGCGCCGGCATCATCACCGAGATCGGCCCCGGGGTGGAGGACCTGGCACCGGGTGACCATGTTGTGCTGTCGTTCATCCCGTCCTGTGGCAAATGTCCGTCATGCCAGGCCGGGCTGCGCAATCTGTGTGATCTGGGCGCCGGGTTGCTCAGTGGCGTGGCGGTCAGCGACGGCACGTTCCGCATCCAGGCCCGCGGCCAGGACGTCTACCCGATGACCTTGCTGGGGACCTTCTCGCCCTACATGGTCGTCCACGAGAGTTCGGTAGTGAAGATCGACCCCTCGGTTCCCTTCGAGGTGGCCTGCCTGGTCGGCTGCGGCGTCACCACCGGTTACGGATCGGCAACCCGAACCGCGAACATCCGCCCGGGCGAAGACGTCGCGATCGTCGGCGTCGGCGGGGTCGGCATGTCGGCGCTGCAGGGCGCGGTCATAGCGGGCGCTCGCAATATCTTCGTCATCGACCCGGTGGAGTGGAAGCGCGATCAGGCCCTGAAGTTCGGTGCCACGCACGTCTATGAGGACATGAACTCCGCGATGGGCGGAATCTACGACGTGACCGCCGGTCTGATGGCCAAGAAGGTGATCGTCACCGTCGGTGAGGTCAACGGAGCTGACGTGGAGAACTACATGATCTTGACCGCCAAGGCCGGCACCTGCGTGCTGACCGCGATGGCCAACATGATGGAAAATCAAGTGACCCTCAACCTGGCGATGCTGACCTTGCTGCAGAAAAACCTGCAGGGCACCATCTTCGGCGGCGGGAACCCGCAGTACGACATCCCACAGTTGCTGTCGATGTACAAGGCCGGCAGGTTAAACCTTGACGACATGGTCACCCGCCAGTACAAGCTGGAGCAGATCAACGACGGCTACGCGGACATGTTGGATGGCAAGAACATTCGCGGCATCATCCGCTACACCGACGCCGATCGCTAGCGCGGCGGAGCCACGCGCGGCGGGTCGGCGGGTGGCTCCAGCCGACCGCTAGCGAAGGCGGGCCGGGGTTACCCGGCCTCGGCCCGCCGAAACACCAGGCTGACGCTCAGCTTCGTCGTGTTGCCGACCATGCCGAGGAAGTTCCCCTCCACGGCGAACTGCTTGCGGGTGACGATCGCCTCCGCGATCAGCCGCACTCCGCCGTCGTCGCGCATCGCCACCCTAGCCTGGATCGGCAGCGGGCCAGTGATGCCCTTGACGGTGAGTTCAGCGTTGAGCCGGACCGAGTCGCCCCCGGCAGGCTCGCCGCCCTTGACCGCGACGGTGATGTCGGGGTACCTGTCGGAGTCAAAGAAATTTGACCGCCGCAACTCCTGGTCGCGAGTGCCCAGCCCGGTGTGGATGGACGCCGCCTTGATGTCGACGTGACCGGATACCGTATTGCCATCTTTGATCTCGCCACTGCCACTGAAATCGGTGAAAGTGCCACGCACCTTCAACGCGCCCCACATGGTGCCGTTCTCGAACCGGATGGTCGATTGACCCGGATCCAGGTTCCAGACGCCAACCGATTCTGGGCTACTGAGAAATGTTGTGACAGCTGACATGTCATCTCCTCTATGTGTGGGCGTGGCAAGCCGTCGGCACTCGCACCAGGTTGTATCCGATGATACGCAGTGACCGGACTTTAATACCGGCAGTCGATCCACAAAGGCCGAGATCACCATATGCTGAACCGCATGGCCACCGTCTTCACCAGGATCATCAACCGGGAACTGCCGGGCCGGTTCGTCTACGAGGACGACGCGGTCGTCGGTTTCCTCACCATCGAGCCGATGACGCAGGGACACACGCTGGTGGTGCCGCGCGCCGAGATCGACCAGTGGCAAGACGCGGACGGCGCGGTGTTCGCACAGGTGATGGCGGTGGCTCAGCGGATAGGCAAGGCGGTCTGCCAGGCGTTCGACACCGAACGCGCCGGCCTCATCATCGCCGGCTTGGAGGTGCCGCACCTGCACGTCCATGTCTTCCCGGCTCGTAGTCTCACTGATTTCGGCTTTGCCGGTGTCGACCGTAATCCCTCCCCGGAATCACTGGACGATGCCCAGTCCAAGATCGTCGCCGCGCTTGCCGCGATTCGTTGAAGCTCAACTGATTTCAGCGGCAACGTCGGCATCCTGGGTCGATACGTCAGCATGTCGCGGCACCGCCACCCGGAAAACGCAACCCTGGCCCGGCGCGGTGGTGACGGTGACGCTGCCCTCGTGCGCGCGGATCAGTGAGTGGACGATCGACAGCCCCAGGCCGGTGCCGCCGCTGGCCCGCGCACGTGACGAGTCGGCGCGGTAGAACCGCTCGAACACCTGATGCGCATCCTCCTCGCTCATCCCGGGCCCCTCATCGACGACTTCGAGCACGGCGTCGGCGTCGTCGGTGCCGACCCGGACGGTGATCGCGGCGGTCTCCGGGGTGTGCTGCAGCGCATTGCTCACCAGGTTGCTGAGCACCTGGCGCAGTCGGGCTTCGTCGCCGAGCAGTTCCGGGGTGCCCGGGCCGTCGAAGACCTCCAGTCGCACCGTCCGATTCGGAGCGATCGCCCGTGCGTCGTGCACCGCATCGGTGGCCAGCACCAGCAGGTCGACCCAATGATGGTCCAGCGGCCGCTGGGCGTCCATCCGGGCCAGCAGCAGCAGATCCTCGACCAACAGGCCCATCCGGCGTGACTCGCTCTCGATCCGGGACATCAGCATCTCGACGTCGCGGGCGGCGCCTTGGCGATACAGCTCGGCGAAACCCCGGATGGTGGTCAGTGGCGTGCGCAACTCATGACTGGCGTCGGTGATGAATCGGCGCATCCGCTCCTCCGAGCTGCGCGCGTCCGCCGCCGACGACTCCGACGCCGCCACCGCATGCTGGATCTGCGCCAGCATGCCGTTCAGTGCCACCGCCAGCCTGCCCACCTCGGTGCGTGGATCACGTTCGGGGACACGACGATCCAACTGGCCGGCGGCGATCGCGGCGGCGGTCTGCTCGACTTCGGCCAGCGGCCGCAGGCTGCGGTTCACCATGATGTAGCCGGCGACGCCCAGCACCAGCAGCACCCCGGTCCCGATGGCCACCCGCGACCAGGCCAGATACCGCATCGTGGACCGGACAAAGGAGAGATCCCTTGCGACGGTGATCAGTCCGCCGTCCGTCCCCCGCACCGACATCGCTCGCCAGTGCGTTCCCGACCCGTCGACCGAACCGATCGTCACCGGCTCGGATCCCACATCGCTGTCCGCCGGCACCAGGGGTTCGGCGTGCTGATCGTTGACGGCGGTCCAGGTATGTCCGTCAGGCTCGACGTAGCGCACGTAAAAATCCGACGGCGGCCGGGCGGGATTCGGATCTGCGTGCGACGGTGGCAACTGCCGCGGCTGCGCCAGCGCCCAACCCTGGGATGCGTCAACCAGGCTCTGGTCGATCCGCTGGATCAGCCGGTGTTCCAGGATGTAGGTCACCGCAAAACCCTGCGCCAGCAGCCCAAGAGTCACCAATGCCAGCGCGGCCGCGACCAGGCTGACTCGCAGCGGCAACCGCAACGTCGCGTAAGTGCGTCTCACCATTCCGATGTTCTTCGCTCCGCGCGGGCCTTATCGCGGCTCGCGCAGCACGTATCCCACCCCGCGCAGGGTGTGCAGTAGCCGCTTCTCGCCGGTATCGATCTTGCGGCGTAAATAGGACACATAGGATTCGACGACGTTGACGTCGCCCCCGAAGTCGTAGCGCCAGACGTGGTCGAGGATCTTCGGTTTGCTCAGCACCGTGCCGGCGTTGATCACGAAGTAGCGCAGCAGGGTGAACTCGGTCGGCGACAGCGACACCGGCTCACCGGCTTTCC
>JBDTKT010000165.1:0-10701 GCA_039935195.1 Mycobacterium sp.
GCGGCGGTGCCCGCGACGCCGGGTGTCCAGTTGGAGTGCGCCAGCTACGACGCCGACGTCGACCCACTCGGCGGCGGGTCTGCGGCGGTGAGCATCGGCGTCGTGCGGGCCCGGTCGGTATATACCCCGGCCGACGCCGGCCCGGTGGTGTTCACCACCGGCTGGGATCTGCCGTCGTCCCTGCAGCTGCCGGTCTGGCTGTCGCGGGCCGGAGCCGACGTGCTGCGCGGCCACCCGATCGTCGCGGTGGACCGGCGCGGCACCGGCATGTCCAACGCGGTCGACTGCCGGGATCGCGCCCAACGCGACGCGATGTGGGACCAGGCGCAGTTCGAGTCCGGTGACGACCGGGTCGCCAACCTGGGCACCGTCGCAATGAACGCCACCACCGACTGCACCGACATCATTTCGCCCGGCGAGTCCTCCTACGACAACACCCACGCGGCCACCGACATCGAGCGGCTGCGCAGCATCTGGGACGTGCCGACACTGGCGCTGATCGGCGTCGGCAACGGCGCGCAGATCGCACTGACCTACGCCGCGTCGCATCCGGACAAGGTGGCCAGGCTGGCGCTCGACTCGCCGATATCGATGGGGGTGGCCGCCGAAGCCGCCGCTGAGCAGCGGGTCAAGGGCCAACAGGCCGCCCTGGATGCGTTCGCGGCCCAGTGCATCGCGGTGAACTGCGCACTGGGTCCGGAGCCGATGAGCACCGTCGACGCCGTACTGACCGCCGCCCGCTCCGGCCACGGCCCCGGCGGCGCATCGGTGGCGGCGGTGACGCACGGCATCGTCACCGCCCTGGGCTTCCCCACCAGCGACCGGGTCGGCAGTACCAACGAGCTGGCCCGAGCACTGGCGACCGCGCACTCCGGCGATCCCAATCTGCTGACCAACCTGATCAACCGGGCCGAGACCACCCAGGGCAGCGACGGCCACTTCATCAACTCATGCGCCGACGCTCTCGACCGGCCCACGCCGGACCGGATCCGCGAGCTGGTGGTCGCCTGGGGCAAGCTGTACCCCCAGTTCGGCGCTGTCGGTGCCCTCGACATGGCGCAGTGCCTGAGCTGGCCGACCAGCACGACACCGGAACCACCGAAGGACCTCAAAATCGACGTACTGCTCCTCGGTGTGCAAAACGACCCGATCGTCGGGGAAGAGGGCGTGGCCGCCACCGCGGCGATCGTGATCAACGCCGAAGCCGCCAGCAAGCGAGTGATGTGGCAGGGCATCGGCCACGGCGCCGCCATCTACTCGTCGTGCGCGGTCCCGCCGCTGACCGGCTATCTGGACAGCGGAAAGCTGCCCGACACCGACGTCTACTGCCCCGCCTGAGCGTGAAGCCAGGTTCACGCTCGCTGCCCGGCGGGGAAGCTGCCTGCACGCTCGCCGCTAAAACCGGCCGGTGTACGGTGCGCTGGTGACGGCAGCCCAGTCCTTTCGCACCACCCTGCTGGCTGCGTTCCGCCCGCCCACCGGTCCGCCCGGCGCCGCGACGGTGCTGCGCTCGGTGCTGTGGCCGGTGGCCATCATGTCGATGGTCCACCGCATCGTGGTGCTGACCACCAACGGCAACATCACCGACGACTTCAAGCCGGTGTATCGGGCGGTGCTAAATTTCCGACACGGCCTGGACCTCTACAACGAACACTTCGACTACGTCGACCCGCACTACCTGTACCCGCCCGGCGGCACCCTGCTGATGGCACCGTTCGGGTACTTGCCGGAGACGATGTCGCGGTACACGTTCATCCTGACCAACGCGCTTGCGATCGTGCTCGCCGCCTATCTGCTGCTGCGACTATTCGGTTACACCTGGACGTCGGTGGCCGCGCCGGCCCTGCTGGCGATCATGTTCTTGACCGAGAGTGTGAGCAGTTCGCTGGTGTTCACCAACATCAACGGCGCCATCTTGCTGGCCGAGGTGCTGTTCTTCCGGTGGCTGCTTGACGGGCGGGTGAGCCACCAGTGGTGGGCCGGTATCGCGATCGGGCTGACACTGGTGGTCAAACCCCTACTGGGGCCGCTGCTGCTGCTGCCACTGCTCAACCGGCAGTGGCGAGCGCTGGTCACCGCGTTCGCGGTGCCGGTGGTGTTCAACGTGGCGGCACTGCCGCTGGTCAGCGATCCGAAGTCGTTCTTCACCCGCACCGTGCCTTACTTGCTGGGCACCCGCGACTACTTCAACTCCTCGATTCTGGGCAACGGCGTGTACTTCGGCCTGCCGTCCGCACTGATCCTGTTCCTGCGAGTGCTGTTCACGGTAATCGCCGGCGTCAGCCTGTGGCTGCTGTACCGCTACTACCGCACCCGCGACCCGCTGTTCTGGATGTTGACGTCGTCGGGCGTGCTGCTGCTCGCGTCGTTCCTGGTGCTCTCGCTGGGCCAGGGCTACTACTCGATCGTGTTGTTCCCGTTCTTGATGACGGTGGTGCTGCCCAACTCGGTGCTGCGCAACTGGCCGGCGTGGCTGGGCATCTACGGCTTCATGACCCTGGACAAGTGGCTGCTGTTGCGGTGGATGTTCATCGGACGCCCGCTGGACTACCTCAAGATCACCTACGGTTGGTCGCTGGTGCTGATCGTGGTTTGCGCGGTGCTGTGCTACCGGTACCTGGATGCGCGTGCCGAGAATCGGTTGGACGACGGCATCGATCCGGCCTGGCTGACGGTCGACGCAAAGCGGGCTAGCGTGGAGGCATGACCTCCCCACAACCGACGGTGACCCGTACCGACGACGAATGGCAGCAGCAGCTCACCCCCGAGGAGTTTGCCGTGCTGCGCCGGGCCGGCACCGAACCGCCACACATCGGTGAATACACCGACACCACCACCGCGGGCGTGTACGAGTGCCGGGCGTGCGGCGCCGAGTTGTTCCGCAGCACCGAGAAATTCCACTCGCACTGTGGCTGGCCATCGTTCTTCGACCCGGCCGACTCCGACGCGGTGATCCTGCGCTCCGACGACTCGCTGGGCGTAACCCGCACCGAAGCGCTGTGCGCGGCCTGCCACAGCCACCTGGGCCATGTGTTCACCGGCGAGGGCTACCCCAACCCCACCGATCAGCGGTACTGCATCAACTCGATCTGCCTGCGACTGGTGCCGTCGCACGCCTGAAAGTCCCCCGCGAGTGCGGCTGAGGCCAGCGGCGGGTGAGGCCGCTAGGTGATCCGGGTGGCGTGAATCTCCCAGAACGGGGCGTGGGCCAGCTGGCCGTCCATTAGTGGCTCGATGACCCGGAGCCGCTGCGCTATCGACCGGATCCGCGGCGGAGCAGCCGGGTTCGCCTCGACCATCGCCTCGAACTTTTCCGCGCTGACGTTGACCAGGTAGGTGGTCGGACCCAGGTAGGTGATCTGCCATCCCCCGGCCGGAAGTGATTGCAGCAGTGTGTCCTTAGACATCTTCGGTGGCATGAAGAAGCCGTTGACATTGTAGTCGGCCGCCTCGACCATGTAGAGCCGCGCGTCCGGTCTGGTCACCCGGTGCAGTGCCAGCAGGTAGTTGTGCTGCGCGGCAGGATCGTCGGCGAATGTGTTGTAGAACGCGGTGTCGACCACCGTGTCGAAGCGGTTCTCGAAGCCGGTCAGCGTCTTGGCGTCCCCCACCTCGAAGTCGACCGACACCCCGGCTGCGCGGGCGTTCTCGCGGGCGCGTTCGATCGCCGTCGCCGAGACGTCGATACCGGTCGACGGGAATCCGTGTGCGGCAAAGTAGATCGCGTGATGCCCAGGCCCGGTACCCGGGTCCAGCACCTCGCCCTTGATGGCGCCGAGCGCGACCAGTCGTCGCACCGCCGGCTGCGGGCCGCCGATGTCCCACGGGGTGGAGGACTGCAACCCGCCCGCGGTGCGGTCATCGCGGTAGATCTGCTCAAAACGGTCTGCATCGGCGGTGGCCGCGTTCGGATCGGAGGATCGGGTCACGGCAGTGCAAACACCAACTGCTCGACCCCGACCCGCGGACCGGTGAAGAACGGGGTCTCCTCGCGGGTGTGCCGGCGAGCTTCGGTGCCGCGCAGGTGGCGCATCAGGTCGACGATCTGGCCCAGATCCGGCCCTTCGAACGCCAGCAGCCACTCGTAGTCGCCGAGGGCGAACGCGAACGTCGTATTGGGTCGAATCTCGGGGTACTCCCGGGCTTTCTTGCCGTGTTCGGCCAGCATCTTGCGGCGTTCTGCATCGGGCAGCAGGTACCACTCGTAGGACCGCACGAACGGATAGACGCAGATGTAGGCCAGCGGGTCCTCGCCGTTGATGAACGCCGGGATGCGGCTCTTGTTGAACTCCGCGGGCCGATGCAGCCCGACGTTGCTCCACACCGGTGTGCAGGCCCGGCCCAGCACGGTGGTGCGCCGGAAGTCGGCGTAGGTGGCCTGCAAATCCTCGACCCGCTCGGCATGGGTCCAGATCATGAAGTCCGCGTCGGCGCGCAGGCCGGCGATGTCATACAGGCCGCGGACCACCACCCCGCGTTCCTCCTGCTGTTTGAGGAAGGTCGAGGTCTCGTCGGCGACCTGCTCGCGAGTGTGTCCCTCATCGAGTGCGCCGGGCCGCACCGAGAACACCGAGTACATCACGTAACGGACGACGGAATTGAGCTGCTCGTAGTCAAGGCGCGCCATATGGCCATGGTGCCACGGGGCCACCCGGCCCGCGTTAGGCCGTAGCGGTGGCGCTGGTCACGGTCGCAACCGCCAGGTCGGCCGCCGCGACACAGGCCGGCACCCCGATACCGTCGAGATAATTGCCGGCGACCGCCACGGTCGGCGGCAGCCCGGCACGCAACCCGGCGACCAGTTCGGCGTGACCGGGCCGGTACTGCGGCATCGCGGCCACCCAACGCTGCACACGGACGTCGATCGGGTCGACGGCCACCCCGAAGACGGTCTCAAGATCCCGCACCGCCCAACTCACCAGCTCGCCGTCCGATGCACGGCCGGGGGCGTCGCCGAACCGTCCGAACGACAACCGCAGCAGCTCCACCTTGCCGTCGTATCCGAAGTTGCCCCACTTACGCGACGACAGCGTGATCGCCTTGGCCCGCAACCGTTCACCATGGGCGACCAGCACACCGGAGTTGTCCGGGAAGGCTGCGCCGCCGGGCACCGCCAGTGCCACCACCACCGACGACGCGCAGTCGATCTGCCTGGCCGCGGCCGCGCAGTGCGGCGCGAACCCGGCGGTCAGCCGGGCTACCCCGGCGGCGGGAACTGCCAGGATCACCGCGTCGGCGCGCCAGGAGCGGCCGGTCGCGTCGTGCAGCACCCAACCGTCCGGGCCCCGGTCGATCTGTGCGACCGCGGCCTGAACCCAGCGCAGTCCACTGCGTCGAACCAGTGCGTCGATCAGCACTGTGTAACCGCCGGCTATAGCCCCGAACACCGGCGCACCGGTGGTCGGCGGCAGCGCCCGGCGAACCGCCGCGGTGAGGCTGGGCGCTCCGCCGTCGAGTGCGGCGGCCAGACCGGGCACCGCCGAGCGCAGTCCGATGCTCGCGGCGGAGCCCGAATAGACCCCGCCGATCAGCGGATCCACCGACCGGGCGACCACCTGCTCGCCGAACCGATCGGCCACCAGTTCGGCCACGGTCGGATCGGCGCCGGGCAGCCAGTGCAACGGACGGTCGGGCTCGCTGTCGATGCGGGCGATCGTCGCCTCGTCGACCAGCCCCACCATCGATTTCCCCGACGACGGAATCCCGTTGAGCGTCTCCGTCGGTAGCGGGTGCAGGCGCCGCCCGCTGTAGATCAACGGCCGCACCCCCGTCGTGGACCGCTGTCGGTCGGCCAGGCCCAGCTCGGCCAGCAGTGCGGGCACTTCCGGCCGTCGGGCCACGAACGCCTCGGCGCCCACGTCCACCGGAACGCCGCCGAGGATTTCGGTGCGCAGCATCCCGCCGAGCCGGTCAGCCGGGTCGAATACGGTGATCTCGGCCTGGTCGCCGACGGTCGCACGCAGTCGGTGGGCGACGGCCAATCCGGAGATTCCGCCGCCGACGACGCAATACGCGCGAGTCACAGCGAATGGACCAGCGCAACCAGCTCGGTGAGGACACCGGGGTCGGTCTCCGGCAGCACCCCGTGCCCGAGGTTGAACACGTGACCGGACGCTCCCGCGGCGACGGCGCGGCGGCCGTCGGCGACCACCGCACGGGCCGCCTGCTGCACGACCGGCCAGCCCGCCAGCAGCACCGCGGGGTCGAGGTTGCCCTGCAGTGCGGTGTCGGTACCGACCCGGGCGGCGGCGTCGGCCAGCGGCGTGCGCCAATCCACCCCGACGGCCGTCGCCGATCCCGGCCGCCCACCCGCTTTGACCGCCTCGGTCATCGCCCCGAGCAGTTCGGCGGTGCCCACCCCGAAGTGGGTCATCGGCACGCCGCGATCGGCCAACGCGGCGAACACCCGGGAACTGTGCGGCAGCACATGGCTGCGGTAGCTCTCCTGCGAGAGCGTCCCGGCCCACGAGTCGAACAGCTGTATCGCATCGACCCCGGCGTCGAGCTGCACCTGCAGGAACGCGATGGTCAGATCGGTCAGCTTCGTCATCAGCGCATGCCAGTTCGCCGGATCGCCGAGCATCATCGCCTTGGTGCGGGCGTGGTTGCGGCTCGGCCCGCCCTCGACCAGATAGGAGGCCAGCGTGAACGGCGCGCCGGCGAAACCGATCAGCGGCACGTCGCCGAGCTCGCCCACCAGCAGTGACACCGCCTCCGACACGGCCTGCACCGCCTGGGGATCAAGGGGCCGCAGCGCCGCAATGTCGGCCGCGGTGCGCACCGGGGCGGCGATCACCGGCCCGACGTCGGGAACGATGTCCAAGTCGACCTCGGCGCCGCGCAGCGGAACCACGATGTCGGAGAACAAGATCGCCGCGTCGACCCCGTGCCGGCGCACCGGCTGCAGGGTGATCTCGCAGACCAGTTCGGGATCGAAACAGGCCGCCAGCATGCTGCGCTGCGCGCGCAATGCCCGGTACTCGGGCAGCGACCGGCCGGCCTGGCGCATGAACCACACCGGCAACCGCGCAGGTTTGCGACCGCCGGCGGCGGCCAGGTACGACGAATCGGGCAGCTCACGACGGGTAGTCATCGCGGTCAATGCTGCCACGGCCCGTTCGGATGCCCGATGCGCAGGTAATCCGCGGTGATCGGAGCGGGCTCGGCGCGCCTGTCCGGACCCGCAGGGGAAGCGAGCTAGCGTGGCAGTCTGCGATTCGCATCGCGGGCGGTGCCGGACGGTAACCGGGGCGGGCCTGCGCCATCGGCACCGGCAACGACGCACAGCGAAGCGATGAGAAGGAGCGGCGTCCGTGACATCAGCCGAGCCTGCCCCATTCCGTGAAGCGGTGGCGACGATGCAGGCCGCGACCGTGCGGTCGGAGATCCAGTTGGGTCCGATCCGGCCGCCGCAGCGCCTCGCGCCCTACAGCTACGCGCTGGGTGCCGAGGTCAAGCACCCGGAGACCGAGATCGTCCCGGAGGACTCGGACGGCGATGCGTTCGGCCGGCTGATCCTGCTGTACGACCCCGAGGGCACCGACGCTTGGGACGGCACCATGCGGTTGGTGGCCTTCATCCAGGCCGACTTGGACCCGGACGAGGCACTCGACCCACTGCTGCCCGAGGTCGCGTGGAGTTGGCTGGTCGAGGCGCTGGGCGTCCGCACCGAGCACGTCACCGCCCTGGGCGGGACCGTCACCGCGACCACGTCGGTGCGCTACGGCGACATCTCCGGGCCGCCCCGCGGACATCAGTTGGAACTGCGGGCGTCGTGGACGGCGACCACCCCGGAACTCGGCACGCACGTGCAGGCCTTCTGCGAGGTGCTGGAACACGCCGCGGGCCTGCCGCCGGTCGGGATCACCGACCTGAGTTCGCGAACTCGCGTCTGAGATGGCGGCTGACACCACAGAGCCGGCCGCCGACCAGCCCGAACCGATCCCGCTGTCGCATCCGGCCGACGGTGTGCCGGAGGTGTCGGCCACCGCCGCCCAGATCCGGTCGGCCGCGGAGTTCCTCGCGGGCGGGCACGGACCGTTCGCGGTGGACGCCGAGCGGGCGTCGGGTTTTCGCTACTCGAATCGGGCCTATCTGATCCAGGTGCGGCGCGTCGGCGCCGGCACGGTGCTTATCGACCCGGCGGGGGCCGGCGACGACCCGCTCACGCTGATGCGGCCAATCGCCGAGGTGCTCGGCGAAGACGAATGGATCCTGCACGCCGCCGACCAGGACCTGCCGTGCCTGGCCGAGGCGGGCCTGCGGCCGCCGGCCCTCTACGACACCGAGCTGGCTGGACGGCTGGCCGGCTTCGACCGGGTCAACCTGGCGGCGATGGTGCAGCGACTGCTGGGGCTGGGCCTGGCCAAGGGCCACGGTGCCGCCGATTGGTCGAAACGCCCGCTGCCGGCGGCGTGGCTCAACTACGCGGCGCTGGACGTCGAGGTGCTCATCGAGTTGCGCGACGCGATCGCCGAAATTCTCGACGGGCAGGGGAAAAGCGACTGGGCGGCACAAGAATTCGATCATCTACGAACGGCTGGTGCCACGGCGACGGCGACCCGACGCGACCGCTGGCGGCGCACGTCGGGGATGCACCGGGTGCACGACCAGCGCGGCCTGGCCGCCGTGCGTGAGCTGTGGACGGCGCGCGACCGGATTGCGCAGCGCCGCGACATCGCGCCCGGGCGCATCCTGCCGGATTCGGCGATCGTCGCCGCCGCCCTCGCCAACCCCGCCACCGCCGATGAACTGATCGCACTGCCGGTGTTCGGTGGGCCCAAGCAGCGCCGCAGCGCCGAGATCTGGCTGGCGGCCCTGGCCGCGGCTCGGGACAACCCGGGACCGCTCGACACCGCCGAACCCTACAGCGGCCCGCCGCCGGCAGCCCGGTGGTCCAGACGCAAGCCCGAGGCCGCCGAGCGACTGGAAGCCGCCCGGGCCGCCCTCGGCGAGTTGGCGCAGCGGGTGTCGGTGCCGGCCGAGAATCTGCTCTCACCCGACCTGGTGCGGCGGCTGTGCTGGGATTGGGTCCGAGTGACTCCGCAGGCCGCCACGGCGGTGATCGATGAGTTTCTTTCCACGAGCGGCGCCCGGACCTGGCAGCGGGAGCTCGTGGTTCCGGCCCTGGCTTCGGCACTCACGCCTAGTCCAGGTGTTCCCTGACCTGCACCACGCAGCTGCTGCTGCCCATGGCCGCCACCCAACCGGTGATCGCCCGGGCCACGCCCTGCTCGGTCAGGCCCGAGTCGGCCAGCACCTCACTCCGCGACCCATGTCCGTAGAACCGCTGCGGTAGTCCGACGTCGCGGCAGGGGACGTCGATCTCGGCGGCCCGCAACGCCGCCGACACCGCCGACCCCACACCGCCGTTGACACCGTTGTCCTCCAGCGTGACCACCAGTTTGTGGGCGCCGGCCAGTTCCTGCACCGCGGTGCCAACCGGGAGCACCCAGCGGGGGTCGATCACGGTGACCCCGATGCCCTGGTCGTGTAGCCGATCCGCCACCGCCAGCGCCATACCTGCGAGTGCTCCAACCGCCACCAGCAGCACGTCCTGCATCAACCCGTCTGCCGGCACCGCGAGAACGTCCACCCCGGACCATCTTCGGAGGGCTGGAATGTCCTCGCCGACCTCGCCTTTGGGGAACCGAATCGCGGTCGGCCCATCGTCGACGTCGAGCGCCTCACCGAGTTCCTCATGAAGCCGACTGCCATCACGCGGAGCAGCCACCCGCATGCCGGGCACGATCTGAAGTATCGACAGATCCCACATGCCGTTGTGGCTGGCGCCGTCGGGCCCGGTGATCCCGGATCGGTCCAACACCAGCGTCACCGGCAGCTTATGCAGCGCCACGTCCATCATGATCTGGTCGAACGCGCGGTTCAGGAACGTTGCGTAGAGGGCCACCACCGGGTGCAGACCGCCCATCGCCAACCCGGCCGCCGATGTCATCGCGTGCTGCTCGGCGATTCCGACGTCGAACATCCGGTCACCGAAACGCTGCCCGAACGGGGTCAGCCCGGTGGGACCGGGCATGGCCGCGGTGATCGCGACCACATCGCGGCGTTTGGCGCCGTACTCGATGAGCGCATCGGAGAACACCGCCGTCCAACCGCGGCCTGCGGCCGTAGTGGCCGACCCGGTCAGCGGGTCGATCACCCCGCAGGCGTGCATCTGCTCGGCCTCGTCGTTTTCGGCCGGACCGTATCCCTTGCCCTTGCGGGTGACCACATGCACGATCACCGGCCCGCCGAAGCCGCGGGCCCGGCGCAGTGCGGACTCCACCGCGCTCTCGTCGTGGCCGTCGATCGGCCCCAGATACTTCAGTCCGAGATCTGTGAAGATCGGCTGCGGGGCCAGGGCGCCTTTCAACCCGGCCTTGACGCCGTGGATGACTTGGTATCCGAGCCCGCCGATGACCGGCATGCCGCGCACCGCGCCGCGACCCTTCTCCAGCAGCCGTTCGTAGGCCGGTTGCAGTCGTAGCGCAGCCAGGTGCTCGGCGAAGCCGCCGATGGTGGGCGCGTAGCTGCGGCCGTTGTCGTTGACCACGATCACCACCGGCCGGTGGGCGGCTGCGATGTTGTTGAGCGCCTCCCAGCACATGCCGCCGGTCAGTGCACCGTCGCCGACCACGGCCACCACGTGCCGATTGCGGTGTCCGGTCAGCTCGAACGCCTTGGCCAAACCATCGGCGT
>JBDTKT010000166.1:0-5906 GCA_039935195.1 Mycobacterium sp.
TTCCCGAGAAACTGGCACGCTGGGCCGAACTCGGGGTGACCGAGGTGCTGTTCGGCTTGCCGGACCGGTCCCCGGACGAGGTAGCCGCCTACGTGGAGCGGTTGGCCGCCAAGCTGGCGATCCTAACCTAGCGCGAGCAGGCGCAAAGGCCCCCTTTTTCGACACGAAAAGGGGGCCTTTGCGTCTGCTCGGCGGAGAACGTCAGCGCAGGCTGCAGCGGTTGCCGTAGTCGAACGCGTGCACCGTGATCCGCGCCCCGAGCGGCTCGCCGTCGCATAGCAATGCGACCAGGTCAACCAGGGGGCGGCGGTGCTGCTGATGTCGGTGGCGGCGGCTCGGCGACTAGGCGTGCCCGAGGGCAAGTGGGTGTATCTGCACGGCCACGCCGACATGCGTGAACAGCGACTGCTCGAGCGCCCCGACCTGGGGCACAGTCCCGCCGCGGTCAGCGCTGTCGCCGAAGCGCTGGCCGTTGCCGGGATCGGCCTCGACGAGGTCGACGCGCTGGATCTCTACAGCTGCTTCCCGGTTCCGGTTTTCAACATCTGCGACGCCTTCGGGCTGACCGCAGACGATCCGCGAGGTCTGACCCTGACTGGCGTACTACCCTTCTTCGGCGGTGCCGGCAACAACTACTCGATGCACGCCATCGCCGAGGCCGTCGCCGTAACCCGAAGAGCCCCGGGGAAATTCGCTCTGATCGGCGCTAATGGGGGCATGCTGAGCAAGTATTCGGTCGGGGTGTACTCGACGACGCCGGTCGAATGGAAACCGGATAGCAGCCGCCGACTCCAGGGCGAGGCCGACAAAGCGCCCAAGGTTACGGTCACCGAGCGTGCCGAGGGCGCGGCGACGATCGAGACCTACAGCGTGCACTACGACTGGCCGACGCGGACCGGCATCATCGTCGGTCGATTGGACGCCGACGGCAGCCGTTTTCTGGCCACCACCGAAGACGAGGACCTGGTCGCATTGCTGTGCGACGGCGAGCCGCTCGGGACGCGGATCACGGTGCGCGCGTTGGACTACGGCAACCGCTGCAGCCTGCGCTGCTCGCGCTAGGTTAGAACGGCCAGCTTGGCGGCCAACCGTTCCACGTAGGCGGCTATCTCGTCCGGGGACCGGTCCGGCAAGCCGAACAGCACCTCGGTCACCCCGAGTTCTGCCCAGCGTGCCAGTTTCTCGGGAACCGGCTTGAAGTCCAGTGCGACGATCTGCGGTGCCCCGTCGCGCCCGGCGGCCGCCCAGGTGTCGTGGAACAGTTTCACCGGTTCGTCGATGTCGAAGTCCCGGGGTGTGGTGATCCAACCGTCGGCACTGCGGGCGATCCACTTGAAGTTCTTCTCGGTACCTGCCGCACCCACCAGCACCGGAATGTGCGACTGCACCGGTTTCGGCCAGGCCCAGCTGGGGCCGAAGTTGACGAACTCGCCATCATAGGCGGCTTCCTCCTGGGTCCACAGCGCCCGCATCGCCTCGAGGTACTCGCGCAGCATCGTGCGCCGCCGTCCGGCGGGGACGCCGTGGTCGGCGAGTTCATCGGTGTTCCAGCCGAATCCGATCCCCAGGCTGACCCGGCCGCCGGAGAGGTGATCCAAGGTGGCGATGGATTTTGCCAGCGTGATCGGATCGTGCTCGACCGGCAGCGCAACCGCGGTGGACAGTCGAACCCGCGAGGTGACCGCGCACGCGGTCCCCAGACTCACCCACGGATCAAGGGTGCGCATATACCGATCGTCAGGCAGCGACTCATCGCCGGTGGTGGGGTGGGCGGCCTGCCGTTTCACCGGGATGTGGGTGTGTTCGGGCACGTAGAAGGTGTCGAAGCCGTGGTCGTCGGCGAGTTTGGCGGCGGCCGCCGGGGTGATGCCACGGTCACTGGTGAACAACACGAGTCCGTAATCCATGCCGCTGATTAGAGCGTGCGCCGCTGTGCCAGGCAACCGGGTACCCCTCATCACATGCGGTTGGCCCACCGGGTAGCCGCGAACGTGCGCTAGCGTGGGTGGTCGAACCGCGCCGCCATGCCCACAAGCCCAGGAGAGTCATGACCTACCCGCCCGGCAACCCCGGCTACCAGCATGCCCAACCGTCAGGCGCCTACGGCCCCGCGAACCGGTCGTTCGTCAAATCCGAGGACAGTGCCAGCAAGTTGCCGTCATACCTGCTGATTGCGGTGGTGGTGCTGGGTTTTGCGACCTATCTTGCGAGTTACGGGCCGGTATTGACGCCCCGTGATGGCGAGTTCCCATTCCAGGCCGACGTCGGATACCCCGTGCCGCTGGCGGTGCTGGCGGCACTGCTGGCCGCCGCGGGTCTGCTGCCCAAAGCGAAGAATTTCACCCCGATCGTCGTGGCGATCGCGGTGATGGGAGCGCTGCTGGCGATCCAGGCCACGATCATCACCGACGGTATGGTCGCGATCGGATGGGGGCTGTGGATGATCCTGGCTTTCACCGTTTTGCAGGCCGGCGCGGCGGTCGGCGCGCTGCTGCTGGAGGCCGGGGTTCTCACCGCCCCCGTTCCGCGCCCGAAGTACGACCCGTACGCGCAGTACGGCCTGCCGCCGGGGAGCGGTTACTACGGTCAGCAGGGTCAGCAAGGCCAGCAGGGCGGGCACCAAGGCTTCGGCAATCCCCAGGCCCAGCAGCAATCCGGCTACCCGTCTTACGGTGGTTACCAGTCCGGGCCGTCCACCGGCGGGTACCACCCGCAGTCGGCGCCGTCGACCGGCGGATTCGGTACGGGACCACAGTCCGCGTCGCAGGGCCCGCCCACTCCGCCGACCGGATTCCCCAGCTTCAGCCAGCCGCCGGCGGGTGGTTCGGGCGGCTCCGCGACGGGCGGGCAGAGCGGCCCAATCTCCCAGTCGCCGTCGGCCTCCCAGCCGCCGTCGGCTCCGTCAGGGCCGAACCAGCCGTAATCGGCGGCCGCGCGCCGAGTTCAACATAATCGCAGGGTGATATCGGTGGACGGTGGTCGAGGGAGCTCCGACCCCAGCCGCTACTTGTTGCGGGTGGCGTTCGGTCCGTCGGTCGTGGCGCTGACGGTGATTGCTGCGCTGACGTTGTTGCAGTTGCTGATCGCCGACAGTGAGATGACCGGCGCGCTGGGTGCCATTGCCAGCATGTGGCTGGGCGTGCACCAGGTGCCGATCTCGATCGGCGGCCGCGAGTTGGGCGTGATGCCGTTGCTGCCGGTGCTGCTGATGGTGGCCGGGACGGCGCGGACTACCGCGCAGGCCACCGCCGGTAGTTCCTCTTGGTTCGTCATCCGCTGGATCATGGCGTCGGCACTGGGCGGACCGCTGCTGATTGCGGCGATATCGATGGCGGTCATCCACGATGCCGCGTCGGTGATCACCGAATTGCAGACCCCCAATGCGCTGCGGGCGTTCTCGTATGTGCTGGCGGTGCACGCCAGCGGTGCGGCGATCGGGGTGGGGACGCGAGTAGGCCGGCGAGTGCTGGCCGCGTCGCCGCTGCCCAACTGGTTGGCTGATTCGGTGCGGGCCGCGATCACCGGGGTGCTGGCACTGTTCGGCCTGTCCGGCGTGGTGACGGCCGGTTCCCTGGTGATGCACTGGTCCACGATGCACCAGCTGTACGCGATCACCGACTCGATCTTCGGCCAGCTCAGCCTGACCCTGTTGTCGGTGCTGTATATACCCAACGTCATCGTGGGCGCCGCCGCACTGGGGGTCGGGTCCAGTGCGCACCTGGGCATCGCGGTGTTCAGTCCGTTCACCGTTCTCGGCGGTGACATCCCGGCGGTGCCGATCCTGGCCGCGGTGCCGACCCCGCCGCTGGGCCCGGTCTGGGTGGCGCTGTTGATGATCGGTGCAGTGTCGGGTGTGGCGGTCGGGCAGCAGTGCGCACGGCGTGCGTTGCCGCTGCTTCCGGCGCTGGCGAAGGTGCTGGCCGCCGCGTTGATCGCGGCGCTGGTGATGGTGCTGCTCGGCGCCGCCGGCGGCGGCCAGCTGGGTAACTTCGGCGACGTCGGAGTGGACCAGGCCACGTTCGGCGCGGCGGTCTTCTTATGGTTTGCCACGGTGGGGGCAGTCACTGTCCTGATGGCCGGTGGCGTCGGACGCCGCCCGGTGCGGCCGCGACCGGCTCTGGTCGCCGGAGCGCTGGCCGCCGGGGTGGGAGAATCGGTGGCAGATCCGATCGGTCCGGTCGATCCTGTCGAGCGCCTCGGGGCTGAGGAGTCGGCCGGCCCGGTCGCTGATCCCGTCGTGTTCGTCGATCCCGTCGTGTTCGCTGATCCCGTCGATCCCGTCGATCCCGTCGATCCCGTCGTGTTCGTCGATCCCGTCGATCCGAGCGGCCCCATCGAATCCAGTGGCCCGCTCGAGCCGCTCGAAGACCTGGAGGATCTGATGTTCACCGACGACGACGAATTCGGCGATGCCAGCTCCGACTAGTCACTGATCGTCGGCCGGTCGACACGCTCTAGGCTCAGCGGGTGCAACCGATCCGTGTCGCCCCGAGCGCACCGGCCCGCCTGGTGGTGTTGGCATCGGGAACCGGATCGCTGCTCCAGTCGGTGCTGGACGCCGCGGTGGGCGACTACCCCGCGCGGGTGGTCGCCGTCGGTACCGACCGCGACTGCCGGGCCGTGGAGATCGCCACCGCCGCGGGACTGCCGGTGTTCACCGTGCCACTGGCCGACTACCCCGACCGGCGCGCCTGGGATGCCGCGCTGTCCGACGCGACTGCCGTGCACGCACCGGACCTGGTGGTCTCGGCCGGCTTCATGAAGATTCTGGGCGCAGCGTTCCTCGCCCGGTTCCTCGGGCGGACCGTCAACACCCACCCGGCACTGCTTCCGGCTTTTCCCGGTGCGCACGCGGTGCCCGAGGCACTGGCGTACGGGGTGAAAGTCACCGGTTGCACCGTCCACCTGGTGGACGCCGGCACCGACACCGGGCCGATTCTGGCTCAGCAACCGGTCGCGGTACTCGACGGCGACGCCGAAGACACCCTGCACGAGCGCATCAAAGTAGTGGAACGCAAGCTCCTGGTGGATGTGCTGGCCGCGCTGGCGACCAGCGGCGTCACCTGGATCGGACGAAAGGCGACCATAGGATGACCGACGGCAAGAGGCCGATACGTCGGGCGTTGATCAGCGTCTATGACAAAACCGGTTTGATGGACCTGGCGGGGGGGCTGCATGCCGCGGGGGTCGACATCGTCTCCACCGGGTCTACCGCCAAAGCCATTGCCGCCAAAGGTATTCCGGTGATGTCGGTGGACCAGTTGACCGGCTTTCCGGAGGTGCTCGACGGCCGGGTGAAGACGTTGCATCCGCGGGTGCACGCCGGGTTGCTGGCCGACCTGCGCAAGCCCGAACACGCCGGGGCGCTGGCCGAACTCGACATCGCGCCGTTCGAGTTGGTGGTGGTCAACCTGTACCCGTTCAGCGAAACCGTGGATTCCGGCGCGGCCGTCGATGAGTGCGTCGAGCAGATCGACATCGGTGGCCCGTCGATGATCCGGGCGGCGGCGAAGAACCATCCCAGCGTCGCGGTGGTGGTCGACCCGCTCGGCTACGACGGCGTGCTGGCCGCGGTCGCTGCCGGGGGCTTCACGCTGGCTGAGCGGAAGGGGCTGGCGGCGTTGGCGTTTCGGCACACTGCCGAATACGACATTGCGGTTGCGGGTTGGATGACCTCGACGCTGGCCCCCGAGGAGCCCCGCCAGGCGTTGCCGGAGTGGATCGGGCGCACGTATCGCCGCTCCGCGCAGCTGCGCTACGGCGAGAACCCGCACCAGCGGGCGGCGTTGTACAACGATCCCGGAGCGTGGCCGGGGTTGGCGCAGGCCGATCAGCTGCACGGAAAAGAGATGTCCTACAACAACTTCACCGACGCCGATGCGGCCTGGCGGGCCGCGTTCGACTAC
>JBDTKT010000167.1:0-7712 GCA_039935195.1 Mycobacterium sp.
GGCGGCAAGCTCACGCACGCGTTGGCCGACGGGCTGCGCATCACGCGCACTGACGCCAAGCGCCGCATCGACGAGGCCGCCGATCTGTGCCCCCGGCAGGCGCTGACCGGCCAGCCCCTGCCCCCGCTGCTGGCAAGCACAGCGGCCGCCCAGCGGGCCGGGAACATCGGCGGTGATCACGTGAGCGTGGTCCGCGCTTTCCTGCGTCAGCTGCCCAGCTTCATCGACGAACCCACCCGGGCCCAAGCCGAAGCCCATCTGGCCGACAAGGCCACCCAGTTTCGCCCCGAACAGGTAGCCAAGCTGGCCGAGCGAATCACCGACTGCCTCAACCCCGACGGCAACTTCACCGATAACGATCGAGCCCGCCGACGGGGTCTGACCCTGGGCAGGCAAGGCGCCGACGGCATGTCGCCGCTCACCGGTTGGCTCACCCCCGAAGCACGGGCCACCCTCGAAGCCGTGTGGGCCAAACTGGCCGCCCCCGGCATGGCCGACCCCGACCAGCAGTCACCGATGGTCGACGGCACTCCCAGTCAGCTAGCGATCGACACCGATACCCGCAGCGCCGCCCAACGCCAGCACGACGGGCTCAACGCCGGCCTGCGGGTGCTGCTGGCCTCCGGTGAGCTGGGCCAGCACAACGGTTTACCGGCGTCGATAATCGTGACCACCACCCTCACCGACCTGGAAGCTGCCGCCGGACAAGCACTCACCGGTGGTGGCACCCTGCTGCCGATGAGCGATGTCATCCGGCTGGCCCGCCACGCGCACCACTACCTCGCGATTTTCGACAACGGCAAAGCTCTCGGGCTTTATCACACCAAGCGACTGGCCTCGCCCGGGCAGCGAATAGTGCTGTACGCGAAGGAGCGTGGTTGCTCGCACCCCGGCTGCGATGTGCCCGGCTACTACTGCGAAGTTCACCACACCGACGAATACGCCAGCGGCGGCGAGACCCACATCGACAAGCTCACCCTCACCTGCCCACCACACCACCACCTGGTCACCCCCGGCGGCTGGAAAACCCGCAAAAATGCCGCCGTCGACACCGAATGGCTACCGCCCCCGCACCTGGATCGCGGCCGCCCGCGAATCAACACCTTCCACCACCCGGAGAAGCTGCTCCGCGACGATACAAATGACGATGGCGATGATCCGTAGCGGGATCGGGGCCCATACCGATGCAACTGACCAAGACCGGCTGACGGGACGGCTCAGCGCAGGGCCGGTTCCTGGACGCGGGTTAACGCGTAATCCCAAAGCCCCAGGAACCCGAAAATAAGCGGGCTCTTGCTCATTGGCTTTCCTGCAACCGTAAGGCGGTCTTCATCGTCTCCCTGGCACGACGGCGGTCCCCGGCGTAGTCGTAGGCACGCGCCACCCGATACCAACGCCGCCAGTCGTCCGGGTCGCCGTCTAGTTCTTCGCGGACCGTGTGGAACAGGGCGTCCGCGGCGTCACGTTCGATGCGCCCGGACGGACGCCGCGGCAACGCGCTGACGTCGAGTTCCATCCCGTCGTCGGCGATCAGCCGTACCAGTCGCTGGTGGGCGAACCCGTCGCGCAGGGTGGCGATCATCGCCCACAGTCCGATCCCCGGCATGATCAGCAGCGCCAGTCCCAACCCGATAGTCGGCACAGACCCGGACAGGATCAGCAGGATCGCGATTCGGCCGAGCAGAACCAGGTACGTCAGCAGCGCCAGGCACATGAACGCGATGAGCAGTTGCAATCGCGCGGCGCGGGACACCTTGACCATGCCGGTCACCGCAGGTCGAGCAGCGGTTCGATACCCAGCGTCAGACCGGGGCGTTCCGCGATGCGCCGCACGGCCAGCAGCACACCCGGTACGAACGAAGTGCGGTCGATGCTGTCGTGACGGATCGTCAGCGTCTCCCCCTCCGTGCCGAACAGCACCTCCTGGTGGGCGACCAGTCCGGCCAGCCGAATCGAGTGCACCGGAACACCGTCCACGTCGGCGCCGCGGGCTCCCGGCCGGCTGGTGCTTGTGGCATCGGGGTTGGGCGGCAGGTCTTTTCGGGCCTCGGCGATCAGCTGCGCGGTGCGGGTGGCGGTGCCCGACGGCGCGTCGGCCTTGTGCGGATGGTGTAGCTCGATGACCTCCACCGATTCGAAGAATCGGGCGGCCTGAGTGGCGAAGTGCATGGACAGCACCGCGCCGATGGCGAAATTGGGAGCGATCAGTACGGCGGTGCCGGGCTTGCGGCCGGCTGCGTCCGCCAGCCATGAGCGAACCTGGTCTAGCCGCTGCGCAGTGAATCCGGTGGTGCCGACGACCACGTGAATCCCGTTGTCGATCAGGAACTTCAGATTATCCATCACGACGTCGGGATGGGTGAAGTCGATCACCACCTCGGTGTCGCTGTCGGTCAACAGGCTCAGCGCGTCACCGGCGTCGACCCGGGCGGACAGCGTCAGATCATCCGCGGCCTCCACCGCCGCCACCATCGTGGCACCGACCTTGCCTTTGGCGCCCAGCACCGCAACTCGCATGACTGCCACCCTAGTGGCAGGCGCTATCAGGACGCGTCGCGGCGGGTGTCACCAACCCGGTCGGCGTCGGCCAGGCATTCGGCCACGAAGCGGGTGATCGCGGCGTAGGCGGCCCTGCTGTCCGGCAGGTACGGGAACAACGCCGGGAAGGCGTGCAACTCACTGTCCCAGACCTCGAGGTCGCAGGGTCGATTGTGCTGCCACAGCGCACTATGCAGTCGTTCAGCATCACAGCGCAGCACCTCGGATTCGGCCGCAATCAGCAGTGCCGGCGGCATCGTCTCCAGCCGGCCGTTGATCGGGGAGAGATCCCGGCGCATCGCCGGTGACGGACACACCCACTCGACAATGTCGGGCAATACCAGCGGTATGCCGAACCCGTCCCGATGCAGGTTTTCGTGGCTACCGCGGGCGGTCCCGTCTAATTCCAGCAGCGCCGAGATCCCGATCACCCCGGCGGGGGCGGGCAGCCCGGTGCGCTGAGCCGACAGCGCGGTGGCGAACGCCAGGAAGCCACCGGCGGAGTCGCCGGCGAACACCGTCCTGGTCGGGTCGGCGCCGTGGTTGAGCAGCCATCGGTAGGCGTCTCGGCAGTCGGCCAGCGAGCCGTCCACCGTCACCTCCGGGTACTGCCGGTAGTCGACGTGCACAACCGGCAGTAGGGTGCGCCGCGCCAGAGCGGCCACCACCTGCAGGTGCGTGTCGAGGCCGCCGGTGATGAAGCCGCCGCCGTGGAAGTACAGGATGGCCCCGGCACCGAGCGGTTGCACGCAGTCGGCCCTGCGAACGACCTCGACCGGGATTTCGCCAGTGTGGGCGCGGGTGAACCGGATGCCCGGGAACGGGCGCAACCGCTGCAGGCGGCCGAACTTGTTGACCCGGCGACCCACCCGCGTCATCCGGTCGGCAAGGGTTCCGCTACCGCTGCGCAGGACGAGATACGGCACCAGCCGGGGCGTCACCGCGCGCGCGATCGCATAGATGATCTTGGCGGGGAAGCTTGCTCGATGGGTCGTCACAACGCCGGGCATCCGGGCAGTTTAGGACTCGGCCGACGACGCGCGTCGGGATATCGACTGACCGGGTCAGGCGTCGATGACCACGCGGCCGCCGTTGGCCCGCGAGACGCAGACCAGCATCTCGTCGGCACCCTCGGCGTTGCGACCGCGCCGGTCAACGTCGCCGGACAGCACCGTGACCCGGCAGGTGCCGCAGAAGCCCTGCCGGCACAAGCACGGTGTCGTCGGATCCTGGTCCAGCATGACGTCCAGCGCCGACCGACCGGCCGGAATCAGCAGTAGCCGCCGCGAACGGGCCAGTTCCAGCTCGAACGGCACCCCGTCGACCACCGGCGGCGGACTGAATCGCTCGTAGTGCAGCGGGGCGCCGGCGTGTTTGTCGCGGGCGGCGCACACCGATTCCAGCATCGCGGTCGGCCCGCACACATACACCGCGGTGTGTGGCCCGACATCAGCCAGCAACTGCTCGGTGCCGGCGAATCCGCCGCGCTCGTCGTCGGCCCACACCGTGACCCGGTCCGGTGCCACCGCCAGCACCTCGTCGAGCAGTGGCATGGACTCCCGGTTGCGACCGGCATACACGGCGCGCCAATCCATTCCGCGCTGCTGTGCCTCGTTGATCATCGGCAGGATCGGCGTCACCCCGATGCCGCCGATCACGAACAGCGCCTGGTGTTCGCCACTGCCGAGGTAGAACGCGTTGCGCGGTCCCTCGAAGGCCAGGGTGTCCCCCTCGGTGTAAGCCTCGTGCATCTCGACGGACCCACCGCCGCCGTCCTCGAGCCGGCGCACCGCAATGCGGTATTCGGTGCGCCGCCCGGGCACCCCGCACAGCGAGTACTCCCGGCGCCGCCCCGACGGCAGCGCGACGTCGACGTGCCCGCCCGGCGTCCAGGACGGCAGCAGCCCACCGTCCGGATCGGCGAACGTCAACGCCACCACGTCGGGGGTGACCATCTCGCGTTTGGTGACGACCGCGGTGATCGTGCGCTGCACCGGGGTCACCCGCGCCGGGGTCCACCGCGACACCCTGGAGATGCCGGCGAAGATCGAGGCGGCGCCCCACAGCACGGTGTAGATGCGGTCGTGTTTGCGCCGGCCGTAGAGGTCGGGCGGCCTGTCTTTCCAGATCTGTTGCGACACAACGGCCTTCTCAGGTTTGTCGGATGTCGTAGCGAGCCAGCGCACGCAGCAGCGTCGGGCTGATCCGGCGCATCGCGTAGCCAAGCCTCGACTCGGCCGCGATCGGCAGCACCGGCGGCCCGGTGCGCACCGCCCGGACGATCGCGCGGGCCGTCGCCTCCGGGGTGTAGTTGCGGCGCCGGTAGGCCGCATCCGCTCGGGCGCGGGCGTGGTCCTGCTCCTCGGCCGACATCCCCGCGTAGACGGTGCTCTTGGCGATGTTCGTGTTGACCAAGCCCGGACACACCGCGGTGACGGTGATGCCGTCGTCGGCGAGGTCGGCACGCAGCGACTCGCTGAAGGCCAGCACCGCAGCCTTGCTGGTGCTGTAGGCGATCATGGATTTTGACGGCAGGTACGCCGAGACCGACGACACGTTGATGATGGTCCCGCCCTCCCCTCGCTCCACCATCTGCGCGGCGAACGCCCGACTGCCCGAGATCACCCCGCGCAGGTTGACCGCCAGGACGGCGTCCCAATCTTCTGGCGTGGTCTCCAGGAACCGGCCCGCCATTCCGATGCCGGCGTTGTTGACCAGGATGTCAACCACGCCGTGTTCGGCGTTGACCTGTGCGGCAAGCTCATCGATTGCCACTTCGTCGGTGACGTCGACGTGGTACGCGCCGGCCTCGGCACCCGCCGCGGCGACCTCGGCCGCGACCTCCTTGGCGGCGGCCAGATCCCGGTCGACGATGATAACCGTGCGGGCACCCTGGCGGGCCAGTTCCAGGGCGGTGGCGCGGCCGATTCCCGCACCGGCACCGGTAACCAGTGCCAGCTTCCCGCGCACGTCGCGCCGCCCGGGGCGCACCACCGACGCGCCGGCCGGGGTCTGTCCGGCGACGGCGCGGTCGACCCACTCACCGGTGAGCCTGGCGACGATGTCGGGACGGCTGGTCACCATCCAGTGCCCGCCTTCGATCGTGACTACCCGGCCGCCCGCCGCTATGGCGCCGGTGAACCGCTGCAGCGCGGGGGTGACGAAGATGTCCTTACGCGGCACGAGCACCTGAACCGGGACACTGGTCTGCGGAAGATCCTGTGCCGGTGCCAGAAACGGCCTCGGCATGTTCGCCCGATACAGGTTGAGCCCGTTGAGGTAGTCGTTCTTAGAGCGCGCGACCGTTCGCCGCTGCGTGCGGGTGCTGGAACGTCCGATGCGGTCGAGTGCGTCGATGACCCGGCTACCGCCCCCGAACCGGAACACCGCCTCCGGGAGTCGGGGGGTCAGAAACAGCCAGATGTAGCCGGATGCCAGGAACTGTTTGGCAACGTCGGCGACGGCCCGTGGAGTGCGCGGCGACCGCAGGAACTTACCCGCGTAATCCAGGTGCGGCCCGGAGATCGAGGTATAGGAAGCGATCTTGGGCATCAGCGCGGGGTCGGTCACCGCGGCCCAGCCCTGGACCGAACCCCAGTCATGCCCAAGCAGGTGAACCCGGTCGACGCCCAGGTCCTCGATCACGGCCCCGACGTCGGCGACCAACTGGGGAAACCGGTAGCCGACCCGGTCCGCGGGAGTCGACGACTCACCGGCGCCGCGCACGTCGTAGGCGACGACGTTGTATTTGCCGGGGTACTTCTCGGCGAGTTCGTCGGCCACACCGTCCCAGACGTGGTGGTTGTCCGGATAGCCGTGGATGGCCAGGATCGTCGGCCGGCTCGGGTCCAGATCGGTGTAGGCGTGGACGGCCAAAGTCACACCGTCGGAGGCGGTCACGATGGTCATAGGTCCCCTGTCTGAACGCTCAGTGGGTAGCGCGGGCGGCGGGCGAGATGGCCAGGTAGTCGACCGCCTTCTCCACGCCGCCCAGCTGGGCGGGGTGGAAGCCGGGCTTGCCGTAGGCGATGATGGCCGAGACGAACTTGACCGGCTCGGGCACCAGACCGCGTCGCGCCACGGCGAACCAGTCGCGCCAGCGCAGCTTGGTACCGGCCGGCAATTCCGGGTCCACCCGGTACATGAACCGCAGCCCGCGCGCCCACAGCCACAGCAAAAGCGGGGTGATGATCGCTTGGGTGCGGATCTGGCGCCAGTAGCCGGCTTGCAGGTGCTTCATCACATCGAACGCCACGGCCTTGTGCTCCACCTCTTCGGCGCCGTGCCAGCGCAGCAGGTCCAGCATCACCGGGTCGGCGCCGGCGGCATCCAGCGCAGGGGAATCGAGCATCCATTCGCCGAGGATCGCGGTGTAGTGCTCGGCGGCCGCCACCAGCGACACCCGCTCCAGTAACCAACGCTGCCGACGGCGTTCACTCCAGTGCGGCCGGTCACCCATCACCGTCCCGAACAGCCACCTGACCTGGCCGGTGAACGGCGACACATCAATGCCGTGGGCGACCAGGTGGTCGACTACTCCGGCGTGCGCCTGCGCGTGCATAGCCTCCTGGCCGATAAAGCCCTGGACGTCCAGTCGCAGCTGATCGTCTTTGATCAGCGGCAGCGCCTCCTTGAACAACTCGACGAAGATCTCCTCGCCGGCGGGCAACAGCAGGTGCAGCACGTTCCAGAAATGGGTGGCGAAGACTTCGCCGGGCACGTAGTGCACCGGCAGCTTCGTCCAGTCGAACCGGACGTCGCGGGCCTGCAGGACGATGCGCTCGTGGTCGAGGTGTTCCCCACTATCAGAGAAGTGCGGGCTCGCCGCGCTGTCATCAACTTTGAGCATGTGAGACCCCCTACCCAGATTTACAATCCGATATAAAACGTCGTTGTCCTTGGGATAACGCCTTCAAAAGTACGATCACGCGGATTCCCATAACGCTGATTGTGGCTAATGTCAGGCTACCTGCAACGCCCCGGCGATCATCCGGCCACAGAGGTCCGCCAGATCACCGCTCGGCCAATCTAGCGCGGAGTCCTGCCGCCCGCGGTTAGCCGGGGCCTACGAAATGAAGCCCTGATCGTGCGGCGCTAGGCGGCGCGTTCGGCGCGCTGCTTGAGTCGGTCGAGGGTCACCCGGATGTGCTTGGCATTGACGGTCGCGCGGTCCT
>JBDTKT010000168.1:0-31724 GCA_039935195.1 Mycobacterium sp.
CAACAGGATACGAATGGTCGTCGATTTCCCGGCACCATTGGGGCCGAGGAAGCCGTGTACTTCGCCCGGTTGCACCGTCAGGTCGAGGCCGTCCAGCGCCCGCACCCTGCCGAAATTCTTTGTTAATCCACTAATTTCGATAGCGGCCTGGTGGTCGTTACCCGCCATTGGCTTCTCCTTCGTGGGTTTGGGCGTGGGTTTGTGCGAGGAAGGCGTTGAACATCGTCTGATCGGTCAAGAGGCCTTCGGTGTAGACCTCAAGGGCCGGCAGCACCATGTCTTGCGCGTAGTCGCGCAGCACCGCACGCAGGTCGGTGGGAGTTTCGTGCATCTGCAGATACAGCAGGAAGCCGCCGCCACCGGTGATCGCCAGGTATTTGGCGCGGGCCCGCGGATCCCGGCTGGGCTTGACGGTATTAGCGCGAACACCTTCGTCGAGATACTCTTCGGCGTTGTCGATCATGCTGCGCCACAGCGTTTTCGCCAGCTTGCTCCCCGACGTCATACTGCGCACCAGGTAGGCCATCATCGGCGCGTAGGCCTCGATCTCGGCCATCTGGGCGAACCAGGTGGCCGGATCGTTGGACCGGATGGCTTCGGACTTGTCCTGACGGATCTCCTCGGCGATGTAGGCGTCGCACGCCGTGCGCAGTCCGTCCTTGGAACCGAAGTGGTGGATGACCAGGGCGGCGCTCACCCCGGCGGACTCGGCGATGGCTCGGACGCTGACGCCGAAGCCGTGTTCACCGAATTGCTCGATCGCCGCGTCGCGGATGCGGGCGGTGGCTGTCATATCGACTGAACGCATGTTCAACATACTAAACGCGTGTTCAGTCCGCGGTCAAGGTTCCTCGGCGAGCAGACGCAAAGGCCCCAATTGTGGCCTCGCCAGGGGGGTTTTTGCGTCTGCTCGCGGAAAAAGGGGGGAGCGGGGTGCCGAACGTTAGTCGCGCACGGCGGCCAGCAGGCCGTCGCCCAGCGGTATCAGCGCCGGAGTCAGTCGATCGTCCTCGGCGATCAGCCGGGCCGCTTCACGCACCGCTGTCACTTCCGGGTCGTGTGCCGCGGGGTCGCCGGCCCGTCCGCCCAGCGCCGCGTGGTGTATCACGACCACACCGCCGGGGCGCAGCAACCGGACGGCCTCCGCCACGTAACCGGGCTGGTCGATCGGGTCGGCGTCGACGAACACCAAGTTGTAGGAGTCATCGGCGAGCCGGGTCAGCACCTCTTGTGCCCGTCCGCTGATGAACCGGGTGCGGGACGCTCCGATGCCGGCGTCGCCGAACGCCTGCTTAGCGGTCCGCTGGTGTTCGGGCTCGATGTCGATCGTGGTCAGAACTCCCTCGCCGCCCATTCCCGACAGCAGCCAGAGTCCGCTGACGCCCGCGCCGGTACCGATCTCGACTACCGCTTTGCCACCGCTGAGCTTGGCCAGCAGGCTCAACAGCGCGCCCACCGCGGGGCTGACCGCCGCGACGCCGATCTCAGCGGCCCTGTCCCGGGCCGCCGCCAGGATCGCGTCCTCGGACATCGAGTCCTCGGCGTGCGCGAGGATGGCATCGGCCCGGCTGCGCGGCGGCTGTTGGCCGGGAGTGTGTTCGGTGCTGGCCATGTGCGCAGCGTAGGTCCAATCCGACCTGCGCCGGGGCAGGCGCGCCCGGTGTCACCGGTCGGCACCCCCGTTGCGACACACCCGGGCACCACGGTGATCCAGTCGACATTTCGACCGATAACAGCAGTCTGAACGGCTAGAGGGCCAGGTTCACAGTCGGCGTTCAGTGCCGCCACAGAGCCGACACAAGGCACTAAGCCAAGCTAATCGCATGGAACGGGGTATGAATCGGCCTCGGAATACGAGTGGCCGGTCTCGAGTTGACCAGAGTACTGCGCTGCCGTCGCCAGACGGCGGCCTCGACACGGAGGGCCGTGCAATAACCACGCTGATGAGCCCGGTGACGATGTCCCACCCGGCAACCTATCCGGATCGCTACCGCGACGTCGACTGGGTCGAGCCGTCGACCGAACCGCAGGGGACCGCGGTATTCGACGCCACCGGGAACGCGGCTGCCATGCCGTCATGGGACGAACTGGTCCGCCAACACGCCGACCGGGTGTACCGATTGGCCTACCGACTCTCCGGTAACCAACACGACGCGGAGGACCTCACCCAGGAGACGTTCATCCGGGTGTTCCGCTCGGTGCACAACTACCAGCCGGGAACCTTCGAGGGCTGGCTGCACCGCATCACCACCAACCTATTCCTGGACGTGGTGCGTCGGCGGGGCCGTATCCGGATGGAGGCACTGCCCGAGGACTACGACCGGGTACCCTCCGACGACCCCGATCCCGAGCAGATCTACCACGACGCGCGACTGGACGCGGACCTGCAGG
Source organism: Mycobacterium sp. (assembly GCA_039935195.1). Lineage (GTDB taxonomy): Bacteria > Actinomycetota > Actinomycetes > Mycobacteriales > Mycobacteriaceae > Mycobacterium. The sequence continues at coordinate 2,392 of JBDTKT010000168.1, forward strand.
CGGCGCTGGACTCGCTGCCGCCGGAGTTCCGGGCGGCTGTGGTGCTGTGCGACATCGAAGGTCTGTCCTACGAGGAGGTCGGCGCCACCCTGGGGGTGAAACTGGGCACGGTGCGCAGTCGCATCCACCGTGGCCGGCAGGCACTCCGTGATTACCTAACCAGCCACCCCGGCCAGCACAGCGCGTCGGCCGTCGGCGCGACTGCGGCCCGCTGAACTCCGCTCCACCACTTCGACACCAGCGGCTACCCGGTAGGGCGGCCGTCGCACGCTACATTCTAGGTAGCCGCAGGCGAGCCGCCTGCGTGGGGAATTCGGAGAGGAGTTCGGCGGTGGCGGACCCAGGAGGTGTGTTCCGCCGGGCGTTCTCTTGGCTGCCGTCCCACTTCGCCTCCCAGAGCGGCACACCGGTCGGTGCGCCGCGCCAGTTCAGCTCCACCGAGCACCTGTCCAGCGAAGCCCTCACCGCGTATGTCGACGGTGAGCTGAGGATGAACGCGCACCTGCGGGCCGCCCACCACCTCTCGCAGTGCGCTGAGTGCGCGGCCGAGGTGGACTATCAGGGTCGGGCCCGGTCCGTGCTGCGCGACTCCCACCCGATCAGGATTCCCAGCACGCTGCTGGGCATGCTGTCGCAGATCCCCGACTCCCCGACAGACGATCCGGCGACACCACTGCCGGGTCCGGTCGCCGGTGGCAAGCCGCAAGATCGCCGCAAGCGCCGGTAATGTGGTCGCGATGCAGTGCGTGCGCCCCGCAGCCGCCCAGAAGAGGATGACGTGAGCTCCGACAAGGAAACCGCCGGCAGTCACCGCCTGGCACCACGCCCGATCAGCCGTCCGCCGGTGGACGCCGCGAACAGGCAGGCCTTCGGCCGGCCCGTCGGTGTGCCGGGATCGTTCGTGCCGGCAGGTTCGCCGTCGAAGAAATACCGGGACCAGGGTGAGTTCACCCCGCGTGATCTGCCGCCGGACCCAGTGCTCAAAGAGGCGTTCGGGCGACCGTTCACCGGCGTGGGCTCGTTGCAGCGGCATCCTGCCGATGCGGGTGCGCTGGGGCGCAACGGCAAACCGGATCAGCCGGAGGAGCCCGAGGACCCGTGGCGTGATCCCGGCGCGGGCGCCGCGTTGGGCGGGCCCGCGCTGAGCACGCCCCCGTCGCAGCTCGCGGTCGATGCGGTTGGCCAGCTGGGGGTCCGCGACGTGCTGTTCGGAGGCCGGGTCGCCTACCGGGCGCTGGTCACGCTGGCGGCGATCGCGGTGGTGATCGGCATGGTCGGCGGCTGGGTGGGGCGCAAGACGGCCGAGGTTGTTGAGGCGTTCACCACGTCGAAGGTGACGCTGTCCACCAAGGGCAATACCGAAGAGCCCGCCGGGCGGTTCGCCAAGGTCGCCGCCGCGGTGGAAAATTCGGTCGTGACCATCGAATCGGTCAGCGACGATACGGGCATGCAGGGCTCGGGCGTCGTCATTGACGCCAAGGGCTACATCGTCACCAACAACCACGTCATCTCCGAAGCGGCCACCAACCCCAGCAAGTTCAAAACCACCGTAGTGTTCAACGACGGCAAAGAGGTGCTGGCCAACCTGGTCGGCCGCGACCCCAAGACCGACCTGGCGGTGCTCAAGGTGGACAACGTCGACAACCTGACGGTGGCGCGTCTCGGGGACTCCGACAAGATCCGGGTCGGTGACGAGGTGATCGCCGCCGGCGCCCCGCTGGGCCTGCGCAGCACCGTCACACACGGCATCATCAGCGCGGTGCACCGGCCGGTGCCACTGTCGGGTGAAGACTCCGACACCGACACCGTCATCGACGCGGTACAGACCGATGCGTCGATCAACCACGGCAACTCCGGCGGCCCGCTGATCGACATGGACTCCCAGGTGGTCGGGATCAACACGGCCGGAAAATCGCTGTCGGACAGTGCCAGCGGCCTGGGGTTCGCGATTCCGGTCAACGAGGTGAAGGCGGTGGCGGAGACCCTGATCAAAGACGGGAAGATCGTTCACCCCACGCTGGGTGTGAGCGCCCGTTCGGTGAGCAACGCGATGGCGTCGGGTGCACAAATCGCCAATGTGAAGGCTGGCAGCCCCGCCGAGAAAGGTGGGATTCTGGAGAACGACGTCGTCGTCAAGATCGGTGATCGCACCGTCGCTGACGCCGACGAATTCGTGGTCGCGGTGCGGCAACTGCCGCTGGGTAAGGAATCGCCGGTCGAGGTGGTTCGCGACGGCCGCCACGTCATATTGACGGTAACCCCCACTCCCGACGGTTAGACGTTCAGCCAGATGTTCGCGAACGTCGGCTGGGGGGAGATGCTGGTCCTCGTGGTGGTCGGTTTGGTTATCCTCGGCCCCGAGCGGCTGCCGGGCGCGATCCGGTGGACCACGGACGCACTGCGGCAGGCCCGCGACTACCTGAGCAATGCCACCAGCCAGCTGCGCGATGAGATCGGCCCCGAGTTCGACGATCTGCGGGCGCCGCTGAACGAGCTGCAGAAACTACGCGGGATGACGCCGCGCGCCGCGCTGACCAAACATCTGCTCGACGGAGACGACTCGCTGTTCACCGCCGTGAGCCGGCTGGCCGAGGATCCCGGCACGGCACCGGCCCCCGGCAGCGGGCCGGCCGCGCGTCCCCCCGGTGGACCCACTCCGTTCGACCGCGACGCCACCTGACCCGCACGCGCGCCGCAGCGCGCGTTTAGCGCTGCATGTTGCCGGTGTCCAGGCCCAGCGACATGCCCACCAGGCCACGGCCGCGGGTGGCCAGCCTGTCGGCGATCCTGCGCAGTTCCTTGCCCGCGATCGAGTCGGGCGAGAGCACCACGGGCGAACCGGAGTCGCCGGCGGTCACCATCGCGGTGTCGATCGGCACCTGGCCGAGTAATGGCACGTCCCGACCCATCGCCCGGGTCAACCGCTCGGCGACCCGGGCGCCGCCGCCCTCGCCGAACAGGTGCATGGTGGTGCCGTCGGGCATGGCCAGCCCGGACATGTTCTCCACCACGCCAACCACCTGTTGGCGGGTCTGCAGCGCGATTGCACCGGCCCGCTCGGCCACTTCGGCGGCCGCCACCTGGGGAGTGGTCACCACCAGGATCTCGGCCGACGGAACCAGCTGCGCCACCGAGATCGCGATGTCGCCGGTGCCCGGCGGCAGGTCGAGCAGCAAGATGTCCAGGTCACCCCAGTACACGTCGGCCAGGAACTGCTGCAGCGCACGGTGCAGCATCGGGCCGCGCCACACCACCGGGGTATTGCCCTTGGTGAACATCGCTATCGAGATCACCCGCACGCCGTACGCGATCGGCGGCATGATCATCGACTCCACCTGCGTCGGTAGCGCGGTGACACCCATCATCCGCGGCACCGAGTGCCCGTAGATGTCGGCGTCGAGCACCCCGACCGAGAGGCCGCGCTCGGCCAGCGCGACGGCAAGGTTGACCGTCACGCTGGATTTTCCCACCCCGCCCTTGCCGGAAGCGATCGCGTACACCTTGGTCAGCGATCCGGGCTGGGCGAACGGGATGACCGGCTCCTTGGCGTCGCCACGCAAGTGTTTGCGCAGCTCGGCGCGCTGTTCGTCGCTGAACACGTCCAGGGTCACCGTGACCGCACCGGTGCCGGGCACGTCGGTGACGGCTTTGGTCACCATGCTGGTGATCTCAGACTTCATCGGACAACCGGAGATTGTCAGATAGATCGTGACGTGCACGCTGTGATCGGGAGCGAACTCAATGCTCTTGACCATGCCCAATTCGGTGAGCGGACGCTGGATGTCGGGATCCAGCACGGTGCCCAGAGCGGCATAGACCTTATCGTGCAGAGCTGCAGTGTCATCTTGTGTTTCGGACATCACAGTCGAGTCTAAGCTAACGGCCGCGCCCGCTGAACTGTGATCCTGGTCAGCCCGATGGGCTCGGTGGCGGTCCGCCCGGTGCCGACGGGACCGCGTCGGGTGCCGGCGGTGCCGGCGATGTCGGCGGCGTGTCCGGCGGTGCGTTCGGAGGTGCGACTGTGGGTGCATCCGGCGGTGCGTTCGGGGGTGCGTTCGGAGGTGCGGCGGGGACGGCGTCAGGCGGCAGCGGTGCCGGCGGTGCGTCCGGCGGCGGCAACGGTCGCACCGGCCCGGCCTGCGACTCCAGGCAGATGATGGTGCAGGCGGCCGGCCCGCGCTTACTGAGGTCGATCAGCGATATCACCGAGGTCTGGTCCACCGACGGCAGTCCCTGCACGCTGAGCGACGAATCTGGTCCGAGACCCTCCGGGTGGTCCAGGTGCCGGTCGCCGATCGGAGGCGCCGGACCGACAATCGACGGCAGGTCCACCGGCACCACTCCGGTGGCGTAGGCCGCCGCCCAGCCCAGCACGTTGCTGGCGTAGGCCATCGAGTTGTTGTAGCGCAGGATCGCGGTCAGCACCTGCGACTGGTCGCGCAGGTTGAGATCGCCGCTGCACAGGTAGCGCGCCGCCGCCAGGCTGGCGTCGTAGAGATTTTGCGGGTCGGCCAGTCCGTCGCCGTCACCGTCGGCGGCGTACCGCGACCAAGTCCCGGGCAGGAACTGCATCGGACCCATCGCGCGGGCGAAGACGACCCGGCCGGGGGCGCTGCTGGCCACGATGACCTCGTTGCCGGCCAGCGTGCCGTCCAGCACCGGTCCGTAGATCGGCCGGACTGCGGTGCCGTGTGCGTCGGCGGCGCCGCCGTTGGCGTGCATCGACTCGATGCGCCCGATGCCGGCCAGTAGGTTCCAGCTGACACCGCAGCCCGGGACGGCGGCCGCCATCTTTTGTTCGGTGGCACGGTAGGCCGATAGTGCAACCTGCGGAATCCCCAACATGCCGGGTGTGTACACGGCAGCGGCCGGCGGCGGGGCCGAGATGGCCGCCGCCATGTGGACGCTGGCGGGCGGACGCCGGACGGCGACGACGGCGGGGCCGGATAAGCGGTCCGTGGTTCTGGCGATGGCTGCCAGCGGGGTCACCGCGGCGTTACGCAGTGGGAGCGTCCCCGCCGGGGAACTGGGGGTCGCAGCCACCGCACCCGCGAATACGAGCGGGGTGATGACCGCCAAGCCGAACGCGGGCCGCAAAGTGACACGGGTCATCCGCCACCACCCGGAAGTGCGGGCTGAGCGCGCGTGCGCGTGGCGCTCTGTAGGCACTCGACCGCCCCCCGGTTGTTTGCCGTAAATCGCCGACGTGAAACCGCGTGCGGCCGCAGGCCGGTTGCACGGGCTTCGTGAACTAGGTCACCATAGCGAATCCCGTTCGCCCCGGTGGCAGTTATCCCACCCTGCGGTCAACCGGGTCTGGCGGACTGCCGGGGCGTGTGCTCAGCTGACCCGGTGTCGGGTTTCTTCGGCGTCAGCTCTTCGAGTAGTTCGCGAACCCGCTCCAGTTCGTGGTGCAGATAATCGCGGGTGGGCACCTCGCCGACGGCCAGCCGCAGCGCTGCCAGCTCCCGGGCCAGGTATTCGGTGTCGGCTTTGGTCTGCGCGGCCCGCCGGCGGTCCTCGTCGAGACTGACTCGATCCCGGTTCTGCTGCTGGTTCTGCGCCAGCAGGATCAACGGCGCGGCATAGGCGGCCTGGGTGGAGAACGCGAGGTTGAGAAGGATAAACGGGTACGGGTCCCAGCGCAGGTGGATCGCGTAGACGTTCAGCACGAGCCAGACCACCACCACCATGGTCTGAATGGCCAGGTAGCGCCCGGTGCCGAAGAATCGCGCCACCGACTCGGTGAGCCGCCCGAGCGTCTCGGGATCCACCCGCAGGCTGGGGATGCGGGACGTGCGTGGGGTGGACAGCCGCTGCCACTCCGAACGGTCGGTCACGAGGCCTTCCCCGATGGCCCCGCGGTCCGAGCCGGCTGCAGGTCCAGCTCCGGCTCGTCGATGGTTTCACGCCAGTCGTCCGGCAGCAGATGGTCGAGCACGTCGTCGACGGTCACCGCGCCCAACAGGTGGTTCTCCTGGTCGACCACCGGCGCGCAGACCAGGTTGTAGGCGGCGAAGTAGCGGGTCAGTGAGGCCAACGACACCTCCGGGGTCAGGGCGGGCAGGGCGCTGTCGACAATCCCGCCGACCAGTGCGGCCGGCGGCTCACGCAACAGCCGCTGCAGCGGCACACAGCCCAGGTAGTGGCCGGTCGGGGTGGCGGTGGGCGAGCGCGCCACGAACACCAGCGACGACACCGCCACGGTGAGGTCAGGATCGCGCACCCGGGCCAGCGCTTCGGCGACCGAGGTGTCGGGGGTCAGCACCACCGGGTTGGTGGTCATCAACCCGCCCGCGGTGTCGGGGGAGTGTGCCAGCAACCGCCGCACCGGATCGGATTCGTCGGGATCCATCCGGGCCAGCAGTGCCTCAGCCTCGCTGGGGTGCATCGCACCCAGCAGGTCGGCGGCATCGTCGGGATCCATCTCCTCCAGGACGTCGGCGGCGCGTTCGGTGCCCAACTGGCCGAGCACCGCCGCCTGGCGTTCCTCCGGTAGCTCCTGCAGGATGTCGGCCAGCCGAGCGTTGTCCAGGGCGCTGATCACCTCGAAGCGCCGCTTGGGCGGCAGCTCGCGGATGGCGTCGGCGACCTCGATCGGCCGCCACCCCTCGAATTGCTGCAGCAGCTGGGCCACACCCTGTCCGGGCATCGCCAGCGCCGACGGCGTCAGGCCCTGCACGTTGTGCCAGTCGACAACGTGCACGCTGGTTCGCCGGCCCAGCCGACGCGCGTTGCGCACCGCGATCCGCGTCACCATCCAGTCGCGGGTGCGGTTCTGCTCAACGCCCAGGTCGGTGATCGCCAGGTCGGTACCGGCCAATTCCGGCAGCTCAGGGTCGTTGACGCGTACCTTGGTGTCGAGCACCTGCCCCAGCACCAATACCTCACCGGGTCGCTGGGTGAACCGGCGCAACGACACGTTGCCGGTGTTGAGGGTCGCCGCGTTGGGTTCGATCGCGGCGACCCGCAGGATCGGCACGAAGATACGTCTGCGCGAAGGCAATTCGACCACGAGACCCAGGACACGCGGCTGCTGGCGGACGATGCTGATACTGATCACGACGTCGCGGACGCGTCCAACGGATTCGCCGAACGGGCCGAGCACGATCATACGCGCCAGGCGTGCCGCATAAACCCTGTTGCTCGACGCCATGAGTGAAAGGGTAGGAGTGTTTACGTGACCAACGCATATCGCCCCCGTCGGACCTGCCTGTCAGTGCCCGGCAGCAGTCAGAAAATGATCGACAAGGCCAAGGGCCTGCCCGCCGACCAGATCTTCCTCGATCTGGAGGACGCCGTCGCCCCGGCGGCGAAGACGCAGGCCCGCTCCCGGGTGGCGGCGGCGCTGGCGGCCCCGGGCTGGTCTTCGCCGCTGGTGGGGGTGCGGGTCAACGACTGGACGACGCCGTGGACCCACGCCGATCTCATCGAGGTGGTGTCGGCGGTCGGCGCCGCCCCCGCCGGCCGGCTTGATGTCGTGGTGCTGCCCAAGGTGTCCGACGCATCGCACGTGCAGGCACTGGACCTGCTGCTGACCCAGCTGGAGACCATCCATGACCTGCCGGTCGGCCACATCGGGATCGACGTCCAGATCGAGGACGCCCGTGGGTTGATGAACATCGACGCGATCGCGGCCGCGCCTCGGGTGCAGGCACTGGTGCTGGGCCCGGCCGACCTGATAGCCAGCCTCAACATGCGCACCTTGGAGGTCGGCGAACAGCCCGAGGGGTACCACGAGGGCGACGCCTACCACCACATTCTGATGACGATTCTGGTCGCCGCGCGTGCCCACGGGTTGGCCGCCGTCGACGGGCCCTACCTGAAGGTCCGCGACGTCGATGCGTTCCGCCGGGTGGCGGGCCGCTCTGCCGCGCTGGGATACGACGGGAAATGGGTGCTACACCCCGACCAGATCGCGGCCGGCAACGAGATCTTTAGCCCCCGCCAGGCCGAATACGACCACGCCGAGCTCATCTTGGAGGCCTACGGCTGGCACACTTCGCAGGCCGGTGGCACCCGGGGTGCGGTGATGCTCGGCGATGAGATGCTCGATGAAGCCAGCCGCAAGATGGCGCTGGTCGTCGTGTCGAAGGGCCGGGCGGCGGGGATGCAGCGCCGGTCCGCGCCGTTCGCACCGCCCAATTAACCGGTGCCGCGCCAGGGCTGATCGGCGTTGACTGGCGGATTCTCGACAGAATCCGCGCGGGGAGCTGTCATGCTGTTGAACTGTTGTTGAACGTTGCCGGGCACCAAGCGGCCGCGTACCGCGTTGAGGATCAAGACGACAACCGGCGGTGACGCGAGTGCCCGCCCCGAGGAGAGAAGCATCGATGACCAGCCCTTTCCAGCCCGGACCGACTCCCGATCCGCTCGGTGCGGCGGCGGTCGCCTCGCGCCGCGGTGCCATGTCCAGGCTGCCGACCCCACCCAAGGGCTGGCCGATCGGGTCGTATCCCACCTACGCCGAGGCGCAGCGTGTCGTCGATCACCTCTCTGACAACCAGTTCCCGGTGCAGCAAGTGACGATCGTCGGCGTCGACCTGATGCAGGTTGAGCGGGTCACCGGCCGGTTGACCTGGCCCAAGGTGCTCGGCGGCGGGGTGCTGACCGGAGCCTGGCTGGGTCTGTTCATCGGTCTGGTGCTGGGAATCTTCAGTTCCAACCCGACGCAGGCTTTGGTGACCGGACTGGTAGCCGGGGTGTTCTTCGGCTTGATCACCTCGTCGATTCCGTACGCGATGGCACGCGGCACAAGGGATTTCAGCTCGACCATGCAATTGGTCGCGGGCCGCTACGACGTGCTGTGCGATCCGCAGAGTGCCGAACAGGGCCGGAACCTGCTGGCGCGGCTGACAATCTGACCGCACTGCTGCGGACGTTGTTGCCAAGTACGCCGGTCTGCCTCTACGGTTTTGGCGCGGGGTAGACCTCACGGAGGGGAGGCCAGCTGTTGCGGGTTGAGTGGTCGGTAATTGTCGGTGGCGTGCTGTAGGAACAGAAGTGTGAATCTGGCGGTGTGGGCGCAGCGCGATGGTGTTGCGCGGGTGACGGAGTATCGCTGGTTTCGTGCGGGTCTTCTGCCGGTGACGGCCCGGCGGGTGGGCCGGCTGATTCTGGTGGACGAGCTGATCGGCGGCGAGGCTGGGCCGCGAGCGCGCACGGCGGTGTATGCGCGGGTGTCGTCGGCCGATCAGAGAGCGGATCTGGATCGACAGGTGGCTTGGGTGACTGCGTGGGCCACGGCCCAGGAGATCCCGGTCGACAGGATTGTTACAGAGGTTGGGTCGGCGTTGAACGGGCACCGGCGCAAGTTCCTTGCGTTGCTGCGTGACCCATCAGTGCAGCGGATCGTGGTCGAGCACCGGGATCGGTTCTATCGGTTCGGATCGGAGTACGTCCAGGCCGCGCTGGCTGCGCAGGGCCGTGAACTGGTTGTGGTCGATTCGCCTGAGGTCGATGACGACCTGATGCGGGATATGACAGAGATTCTGACCTCGATGTGTGCAAGGTTGTACGGAAAGCGCGCTGCGGCCAACCGTGCAAAGCGGGCGGTTGAAGCCGCCGTGCTCGCTGACAGTGCGGCGAAGTGATGGCGCGTTTCGAGGTTCCTGACGGGTGGGGTGTGCAGGCGTTCCGGTTCACGCTGGACCCGACAGAGGATCAAGCCAGTTCGCTGGCAAGGCATTTCGGTGCGCGGCGCAAGGCGTACAACTGGACCGTCGCCACCCTCAAAACCGATATTGAAGCGTGGCACGCGACTGGTGTTGAAACCGCGAAGCCGTCTTTGCGGGTGCTGCGGAAACGCTGGAACACAGTCAAAGACGACGTGTGCGTCAATGCTGAGACCGGTGCGGTGTGGTGGGCCGAATGCTCGAAAGAGGCCTACGCTGACGGCATCAGCGGGGCGGTGGACGCCTACTGGAACTGGCAGCAGTCCCGATCCGGTGAGCGCGCCGGGAAACGTGTCGGGTTACCGCGGTTCAAACGCAAGGGCCGCGATGCTGACCGGGTGAGTTTCACCACCGGGGCGATGCGCGTCGAGCCTGATCGCCGTCACCTCACCTTGCCGGTCATCGGCACCGTCCGCACCCAGGAGAACACCCGCCGCATCCAACGACTCATCTGTGCTGGGCGGGCGCGGGTGCTGGCGATCTCGTTGCGGCGCAACGGCAACCGACTGGATGCGAGTGTGCGGGTGCTGGTGCAGCGCGCCCTGCAGCCCGGTGTTGCGCTGCCTGATTCGCGGGTGGGTGTCGATGTCGGGGTGCGGCGTTTAGCGACGGTAGCCACCGCCGAGGGCACCGTGATCGAGCAGGTTCCCAATCCGCGACCACTGGATGGCGCGTTGCGGCAGCTGCGACATGTCAGTCGCGCGCGGTCGCGCTGCACGAAAGGCTCACGGCGATACCGTGAGCGCACCACAGAACTGTCCCGGCTGCATCGCCGGCTCAACGATGTCCGCACTCATCACCTGCACGTCCTGACAACACGGTTGGCTAAAACCCACGGCCGCATCGTTGTTGAAGGTTTGGACGCTGCCGGGATGCTGCGGCAAAAAGGGTTACCGGGTGCCCGCGCCCGCCGGCGTGGACTCTCGGATTCAGCCTTGGGCGCACCGCGCCGGCATCTGGCCTACAAGACGGGCTGGTACGGGTCGGCGCTGGTCGTCACCGACCGCTGGTTCCCGTCGTCGAAAACCTGCCATGCCGGCCGGCACGTGCAGGTCATCGGATGGGACGAAAAATGGCAATGCGGCAGTTGTTCGGTCACACACCACCGTGACGACAATGCCGCGATCAACCTCGCACGCTACGAGGACACCGTTAGCGTCGTCGGCCCAGTTGGGGCCGCCGTCAAGCGTGGAGCCGACCGTAAGACCCGGCCTAGCCGGGCAGGTGGCTGTGAAGCGCGGAAGGGACGCAGCCGCACGGCTGCCGAACAACCCCGAGACGGGGTGCGAGTCGCGTGACCACTAAAGATCACTCACTCGCAACGGAGGCGGGTGGCGTGGCGGGTCGGCGCGGTCGCATACAGCGACTGGGCGCGGCCGCGCTGGTGACGCTGACCGTCGTGTCGGTTGCTTCGGCCTGCGGATCGACCGCCGACGGCCGCGTGGTGATCAGCCTGTACACCCCGGCCAACGACACCGCGACGTTCACCTCCATCGCCCGGCGCTGTACCGACGAATTCGATGGTCGGCTCAGTATTGCGCAGGTCAGCCTGCCCCGGGCCGCCGACGACCAACGCCTGCAACTGGCGCGGCGGCTCACCGGCAACGACCGCACGCTCGACGTGATGGCGCTGGATGTGGTGTGGACCGCCGAGTTCGCCGAGGCGGGGTGGGCGCTGCCGCTCTCTGCCGACCCGGCCGGACGGGCCGAGGCCGACGTCACCACCGACACCCTGCCGGGTCCACTGGCCACCGCGCGCTGGCATAACCGGCTCTACGCAGCACCGATTACCGCCAATACTCAATTACTGTGGTACCGAGCCGATCTGATGGACTCCGCGCCAACCAGCTGGGACGCGATGGTCACCGAGGCGAGCCGGTTGCACGCGGCCGGCGAACCGAGCTGGATCGGCGTGCAGGCCAAGCAGTACGAGGGCCTGGTGGTGTGGTTCAACACCCTGCTGGAAAGCGCCGGCGGCCGGGTACTCGCCGACGACGGACGAACCGTCACGCTGATCGACACCCCCGCCCACCGGGCCGCCACCGTCGCAGCCCTGCGGATCATGAAAGCGGTGGCCACCGCACCCGGCGCGGACCCGTCGATCACCCAGACCGACGAGGGCACCGCCCGGTTGGCATTCGAGCAGGGCAGAGCCGCTCTGGAGGTCAACTGGCCGTTCGTGCTGCCGTCCATGCTGGAGAACGCGGTGAAGGGCGGTGTGGCGTTTCTGCCGCTCAACCGTCGCAGCGACCTGACCGGCAGTATCGACAGCGCCGGATCGTTCGCACCCAGCGATGAACAGTTCCGGGTCGCTTACGAGGCCAGTAGGGAAGTGCTCGGGTTCGCGCCGTATCCGCAGGTGCAGCCGGGTCAGCCGGCCAAGGTGACCCTCGGCGGGCTGAACCTGGCGGTGGCCAAAACCACCCGGCACCGGGCGGCGGCGTTCGAGGCGGTGCGCTGTCTGCGCAACGTGGCGAACGAGAAGTACATCGCGATCGAAGGCGGCCTGCCTTCGGTGCGGGCGTCGGTCTACGCCGACCCGCAATTTACTGCGAAGTACCCGCAACACAGCGTGATCCGCCAGCAACTCACCGATGCGGCCCTGCGGCCGGTGACCCCGGTGTACCAGGTGGTATCCACCCGGATATCGGCGACGCTGGCACCCATCACGGCGATCGACCCGGAAGGCACCGCCGAGGAACTCGCCAAGCAGGTGCAGAAGGCCGTCGACGGCAAGGGGCTCATCCCGTGACCGCCGGCGCTGAGGACACCCGGTCGCAGCGGCGGCTCGCGTTTACGCTCATCGCTCCGGCGGTGGTCCTGATGCTGGTGGTGACGGCCTACCCGATCGGCTACGCGGTCTGGCTGAGCCTGCTGCGCTACAACCTGGCCACCCCGGCCGATACCGGGTTCGTCGGCCTGGCCAACTACCGGACCACCCTGACCGACTCTTACTGGTGGGACGCGCTCGCGGTGACGACGGCGATCACCGTGATCTCGGTGGCGATCGAGTTCGTGCTGGGTATGGCGCTGGCATTGGTGATGCACCGCAGCGTGTTCGCCAAGGGTGTGGTGCGCACCGCCGTGCTGATCCCGTACGGCATCGTCACCGTGGCCGCGGCATACAGCTGGTATTACGCGTGGACGCCGGGCACCGGGTATCTGGCGAATTTACTGCCGGAGGGCAGCGCTCCGCTGAGTCACCAGCTTCCGTCGCTGGGCATCGTGATCCTGGCCGAGGTGTGGAAGACGACGCCGTTCATGGCGCTGCTGCTGCTGGCCGGGCTGGCGCTGGTACCTGAAGATCTGCTCAAAGCCGCCCAGATGGACGGCGCGGGCGCCTGGCGACGGTTAGTTAAAATCACTCTTCCGCTGATCAAACCGGCCATCCTGGTGGCCCTGCTGTTCCGCACGCTCGATGCGTTCCGGATATTCGACAACATCTACGTGCTGACCAACGGCTCAAACAACACCGGCTCGGTGTCGATCCTGGGCTACGACAACCTGTTCAAGGGTTTCAATGTTGGCCTGGGCTCGGCGATCTCGGTGCTGATCTTCGGCTGTGTCGCAGTCATCGCCATCGTCTTCGTCAAGGTGTTCGGTGCCGCGGCGCCCGGGGCCGGTGGCCGCGATGGCTGACCGGGTGGGTAGCCGGCGCGTCGCGGCCTGGCTGGTCATCGATGTGCTGGTGGTGTCCTACGCGCTGGTCCCAGTGCTGTGGATACTGTCGCTGTCGTTGAAGTCGACATCAACGGTCAAGGACGGCAAGCTGATCCCGTCGTCGATCACCCTGGACAACTACCGGGGCATCTTCTCGAGCGGCTTTTTTGGTTCGGCGCTGGTCAATTCCCTCGGGATCGGGCTGATCACCACCGTGATCGCGGTGACGATCGGGGCGATGGCGGCCTACGCGGTGGCCCGGCTGGAATTCCCCGGTAAGCGGTTGCTGATCGGGGCGGCGCTGCTCATCGCGATGTTCCCGCAAATATCGCTGGTCACACCGCTGTTCAACATCGAACGAGCCACCGGCCTATTCGACACCTGGGTGGGGCTGATCATTCCCTACATCACCTTCGCGTTGCCGCTGGCGATCTACACGTTATCGGCGTTCTTCCAAGAGATTCCGTGGGATCTGGAGAAGGCGGCCAAGATGGACGGCGCCACACCCGGCCAGGCTTTCCGCAGGGTGATCGCCCCGCTGGCCGTGCCGGGAATCGTCACCGCGGCGATCCTGGTATTCATCTTCGCCTGGAACGACCTTCTGCTGGCGTTGTCGCTGACCGCCACCCGGGCCGCGATCACCGCACCGGTGGCGATCGCCAACTTCACCGGCGCGTCGCAATTCGAGGAGCCGACCGGGTCCATCGCCGCCGGTGCGATGGTGATCACCGTCCCGATCATCGTCTTTGTTCTAATCTTCCAGCGAAGGATCGTCGCCGGGTTGACCTCCGGTGCGGTGAAGGGATAGCAGGATGGCCGAGATAGCGCTGTCGCACATCAGCAAGAGTTACCCCGACGGGGCCGTCGCCGTGCGCGACTTCTCGATGGACATCGCCGACGGTGAGTTCATCATCCTGGTCGGCCCGTCGGGCTGCGGGAAATCCACCACATTGAACATGATCGCCGGATTGGAGGAAATCTCCTCCGGCGAGTTGCGCATCGACGGCAAGCGGGTCAACGACAAGGCGCCCAAAGACCGTGATATCGCGATGGTTTTCCAGTCCTATGCGCTGTACCCGCATATGACCGTGCGGCAGAACATCGCGTTCCCGCTGACGCTGACGAAAATGAAGAAGGTCCTGATCTCGGAAAAAGTGGCAGAAACCGCCGATATTCTCGACCTGGCCGAACTTCTGGACCGCAAGCCGTCGCAACTCTCCGGTGGCCAGCGTCAGCGCGTCGCAATGGGGCGCGCGATCGTGCGGCACCCCAAGGTGTTTTTGATGGACGAGCCGTTGTCGAACCTGGATGCCAAGTTGCGGGTGCAGATGCGCGGCGAGATCGCCCGATTACAGCGGCGGTTGGGCACCACCACCGTCTACGTCACCCACGACCAGACCGAGGCGATGACCCTGGGCGACCGAGTGGTGGTGATGTACGGCGGTGTGGCGCAACAGATCGGCACTCCCGACGAACTGTACGAGCGGCCGGCCAACCTCTTCGTCGCGGGCTTCATCGGGTCCCCGGCGATGAATTTCTTTCCGGCCACACTGACTGCGAGTGGGGTGAAGATGGCGGTCGGTGAGCTGGCCCTGCCTGACGCGGTTCTTCGCTCGGTCGCCGGGCATTTGCCGGCGCGCAGCGTCATCGTCGGCGTACGCCCGGAACATCTCGGCGATGCGGGTTTCATCGATGATCGCCAGCGCGCCACGTCGCTGATATTCCCGGTGCAGGCCGATCTGGTCGAGTCCCTGGGCGCCGACAAGTACGTGTACTTCAGTCTCGGCGGCGATCAATTGGTGGCCAGGGTTCCGAGTGCATCGAAAGTCACTCGGGGCCAGTCCATCGCGTTGGCGCTGGACACCACCAAAATTCTTGTTTTTGACGCTGATTCCGGAGTCAACTTGACCATTCCGCCCGCCCGGCCGGCGCAGGCCGGATGACGCAGGACTTGGACCGGGTGCGCAAGCACCTGCTCAGTCATTTCGCCGCCACCGGGATCAGCACCGAACCCGACGTCGCCCGGGTGACATTCCTCGGGGCGGAGCCTGTCGAGGTGCTGCGGTTCGGGCCCGGCACCAACCGGATGATGCACTACGTGTCGGTGGGCTGCGCCCGGCATCCGATGGGCGATCCGAGTCAGATCCTCGCCGACCCGGTCCACGGCCCGCGGGCCGAGATCGTGCTGAGTCTGCGGGTTTCGGGTTCCGACACCGGCCTGGCACGCAGCCTGGCGGCACTGGCGGCGGCGCCGTCGGTGGAGGGCGTGGTGCTGGTCGCGGACGCGCTGATGGACCTCGGCCAATCGCTGTGGTCGCGCCAGTCCGGGGCGGTGCCCTTCAGTGCGGTGCTGCTCGGCGAGAGTGACATCGCCGATGCGCCGCTGAATGAGCCGTGCGAGCCGGTGCGGTTTTTCTCCGCCACCCCGATCACCGCGACCGAAGCCGCGTGGGTGCGACTCAAGGGCGCCGAGGCGATGCGTGAGGCATGGAAAGCTGACGGCGTCGACGTGTTCGATCCTGATCGCCGCGCCTCCGAACCCCGGTAACCCCTCGGCTTACAGCCAGCCGTTGCGGCGAAACGCGCGGTGCAGGATCAGGCAGATCGCGACCATCGCGGCCAGCACCAGCGGATAGCTGAACGTCCAGTGCAGCGCGGGCATGTGGTCGAAGTTCATCCCGTAGATGCCGGCGATCATGGTGGGCACAGCGATGATCCCGGCCCACGCCGACATCTTGCGCATGTCGGTGTTCTGCTGCATGCCGACCCGCGCCAGTGCCGCCTGCACCAGGGAGCTGAGCATCTCGTCGTAGCCGGCGATCTGCTCGGCGATGCGGGTCTGGTGGTCGGCGACGTCACGCAGATAGCGCCGCACTTCCTTGGAGATCAGATCCTTGTACTCGTTCTGCATCCGCTGAAAGGGAATCGACAGCGGAGCCACCGCGCGGCGCAGTTCGACGACCTCCCGCTTGATCTGGTAAATCGGTTCGACGTCGGTCCGGGCGCCGGGCGCGAACGCCGCTTCCTCGATGGTGTCGATGTCGGTCTCCATGAGGTTCGTCACCTCGACGTAGCGGTCCACCACATAGTCGGCGATGGCGTGCATCACCGCGTACGGGCCCAACCGCATGTGCTCGGGGTTGGCGTCCATCCGCTTGCGCACGGTGGCGAGCCCGCTGTGGTCGCCGTGCCGGACGGTGATCACGAAATTCTTCCCGACGAAGATCATGATCTCGCCGGTTTCGACGATCTGGCGGGGCAGCACCACCGATTCGTGGGAGACGTAGTTGACGGTCTTGAGCACCAGGAACAAGGTGTCGTCGTAGCGTTCCAGCTTGGGCCGCTGGTGCGCGTGCACGGCATCCTCTACAACCAGTTCGTGCAGGCCGAAGGTGTCCGCCATTTCCTGCATCTGGCGGTCGTCGGGCTCGTGCAGTCCGATCCAGACGAATGCGCTGCGGCCGTTCGCCTCGATGTCACGCGTCGTGGCTACCGCATCGCCCGGGGTGAACTCCCCGGGGAGTCGGGCGCCGTCGACGTACACGCCACAGTCGACCAGCGCCGACAGGAATGCGGCGCGGTCGGACGACACCGCCGGGCCAGCCACTACCCCGGCCTCGGCACCTCCAGCTCGTGGTGTCGAAGGCGGCGGGCGAAACGATGGCATGCCGAGCCTCCCATCCCAGCGCAGGTCCGCGTCGGTGCCGGTCAATGCTACGGCGGCCGGTGGGGTCGTGAGGTCCGAAAATTCCGCGCCGGTAACATTGCTCTAGTTTCGATCCCGAACCAATGCCGAACCCCACCCCGTCCGAGGAGCACTTGACGTGAGCACAACACCACTGCGGGTGGCCGTCACCGGCGCCGCCGGCCAGATTGGCTACAGCCTGCTGTTCCGCTTGGCCTGCGGCTCGCTGTTGGGGGCCGGCCGGCCGATCGAGCTGCGACTGCTGGAGATCGAGCCCGCCCTCAAGGCACTCGAGGGCGTGGTGATGGAGCTCGACGACTGTGCCTTCCCGATGCTTGCCGGCGTCGAGATCGGCGCGGACGCCAACAAGATCTTCGATGGCGTCAATCTGGCCCTGCTGGTCGGTGCTCGCCCCCGCGGGCCGGGCATGGAGCGCAGTGACCTGCTGGCGGCCAATGGCGCGATCTTCACCGCGCAGGGCAAGGCGCTCAACGCGGTCGCCGCCGCCGATGTCCGGGTGGGTGTGACCGGCAACCCGGCCAACACCAACGCGCTGATCGCGATGAGCAACGCGCCCGACATCCCGCGCGAGCGGTTCTCTGCCCTGACCCGCCTGGACCACAACCGGGCGATCTCGCAGCTGGCCGCCAAGACCGGTGTCGCCGTTACCGAGATCAAGAAGATGACCATCTGGGGCAACCACTCGGCCAGCCAGTACCCGGACGTCTTCCACGCCGAGGTTTCCGGTCGCAACGCCGCCGAGGTAATCAACGACGAGGCCTGGATCGAGAATGATTTCATCCCGACCGTCGCCAAGCGTGGCGCGGCGATCATTGACGCGCGTGGCGCCTCGTCGGCTGCCTCGGCCGCCTCGGCGACCACTGACGCCGCCCGGGACTGGCTGCTGGGCAGTGCGGCGGGGGACTGGGTGTCGATGGCGGTGGTCTCCGACGGCTCCTACGGTGTGCCGGAGGGTCTGATTTCCTCGTTCCCGGTCACCACCAACAACGGCGACTGGAGCATCGTGCAGGGCCTGGAGATCGACGCGTTCTCCCGGGGCCGGATCGACAAGTCGACCGCCGAACTCGCCGAGGAGCGCGACGCGGTCACCGCGCTGGGACTGGTCTGAGCCGATCGACTCCTCCCGAGTCGAGAGACACCAATACCAGCTGTAGCCCGCCTTATTGGACCCCAACCCGGGTTGGAGGATTTGAAACTCCGCGCAGTAAGGTGGCCAGCGATGCCCGAGAATTTGACGAACGCAGTGAACAATCCGGAGATGGTTATCGGAGACGAGGAGATCTTCGAGGCCCACGTCGGCGGGAAGATCTCGATTGAGCTGAAATCGCCGCTAGACACCCAGCGCGCACTGTCGCTCGCGTACACCCCAGGAGTGGCGCAGGTCAGCCGGGCGATCGCCGCCGACCGGACCCTGGCCGCACGCTACACCTGGGCGAACCGGTTGGTGGCGGTGGTCAGTGACGGCAGCGCGGTGCTCGGCTTGGGTGACATCGGCCCGGAAGCGGCCCTGCCGGTCATGGAGGGCAAGGCGGCGCTGTTCAAGACGTTCGGCGGCCTGGACTCCATCCCGATCGTGTTGGCCACCAAGGATCCCGACGAGATCGTGGAGACTCTGGTCCGGTTGCGGCCAACGTTCGGGGCGGTCAACCTTGAGGACATCTCCGCACACCGCTGCTTCGAGATCGAACGCCGCGCCATCGAGGCGCTGGACTGCCCGGTCATGCACGACGACCAGCACGGCACCGCGATCGTCGTGTTGGCGGCACTGATGGGTGCCGCCAAGGTACTCGACCGCGACATGACATCGATGCGTGTGGTCGTCTCCGGTGCCGGTGCGGCCGGGGTGGCGTGCGCCAACATCCTGCTCTCCGTGGGCGTGTCCGATGTCACCGTGTTGGATTCGCAGGGCATCCTGCATCCGGCGCGCACCGACATGAACAGCGTCAAAGTCGAACTCGCGCAGCGCACCAACCTGGACGGCCGCACCGGCGGCATCATCGAAGCCATCGCGGGCGCCGACGTGTTCCTGGGTGCTTCCGGTGGGGTGATCCCCGAGGAGTTGATCGCGTCGATGGCGCCGGGCGGGGTGGTGTTCGCACTGTCGAACCCCGACCCGGAGATCCACCCGGCCCTGGCCGCCAAGTACGCGGCGGTGGTGGCGACCGGCCGCAGTGACTTCCCCAACCAGATCAATAACGTGCTGGCGTTCCCCGGGGTGTTCCGCGGCGCACTGGATGCCGGCGCTCGCCGGATCACCGAGGCGATGAAACTGGCTGCCGCCGAGGCGATCTACTTCGTCGCCGCCGACGAACTGGCGCCGGACCGAATCGTGCCCAGCCCGCTGGACCCCCGGGTCGGTCCGGCCGTCGCGGCCGCGGTCGCAGCGGCGGCGGACCCGGCCGAGTTCGCTTCCTGAGCGGGCATTGTTGAGGCGGCTAACGCAGCGCGCGCGCCGGCTGGCGCTGGGATTGGCAGCGCTGCTGCTCACCGGCTGCGCCGCGGTGCCGACGCCACCATCGCTGGTCGTGGGAGCCACACCGGATGCGGAATCACTGGTGCTCGCGCACCTTTACGCGGGCGCGCTGCGCGGCTCGGGTGTGGCCGCGTACGTCGAAATGACCCACGACCCGATCAGTCGACTCGATTCTGGGACGCTCACCGTCGTTCCCGGGTTCACCGGCCGGCTGCTGGAGGCCTTCGCCCCCGGTGTTGCGGCGCGTTCAGACAGGCAGGTCTATTGGGCGATGGTCGGCGCCCTACCGGAGGGTATCGCCGCCGGTGACTACGCCATGACGGCAGCGGACAAGCCCGCGCTGGCGGTGACCAAGCCCACGGCAGCGGACTGGGGCGGCACCGGCCTGAGCGAGTTGCCCCGGCATTGCGAATCTCTGGTGCTCGGCGGGTTGGCGGGTGTGCGGGCGCCGTCGACGGTGGGCCGGTGCCGGCTGCCAAAGGTGCGCGAATTCCCGGACAACACAGCGCTGTTCGCCGCGTTGCGGGGCAAGCAGATCAGTGCGGCGTGGACCAGCACCGCAGACCCGGACATCCCCGGCGACTCAAGCGACATAGTGGTGCTCACCGACGGTCGACCGGCACTGGTGCGCGCCGAGAACGTGGTGCCGCTGTATCGCCGGAACGAGGTGGCCGAACCGCAGCTGTTGGCGATCAACCAGGTGGCCGGGGTGTTGGACACCGCCGCCCTTGCCGACATGCGCCGACAGGTGGGCGGCGGTGCTGACCCGCAGACGGTCGCTGACGCCTGGCTGGCCGAACATCCGCTGGGGCGTTAGCGCGCCGGAGGCAACACCCGGGCGACCGCCGCGGTGAGCACCCGCTGATATCCGGACCCGGTGAGCCGGACGAACAGGTCGAGAATATGGGCGTCCGGGCCGATCAACACCCGGGCCCGGTTCTTGACGACCCCGTCGAGGATGACCCGGGCAGCCTTCTCCGGGGAGGTGTTGGCGAGTCGCTTGTCGAAGAGTTGGGAAAGGGCGTTGGCGTCCGTGCCCTGGGCAGCGGTGGCGTTGCGGACGATCGCGGTTTTGATGCCGCCCGGGTGGATCGTGGTCACCCTCACCGGGTGACCGGCCAGGACCATCTCCTGGCGCAGTGCCTCAGTGAAGCCGCGAACCGCGAACTTGGCCGCGTTATAGGCGCCCTGTCGGGGCATCGACAGTAGCCCGAAAAGGCTGGAGACGTTGATCACGTGGCCGTCGCCGGAGGCGATCAGGTACGGCAGGAAGGCTTTGGTTCCGTTGACCACGCCCCAGAAGTCGACATCCATCACCCGCTCGATGTCCTTGAACTCGGTGACCTCGATGTCCCCGATGAATGTGATGCCGGCGTTGTTGTAGATCTGGTTGACCTGGCCGAAGTGCTTGTTGACCTCCTCGGCGTAGGCGATGAACGACTCACGTTCAGTGACATCGAGTCGGTCGGACTTGACCGGCACGCCGATGGCCGACAGCTGACGCTCAGTCTCCGCCAGTCCTTCGGTGTCGACGTCGCTGATCGCCAAGCTGGCCCCGGCGCGGCCCAACGCCATAGCCAGCGCCCGGCCGATACCCGAACCGGCACCGGTGACGACAACGACTTTCCCGGCAAATCCCTGCATGCGCACCCCTTGCGGTCGGTTGTCCGGTAGAGCCTAATCGGTACCGCCGGTATCGCATACCTGTACTCGGCGAACGTGCACTGTTGTACGCGCCTCGCGGCGCGTCGCCGTACAAGCGCGCACGCTCGCGAAGTTCGGCTACCTCAGCCGAACGCCAGGTCGAGGATCTCGTGCTGTTCGACGGCGTGCACCTTCGACGAGCCCGACGACGGCGCCGACATGGCCCGCCGGGAGATCCGCTTGATCCCGGCCAGCTTCTCCGGCAGTAGCTCGGGCAGCTCCAGGCCGAACCGCGGCCACGCGCCCTGGTTGGCCGGCTCCTCCTGCACCCAGAAGTGCTGCACGGCGTTCGGGTAGCGGTCCAGGGTTGCGGCAAGCCGACGCTTGGGCAGCGGCGCAAGCTGCTCGATCCGCACGATCGCGACGTCGTTTCGGCTGTCCTTGGCCTTGCGGGCGACCAGCTCGTAGTACAGCTTGCCGCTGGTCAGCAGAACCCGGGCGACCTTGCTGCGGTCGCCGATACCGTCCTCGTAGGTGGGCTCTTCGAGCACTGAGCGGAACTTGACCTCGGTGAAGTCCTTGATGTCGCTGACCGCGGCGTGGTTGCGCAGCATCGACTTCGGCGTGAACACGATCAGCGGCCGCTGAATCCCGTCCAGGGCGTGCCGGCGCAGCAGGTGGAAGTAGTTCGACGGGGTCGACGGTACGGCCACCGTCATCGAACCCTCCGCCCACAGTTGCAGGAAGCGCTCGATACGTCCGGAGGTGTGGTCGGGCCCTTGCCCTTCATGGCCGTGCGGAAGCAGCAGCACCACATTGGAGAGCTGGCCCCACTTGGCTTCGCCGGAACTGATGAACTCGTCGATGATCGACTGGGCGCCGTTGACGAAGTCGCCGAACTGCGCCTCCCACAGCACCATTGCATCCGGGTTGCCAACGGTGTAGCCGTACTCGAAACCGACCGCGGCGTACTCCGACAGCGGTGAGTCATAGACCTGGAATTTCCCGCCGCTCGGGGTGCCGTCGACGTTGGTCGCCAGCAGTTGCAACGGGCTGAACTCCGCACCGTTGCTGCGGTCGATGAGCACCGAATGCCGCTGTGAGAAGGTGCCGCGACGGGTGTCCTGGCCGGAGAACCGGATCAGCTTGCCGTCGGCGACCAGCGATCCCAGCGCCAGCAGTTCGCCGAACGCCCAGTCCACCTTGCCCTCGTAGGCCATCTCCCGACGTCGCTCCAGCACCGGCAGCACCCTGGAGTGCACCTCGAAACCCTCTGGAGTCGCCATGAACGCGTCGCCGATGCGGGCCAGCATCGCCTTGTCCACCGCGGTGTTCAGCCCGCGGGGGACCTGCTGCTCGGACTCCACCGACTCGCTGGGCAACGCTGTGTGCTTCTCCAAGTCGCGGATCTCGTTGAACACCCGCTCCAGTTGGCCCTGGTAGTCGCGCAGTGCGTCCTCGGCCTCCTTCATCGAGATGTCGCCGCGGCCGATGAGGTCCTCGGTGTAACTCTTGCGGACGCCGCGCTTGGTCGCGATCACGTCGTACATGTACGGGTTCGTCATCGACGGGTCGTCGCCCTCGTTGTGCCCGCGACGGCGGTAGCACAGCATGTCGATGACGACGTCCTTGTGGAACTTCTGCCGGAAGTCCACCGCCAGTCGGCCCACCCAGTCACACGCCTCCGGGTCGTCGCCGTTGACGTGGAAGATCGGCGCCCCGACCATCTTGGCGACATCGGTGCAGTATTCGCTGGAGCGGGAGTGCTCCGGTGCCGTCGTGAAACCGATCTGGTTGTTGACGATGAAATGAATAGTGCCGCCGACCCGGTAGCCGTGCAGCAGAGACATGTTCAACGTCTCGGCCACCACACCCTGACCGGCGAACGCGGCGTCGCCGTGCATCATCATCGGCACCACCGAGAAGCCCTCTTCGGTGGTGCCCTTGTTCAGTAGGTCCTGCCTGGCCCGGACCATTCCCTCCATCACCGGGTCGACGGCCTCCAGATGTGACGGGTTGGCGGTCAGTGACACCTGAATGTCGTTGTCGCCGAACATCTGTAGATAAACGCCAGTGGCCCCGAGGTGGTATTTGACGTCGCCGGAGCCGTGTGCCTCGGCCGGATTGAGGTTGCCTTCGAACTCGGTGAAGATCTGCGAGTAGGGCTTGCCCACGATGTTGGCCAGCACGTTGAGCCGGCCGCGGTGCGGCATGCCGATGACAACCTCGTCCAACCCGTGCTCGGCGCACTGGTCGATCGCGGCGTCCATCATCGGGATGACGGTCTCGGCACCCTCCAGTGAAAAACGCTTCTGCCCAACGTACTTGGTCTGCAGGAACGTTTCGAACGCCTCGGCGGCATTGAGCTTGCTCAGAATGTATTTCTGTTGGGCCACCGTCGGTTTGACGTGCTTGACCTCGATGCGCTCCCGCAGCCACTGCTGCTGCTCGGGTTCGAGGATGTGGGTGTATTCGACCCCGACGTGCCGGCAGTAGGCGTCGCGGAGCACCGACAGAATCTCGCGTAACTTGCGGTAGTCGCCGCCCGGGATGCTCTCGACCTTGAACTCCCGGTCCAGATCCCACAGGGTCAGGCCGTGGCTCTGGACGTCGAGGTCGGGGTGGCTGCGGAACCGGGTGTTGTCCAGCCGTAGCGGGTCGATGTCGGCCATCAGGTGCCCGCGGTTGCGATAGGCGGCGATCAACTCCACCACGCGGGCGTTCTTGTCGACGACCGCGTCCGCGTTGTCCGTACGCCACCGCACAGGTTCGTAAGGGGTGCCGAGCTCGAAGAAGATCTCATCCCAGAAATCGTCGGAGAGCAGCATCTCGTGGACGGTGCGCAGGAAGTCGCCGGATTCCGCGCCCTGGATGATGCGATGGTCGTAGGTGGAGGTCAGCGTGATCACCTTGCCGACACCGAGTTCGGCGATGCGCTGCTCGCTGGCGCCCTGGAACTCGGCGGGGTACTCCATCGCGCCGACCCCGATGATCGCGCCCTGGCCGGACATCAACCGCGGAACCGAGTGCACGGTGCCGATGGTGCCGGGGTTGGTCAGCGAGATCGTCACGCCGGCAAAGTCTTCGGCGGTCAGCTTGCCGTCCCGGGCGCGGCGGACGACGTCTTCGTAGGCGGCCACGAACTGGGCGAAGCCCAACGTCTCACAGCGTTTGATGGCGGCCACCACCAGTGTCCGCTTCCCGTTGTTGCCCTGCAGGTCGATCGCCAGGCCCAAATTGGTGTGCACGGGCGTGACGGCGCTGGGCTTGCCGTCCACCACGGCGAAGTGCCGGTTCATGTTGGGGAACTTGTTGACCGCCCGCACCATCGCGTAGCCCAGCAGGTGGGTGTAGGAGATCTTGCCGCCGCGGGTGCGCTTGAGCTGATTGTTGATCACGGTGCGGTTGTCGATCATCAGCTTGGCCGGGATGGCCCGAACGCTGGTGGCCGTCGGCACCTCCAGCGAACTGGACATGTTCTTTACGACGGCCGCAGCGGCGCCGCGCAGTACCTGCACCTGGTCGTCTTCATCGGGGACGGTTGACTTGGCCACCGGGGCGGGGGTGGCCGGTGCGACTGCGGGTGCGGCGGGGGCCGCGGGGGCCGCGACGGGTGGTGTCGCAGCAACCGGTGGTGCCGCAGCAACCGGTGGTGCCGCCGGCGCGGTCGCGGGTTGTTCGGCCGCCCGCCCATCGGTCCGCTGGACCTCGCCGGCCGATTCGGGCTTGTAGTCGGCCAGGAATTCGTACCAGCTCGGATCCACCGAGGACGGATCGTCGCGGAACTTGCGGTACATCTCCTCAACTAGCCATTCATTCTGACCGAAAGATGAACTGATACCGCTCACGGCAGCGACTCGCCTCAATTCTTCGTTTTTGGGCGGACTATGTCCGCCACCGCTATCTGGCTCCTGTGTTCTGCTGACATCCGGGCTGTCATCCGCGTGCTGTCCTGCGGGTTCCCGCCCGCATAAAGGCTAGCGCCTTGTGGATATTCCGCCAGGCCGCGGTTACCGGCCGGAACGGCCCGGATCAAACCGACGGTAGTTCCCGGTCGGTGTCGTCGACGTGCGGGGTCGGCACCAGGTGTAAGACGACCGGCCAGTCGGCGGGCGGGGCGCCGAACGCTTTGCGGGCATTTCCGATGATCTTCTTGCCCATCAGCCGGTTTCCCACCGCACCGATCACTGCGCCGAGCCCCACCGGTAACAACTTGCCGAAGATCAGGGCCCCCCGGCGCAGCGTGTACCGCTTGACGAAGTAACGCAGCAGTCGGGAGTTCAGCTGCGACACCGCCGGCAGCGGCAATGTCGCGGTTCCCTCCGCCAGCCATGCGCCGCTGGTGCGGCCCGAGCCGAGCAGTTCGCCCACCGCGCCCTTGCCTTCGTCTCCGACCAGGACGGCCAACACCAGCGCGCGGCGTTGTTCCCGGTGTTCGGCGGGAATGCCGTGCACCTCGGCGACGGCGAGCACGAAGAACGCGGTCGCCTCGAGGAACACCGCGGACTCCCCAGCCACCGCCGAGAAGGCGAGCAGCGTGCCGATCGCCGGCACCGCGGCCGTCGCACCCACCGTCGCACCGCTGGCGGTCACGGCGGCCCGGTAACGCTTCTCCAGTTTCGCCACGATATCGGCCGGCGCGGCATCGGGATTGGCGTTGCGTAGCCGGTCCAGGTAGGCCTGTACCGCCGGGCGTTGCACCCGGGTGCTGCGCTCGATGGCACGCGACAACGCGCGGGCCGGCATGCTGGGCTTTTCGTCTCCGGTAGCAGTCGCCGGATTCTTTGTCGCCCGGCGACGTCGGGTGAACATGGTGCCTCCCGTTCCGATCAGGTGGGCTCAGGCTAATGCCCCGAAGGCCGTTTACCCGTCTCACCGGCCGGGCCGGGGTCCGGCAGCGAACGCCGCCGTCGATGGCCGGAGTTGTCCACGACAGATTCTGTCCGTAGCGTCGCACCAGGTGAACTCCGCCCGGAACCGGCCCCGGCCCAGGACGCCCGGCGATAGGTGGGCCGTGTTGTGGTCCGCGACACCAGGCCGATCCAAGGTGAGGATATGACCACCGCGATGATCCGGGCGCAGCCCGGCGACCGCGCACGACGTGCCGGGCCGGCGCGTCCCGACCCTATGCCGCCGACCGACCCGTGGCACGCGGTGTGGGTGATGATGGTCGGTTTCTTCATGATCCTGGTCGATTCCACCATCGTTGCGGTCGCCAACCCCAGCATCATGACCGCCCTGGACATCGGCTATGACGCAGTGATCTGGGTGACCAGTGCCTATCTGCTGGCCTATGCGGTGCCGCTGCTGGTCGCCGGCCGACTCGGAGACCGGTTCGGCGTGAAGAACCTCTACCTGATCGGACTGGCGGTGTTCACCGCCGCTTCGCTGTGGTGCGGACTGGCCGGCGGCATCGAGATGTTGATCACCGCCCGCGCGGTGCAGGGCATCGGAGCTGCGCTGTTGACCCCGCAGACCCTGTCGATGATCACCCGGATCTTCCCGCCCGAACGACGCGGGATGGCGATGAGCGTCTGGGGGGCCACCGCGGGCGTCGCGACCTTGATCGGTCCGCTCGCGGGTGGCGTCCTGGTGGATGGGCTCGGCTGGGAGTGGATCTTCTTCGTCAACGTCCCGGTCGGTGTCGTCGGGCTCGTGCTGGCCTTCCTGCTGGTGCCCGATCTGCCGACCCACCCGCACCGGTTCGACCTGATCGGGGTCGCGCTGTCCGGCGTGGGGGTGTTCCTGGTCGTCTTCGCCTTGCAGGAGGGCGAGTCGAGGGGGTGGGCGCCGTGGATCTGGGTGATGGTGGCCTGCGGAATCGTCGCTCTGGTGGTGTTCATCTACTGGCAGGACGCCAACACCGGTGAGCCGCTGATCCCGCTGCACATTTTTCGCGACCGCGACTTCAGCCTGTCCAGCCTCGGCGTGGCTGTGATCGGCTTCGTGGCCACCGCGATGGTGCTGCCGGTGATGTTCTACGCCCAGGCGGTTTGCGGCTTATCACCGACTCGGTCGGCGCTGCTGATCGCGCCGATGGCGATCGCGACCGGCGTGCTGGCGCCGGTCGTCGGCAAGGTCGTCGACCGGTCGCATCCGCGGTCGGTGATCGGGTTCGGCTTCTCGGTGCTGGCGATCGCGCTGACGTGGCTGTCGATCGAGATGACTGCCACCACCCCGATCTGGCGGCTGGTGCTGCCGTTCGCCGCGATCGGTGTCGGCATGGCGTTCATCTGGTCGCCGTTGGCCGCCACCGCCACCCGTAACCTGCCGTTGCACCTGGCCGGCGCCGGTTCGGGGGTGTACAACGCCACCCGTCAGGTCGGCGCGGTGCTGGGCAGTGCGGGCATGGCCGCGTTCATGACATCGCGGATCTCGGTCGACATGCCCCCGATGCCGGGCGGCGGAACGCCGGGATCCGGGGATGGCGGGGGACCGATACTGCAGTTGCCGGAGTTCCTCCACGAACTGTTTGCGCTCGCTATGTCGGAGTCGACGCTGTTGCCGGCGTTCATCGCCCTGCTCGGCGTCGCTGCGGCACTGTTCATGGCTGGGTTCGTCGTCACGTCGGTGCGGCAACCGCACTGGGCACTGGCCGGCGCGGGAGGAGATACGCCGGGACCCATCGACATCGACGGCATCGACGACGACGGCTTCGGCGACTTCGGTGAGTTCGGTCACTCCGAGGATCGCGGGGACTTCGGGAACTTTTCCCGAGCCGACTTCCTCGATGACCCCACCGACGTGATCCCGGTCGTCACCCGGGATCACCACCGTCCCGACGACCTCCATCGTCACGAGGACCATCACCACGAGCCCGACACCGAGCCGCTGACCGTTCGTGTCCTGTCGCCGGCCCAGGAGCCGGGGCCGGAGTGGGTCACCATTACCCACAACGGGTTTGACGTCGGGGGTGCGCACCATCTGCGGCCGATCGTCAACGGGGCACCGGCCGTCGACACCCTGGCCAAATACGAGATCAGCGGCGGGGCGTCGCGCCGTAGCCGGCACCGTCTCTACGATCCTGACGACACGGACGTCCTGGGGCGGCACTCCTACCCCGACGGTTGACGCTAGCCACGCCCTGACGATGGACGCTAATGAGGACCTGATGTTGCGCCACCGGTGTTGCCGATGATCTCGACGCCGTTGCCGTTCCAGTGGAACCTCACCACGCCGGTCAACCCCTCGATGCCGCTGGCGTGCTGCAGTGCGACGGTGTCGGCGGTGCAGTGGGCGAGGTCGATCCCGTTGAACCCGTAAGTGTCCGGCACGGCCTGTGGAACGTACTGACCGCGGTGAAACAGCACGGCCCGGGTGCCGGGATGCTCGGCGTTGGTGTTGGCCTTGATGATCACCGCTGACAGGTCGGCACACTCGCTGTAGTTGCCGGCCAGCGGTTCGGGATTCCACGGCTGTTTGCTGCGCGGGTCGGGGGGTTGCTCCGAGACCGCTTTGGCGATCGCCGGGGCAGCCAGGTTGACCGCGCACGGGTCCGGCGGGGCATTGGTGCCGGTTGCACGACTAGCGTCGGGCGGTTCGGCTGCGGCCGACGACGGCACACTGCCGCCGGTGGCCTGCGGTGTTTTGGCGACGGTGGAGTCCCCAGAGCCGCAACCGGCCAGCGTCGCGGCGGCCAACGAGGCGACAAGCACACTCGTCAGATGTTGGAACGGACTGGCAGACCACCGCATAACGCGCACCGTACCGGCAACGTGCGGGTGATCGTGGCAGGCGCGGCGTTGCCGGCTCGGTCATTCGACGGTGATGAAATAGTCGGATGCCGACGCGGGCCGGTTCGGGCAATGAACCCTTCGCGGCGGCCGCCCGACCGCCGGTGGCACAGCGGATACCGGAATTGCCCGTAGAATGCTATGCGCTATGAACTCGCCGGACGCACCCTCCCCGACCTTTGCCGATCTACAGATCCACCCCCTGGTGTTGCAGGCTGTCGCCGATGTCGGCTACGAGACGCCGTCAGCCATCCAGGCCGCGACTATCCCTGCGCTGATGGCGGGTTCGGACGTGGTCGGTCTGGCTCAGACCGGTACCGGCAAAACCGCAGCGTTCGCGATCCCGATCCTGTCCAAGATCGACACCGCCAGCAAGGTGACCCAGGCGCTGGTGCTGGCACCGACCCGCGAGTTGGCGCTGCAGGTCGCCGAGGCGTTCGGCC